>JAABTG010000045.1 GCA_011389995.1 Thiotrichales bacterium
CCCGAGGGGGAGAGGGGAAGGTATGGGCGACGGCGGAGTGTCAGGTCGCGCCGACTTCCTGGAGGGTCTGGCGGTAGACGGCGGCGTCGGCCTCCGAGAAGCAGCAGGCGACGATGCGTTCGAAACAGGGCTCGTAGGCCTTCATGGCGGCGAGGGCGATGCGGGCTGCCTCGTCTTTGGGATAACCGTAGACCCCGGTGCTGATGGCGGGAAAGGCGATGGAGCGGGCACCGTTGGCCCGGGCGAGTTCCAGGCTGGCGCGGTAGGCCGAATCCAGAAGGGCGAGCTCGCCGGCGTCACCGCCGTGCCATACCGGACCCACGGTGTGTATCACCCAACGGGCGGGCAGCTCGAAACCCGGCGTGATGCGGGCCTCCCCGGTGGGGCAGCCGCCGAGGCCCCGGCAGTAGTCCAGCAGTTCGGGACCGGCCGCCCGGTGGATGGCGCCGTCCACCCCGCCGCCGCCCAGCAGGCTGGAGTTGGCGGCGTTGACGATGGCATCCACCTCGAGCCGGGTGATGTCGTCCACTATGATGTCGATCATGGCCTGCCCCTCGGCACCGCGCGCGGACTACTTGACGACACGCAGGCTCGGCTTGCCGCCCCCGCCGGGGGAATTGTCGTCCGGTGGGGTGGTCCCCGCCGGCTCCTCTTCCTCCTCGAAGGCCATGCCCCGACCGTTCTCCCGGGCATAGATGGCCACCACGGCGGCAGGTGTGATGCTCACCGTGTCGGGACGTCCGGAGAAACGAGCGCCGAAGGAGATATAGTCGTTCTGCAGCACCAGCCCCTGAACCGCCGAGGGGCTGATGTTGAGTACGATCTTGCCATCCTGCACATGCTCGCGGGGCACTACCACGTCCTCGCGCTCGGCATCCACGATGAGATGGGGCGTCATGTCGTTGTCGACTATCCAGTCGAACATGGCCCGGATCATGTAAGGTCTGGTGGAGGTCACGGGAAATATCCTAGCAGGAAGGTGCCGGAAGATCAGGGGGCGGGCGGCTCCGCCACGGCCCTGCGCCGGACCGGGGTAGTGGGACCTTAAGCGCGCCGGCAGCGGGGCCGGCGCCTCATGGGATCAGCCCTTAAGCTCCTGCTCGAATTCCGACAGGCTGGCGTGGAAGGACTCGCGGGCGAACAGGCGCTCGCCATAGGTCAGCAACGGCTTCGCCTGGGGGGGCAGCTTGATGCCGTAATGGTCCAGGCGCCACAGGACCGGGGCCAGGTACGCGTCCACCAGGGAGAATTCGTCGGACATGAAAAACGGCTTCTGGGCAAACACGCCGGCGATGGCGGTGAGGGTGTCCCGTACACCGCGCCGGTATTCCTCCGCCTCCTTTTTCGAGGTGGTGGCATCCATCTCCTCCAACAGGGCGTAGATATCCCAGCGGATACGGAAACGGAACAAGCGGTTGTTGGCCCGCGACACCGGGTCCACGGGCATCAGGGGGGGGTGGGGAAAACGCTCATCGAGATATTCCATGATGATGTGCTCGTCGTAGAGCACCAGATCCCGGTCCACCAGGGTGAGCACCGTGCCATAGGGATTGAGATCGTTCAGTTCCTCCGGCCGGCTGTCCTCCTCGACGCTGAGGACATCCACGTTGATGGCCTTTTCCGATAACACGTAACGCACCGCGTGGCAGGCGGGATCGGTGGGATCGGAGTAGAAGGTCATCGTCGAACGACGGTTTGCAAGCTGAGCCATGATTGGATATCGAACCCTCGAAAACGGAATAAGATGCCGGGTCGCCGGGGGAAACGCCGAATGATTCGGGGTTTCCCACGCGACCCCAGAGGGTCGCCCCGCCTTTCGCCCAGGCGATGGTGTACGGGCGCCCGGGCCGGGCGCTACGGCTCAGGCACTTACCGCCCCCGCCCGGGAACGGCCGGGCCGGCACCCGGGCGGGCCCGTGGCCACACGAGACTTCACCGGGGGCCGTGATGGCCCCGGGCGGGGCTCAGTGTATGTCCTTCCAGTACTCCTTCTTAAGGAAATAGGCCAGCACGGTGAACACAATAAGGAACAGTATCACGAACATGCCCACCTGGGTACGCACCATCTTGGCTGGTTCCGCCAGATAGACGAGGAAGTTGGTCAGATCGCTCATGGCGGCCTCGAACTCCTCGTCGCTCATGGAGCCGGCCCGCACGGTGTCGAGCTCCTCGATGACCTTGGCGGCGTCGTCACCCTCGCCCACCGTGGTCTTTTGCGCCGCCTTAAGCCCCTGCAAGTCCCACAGCACGTGGGGCATGCCCACGTCTTTGAATACCCCGTTGTTCACGCCGAAGGGTCGGGACTCGTCCTTGTAGAAGGAGATGAGGTAGGTGTAGACCCAGTCCGCCCCCCGGGAACGGGCCACCAGGGACAGGTCCGGCACATTGATGCCAAACCACCGCTCCGCGTCCTCGGCGGCCATGGCCACCTTCATGAGCTGGCCCGGCTTGTCCGTGATGTGCATGTAATCGGACACCAACTCGTCCTCGCTGAGGCCGATATCCCGCCCCGTGCGGTTGTAACGCTGGTAGGAGGCGCCGTGGCAGGACAGGCAGTAATCCACGAACAACTTGGCCCCCCGCTGCAGGGACTCCTCGTCGCCGAGGTCGATGTCGGGATGCTGGCAGGGCACCTGGCCGCAGGCGCCGCCACCGGCGGCCTGGGCGAACAGGGGAGCCGCGCACAGCAGCACGGCGGCTAGGACTCTGTTGATCATTGCCATGTCACCCTCTCCGGTACCGGCTTCGTTCGTTCCATCCTGGTATAGAACGGCATGAGCAGGAAGTATGCGAAATAGATGATGGAGAAGACCCGGGCCAGGATGGTCTTGGCCGGAGTCGGGGCCTGCATGCCGAGCCAGCACAGCACCAGGAAGGCCACCACGAACAACCCGAGGGCTACCTTGGAGATGATGCCCTTGTAGCGCATGGAGCGTACCGGGCTGCGGTCGAGCCAGGGCAGCAGCACGAACATCACGATGGCCAACCCCATGGCCACCACCCCCAGGAACTTGTCCGGCACGGCCCGCAGGATGGCGTAGAAGGGCGTGAAGTACCACAGGGGCGCGATGTGCTCGGGGGTCTTCAGGGGATCCGCCGGGACGAAATTGGCGTGCTCCAGGAAATAGCCCCCCATCTCCGGTGCGAAGAAGATGATGAGGGAGGCGATGATGAGGAACACGCCCACGCCGATGAGGTCCTTCACCGTGTAGTAGGGATGGAACGGGATGCCGTCCTTGGGAATGCCGTTCTCATCCTTGTTCTTCTTGATGTTGATGCCGTCGGGATTGTTGGAACCCACCTCGTGGAGGGCGATGATGTGGGCCATCACCAGACCCAGCAGCACCAGCGGCAGGGCGATGACGTGGAGGGCGAAGAAGCGGTTGAGGGTGGCATCCGACACCACGTAGTCACCGCGGATCCACAGGGCCAGCTCCTCGCCGATCACCGGGATGGCCCCGAACAGGGAGATGATGACCTGCGCGCCCCAGTAGGACATCTGCCCCCAGGGCAGCAGATAGCCCATGAAGGCCTCGGCCATGAGGACGATGTAGATGCCCATGCCGAGCAGCCAGATGAGCTCCCGGGGCTTCTTGTAGGAGCCGTAGAGCACGCCGCGGAACATGTGCAGATAGACCACCACGAAGAACAGCGAGGCCCCCGTGGAGTGCATGTAGCGCAACAGCCAGCCCCAGTTGACGTCCCGCATGATGTACTCGACCGAGGCGAAGGCGAGCTCCGCATTGGGCTTGTAGTTCATGGTGAGCCAGATGCCGGTGACGATCTGGTTGATCAGCACCAGCAAAGCGAGGGAGCCGAAGTAGTACCAGAAATTGAAATTCTTGGGGGCGTAATACTTGGCCAGGTGGTCGTTCCACAGCTGAGTCAGGGGGAACCGATCATCCACCCACACGAGCACGGAGTTCAGGGTGTTTTTCATCAGGCGGCTCCTTGATCCACACCAATGATGAGCTTGGTGTCGCTGAGGTAGGAGTGGGGCGGCACCTCCAGATTCAGGGGTGCGGGCACTCCGGCATACACGCGACCGGCGAGGTCGAAGGAGGAACCGTGGCAGGGACAGAAGAAACCGCCCTTCCATTCCGGCCCCAGGTCCGCCGGGGCCAACTCCGGGCGGTAGGTGGGAGAGCAGCCGAGGTGGGTGCACAGACCCACCAGCACGCCGTACTGCGGCTTGACGGAGCGGGTGGGGTTTTCGGCGTAGTCGGGCTGCTGGGGCTCCTCGGAGTTGGGGTCGCGAAGCTTGTCCTCCAGGGAGCGGAGGGCCTCCACGGATTCCTCGGAGCGGCGCACGATCCACACCGGCTTGCCGCGCCATTTGACCGTCAGCATCTGGCCCGGCTCCAGCTTGCCGATGTCCGCCTCCACGGGCGCGCCGATGGCCTCGGCGCGCGCACTGGGGCGCCAGGACACGATGAAGGGCACCGCCGCGAAGGCCACTCCCACGCCACCGACGACGGAGGTCGCGGCCGTCAGGAAGCGGCGGCGATCCTTGTCTGTACTCTGATCACTCATTCGGAATTCCCCACAGGGCGTCGTTACACGATCCTGATTAAATTAATCAGAATATATTTAAATTATCATTCGTAAAATAGCCAAATAGGATGGTCGAACTTGTCTTTTTCGTCAAGCATGGCTACGGCCCGTTTGCCGGCCCGGATCATGGCCCGGCCGCGCCGGCCGCGCCATGTCCGCCTTTCACGGCTGGGCCAGGGCGTCCTCCAGGGCAGAGAGGAAGGCGCGGTTCTGCTCGGGTGTGCCGATGGTAATGCGCAGGAAATCCGCGATGCGCGGGCGGTCGAAGTGACGCACGATGACGGCCCGCTCGCGCAGGGCGCGGGCGAGGTCGGCACCGGCGCGGCGGGGGTGGCGGGCGAAGACGAAGTTGGCCGCCGACGGCAGCACCTCGAAGCCCAGGCCGGCGAGCTCGGCAGTCAGCCGTTCGCGGTCGGCCATCACCGTCCGACGGTTACGCTCGAAGTGACCGCGATCGGCGAAGGCCGCAATGCCGCCGGCGCTGGCCAGGCGGTCCACGGGGTAGGAGTTGAAGCTGTCCTTGATGCGCACCAGGCCCGCGATGAGATCCGGGTGGCCCATGGCCAGCCCCAGGCGCAGCCCCGCCAGGGATCGTGACTTGGACACGGTCTGGGTCACCAGCAGGTTGGGGAAGCGGTTGACCAGGGCGACGGCGCTGTCGGCGCCGAAGTCGACATAGGCCTCGTCCACCACGACAACGCTGTCGGTGTTGCGCTCCAGCAGGCCCTGGATGTCGGCAAGGGGCAGGGCGCGGCCGGTGGGCGCGTTGGGATTGGGAAATATGATGCCGCCGTTGTCACCCTCGTAGTCGGCCAGGCGGATGGCGAACGCGTCATCCAGGGGGATGGTCTCGAAGGGCACCTCGTAGAGGGTGCAGTAGACGGGGTAGAAGCTGTAGGAGATGTCGGGGAACAGCAGCGGCGCATCCTGGCGGAACAGCCCATGGAAGGCGTGGGCCAGGACCTCGTCCGAGCCGTTGCCCACGAACACCTGGGCCGGGGTGATGCCGAAGTCGCTGTAAAACTCGGCGATGGCGGTGCGCAGGGCCATGGCCTCGGGGTCGGGATAGAGCTGCATGCCGGCCTCGGCGGCGGCCTGGATGGCGGCGACCACCCGCGGCGAAGGGCCGTAGGGGTTCTCGTTGGTGTTGAGCTTGACCAGCCGCTCCATCTTCGGCTGCTCACCGGGAACATAGGGGTGCAGGCGTGCGACCCGGGGATGCCAGAAGCGGCTCATGGGAATGTCCGTAGGCCGAGGCGGGCGGGTCAGCCCTTGAGGCGGTACTCGGCCGAGCGGGCGTGGGCGGTGAGGCCCTCGCCCCGGGCCAGCCGCGAGGCCACCCGTCCGAGGCCGTCGGCACCGGCTGCCGAGCAATGGATGATGCTGGAGCGTTTCTGGAAGTCGTAGACCCCCAGGGGCGAGGAGAAGCGCGCCGTGCGGGAGGTGGGGAGCACGTGGTTGGGCCCCGCGCAGTAATCCCCCAGGGCCTCGGCCGTATAGCGGCCCATGAAGATGGCGCCGGCGTGGCGGATGGACGGCAGCAGGGCCTCGGGATCGGCCACCGACAGCTCCAGGTGCTCGGGGGCGATATGGTTGGCCACCCGCACCGCGTCCGCCATGTCCGCCACCCGGATGAGGGCACCGCGGGCCGCCATGGAGGCGCCGATGATGGGGGCCCGCTCCATGCCGGGCAGGAGGCGCTCCACCGCCTCCTCCACGGCGTCGAGGAAGGCGCCGTCCGGAGACACCAGGATGGCCTGGGCGTCCTCGTCGTGTTCCGCCTGGGAGAACAGATCCATGGCGATCCAGTCGGCATCGGTGGCACCGTCGCACACCACCAGGATCTCCGAGGGGCCCGCCACCATGTCGATGCCCACGGTGCCGAAGACCATGCGTTTGGCGGTGGCCACGTAGATGTTGCCCGGGCCCACGATCTTGTCCACCGCGGGGATGGTGGCAGTGCCGTAGGCCAGGGCCGCCACCGCCTGGGCGCCGCCCACCGTCACCGCGCGGTCCACCCCGGCCACCGCCGCCGCCGCCAGCACCAGTTCGCTGAGTTCGCCATCGGGCGCCGGCACCACCATCAGGATCTCCCGCACCCCGGCGACGTGGGCGGGAATGGCATTCATCAGCACCGAAGACGGGTAGGCGGCCTTGCCGCCGGGCACGTATAGCCCCACCCGGTCGAGGGGCGTCACCTGCTGGCCGAGCACCGTGCCGTCGGGTTCCTGGTAGCGCCAGGACTCCAGGCGCTGGTGCTCGTGATAGGCCCGCACCCGGGCCGCGGCCGTCTCCAGGGCCTGCCGCAGATCCCCGGGAATGGCCGCGAGGGCCGCTGCCAGCCGCTCGGGACCGATGACCAGCTCGGTCATCTCCGTCACCTGCCGGCGGTCGAAGCGATTGGTGTACTCCAGCACCGCCCCATCGCCCCGTTGCCGCACGTCCGCCAGAATCTCCGTCACCCGGTGATTCACCGACTGGTCCGCCTCGCCGTCCCAGCTCAGCAGGCCGTCGAGCCGGGCCCAGAAATCCGCCGTGCCGATGTCGAGACGCTGCATGGTCTAAACCTCCTCCGTACCGCCGGCCACCGCATCCCGCATGGCGGCGATGAAGCGTTTCACGGCCTCGTGTTTCATCTTCATGGATGCGCGGTTCACCACCAGTCGCGAACTGATGTCCGCCATGTGCTCCAGGGGCACCAGGCCATTGGCCTTGAGGGTGTTGCCCGTATCCACCACATCCACGATACAGTCCGCCAGGCCCACGATGGGGGCCAGTTCCATGGAGCCGTAGAGCTTGATCACCTCGGCCTGGACGCCCTTGGCGGCAAAGAAGGCGCGGGCCGAATGGACGTATTTGGTGGCCACCCGCAGCCGGCCCGGGCCGTCGGCGGCACCGGGCCGCCCCGCCACCATGAGGCGGCAGCGGGCGATACCGAGATCGAGGGGTTCGTAGAGCCCCTCGCCCGAGTGTTCCATGAGCACGTCCTTGCCCGCCACCCCGAGATCGGCGGCCCCGTACTCCACGTAGGTGGGCACGTCGGAGGCGCGGATGATCACCAGCTTGATGTGGGGCTCATTGGTATCCAGGATGAGTTTGCGGCTGGTGTCCGGGTCGTCGGAGGGCCTGATCCCCACGCGCTCCAGCAAAGGCAGGGTGTCCTTGAAGATCCGGCCCTTGGACAGGGCGATGGTCAGGTTCTGGGGGCCGGCCATCAGTTATCCTCCCCCCACCCGGGTACCCGGTGGATGCGCGCACCGAGCTGGGCCAGCTTCTCTTCGATGCACTCATAACCCCGATCGATGTGATAGATGCGATCCACTATGGTGTCGCCCGCGGCCACCAGCCCGGCCAGCACCAGGGAGGCCGAGGCCCGCAGATCCGTGGCCATCACCGGCGCCCCGGTGAGTTTCTCCACCCCCTGGGTGATGGCGGTATTGCCCTGCAAACGGATATCGGCCCCCATGCGTTGCAGCTCCTGGACGTGCATGAAGCGGTTCTCGAACACCGTCTCCGAGATGAGGCCGGTGCCCTGGGCCACGGCATTCATGGCCGTGAACTGGGCCTGCATGTCCGTGGGAAAGGCCGGATAGGGGGCCGTACGGATGTCCACGGCCCGCGGCCGCCGGCCCTCCATGTCGAGTTCCACCCAGTCCGCGCCCACGTTGAGACGGGCGCCCGCCTCGTCCAGCTTCTCCAGCACCGCGTCCAGCATATCCGGGCGGGTGTCCAGGATGCGGATGGAACCCCGGGTGATGGCCGCCGCGACGAGGTAGGTGCCGCTCTCTATGCGGTCGGGCAGGATGTCGTAATGGGTGCCCTTGAGCACGTCCACGCCATGGATGGTGAGGGTGTCGGTACCGGCCCCCTCGACGCCGGCCCCCATGGCGTTGAGGCAGTTGGCCAGGTCCACCACCTCCGGCTCCCTGGCGGCGTTCTCGATGACGGTGGTGCCCTCGGCCAGGGTGGCCGCCATCATCAGGTTCTCGGTGCCCGTCACCGTCACCTGGTCGAGGAACAGGTGGGCACCCTTGAGGCGCTTGGCCGAGGCGTGGATGTAGCCCTGCTCCACGTGGATGTCGGCCCCCATTTTGGCCAGCCCGTCGAGATGCAGATTGACCGGACGCGTGCCGATGGCGCAGCCGCCCGGCAGGGAGACCACCGCCTTGCCGAAGCGTGCCAGGAGGGGGCCGAGCACCAGGATGGAGGCCCGCATGGTCTTGACCAGCTCGTAGGGGGCGAAGAAATCGGTGATGGTGGATGCATCGGCCTCGATCACCATGCGCTCGTCCACCACCAGCTCCATCCCCATGCGCCCGAGGAGTTCCATGGTCGTGGTGATGTCATGGAGATGGGGCACGTTGCCCACGCGCATGGGTCCATCGGCCAGCAGGGTGGCCGCGAGGATGGGCAGCCCCGCGTTCTTGGCACCGGATATGCGGACCTGTCCCGCCAGGGGCGGGCCACCGCTGATAATCAGTTTATCCATCGGGCAGTTTATCCATGGGGGTCGTCGCGCGGGGCCATTCAGCCCCTGGCAGCCGCCTCCTCGGGCGTCAACGTCTTGAAGGACAGGGCATGGATGGCATCGGTCTGGAAGCTGTCCCCGAGGGCGTCATAGACCATGCGGTGTTGCTGGATCATGGACTTGCCAGAGAACTGGTCACTCACGATCACCGCCTCGAAGTGGCGGCCGTCGCCACCCACGGTGACCTGACAGCCGGGGATCCCCTGCTCGAGGAGGGACTTGATCTCTTCTTCATTCATAGCACTACCAACCGGTTTGAGTGGGGGCCGCCACGCCTCCCATAGGGCGACACGGAAAGGGGACAGGCGACCAGCGCGGATTGTAACCTCAGGGCAGGAGTTCGCGCAGGTTGCTGGCCCGGGCGATGGCCTCCATCTGGGCGGGGATATTGAGGAAGTGAACCTCTATACCCTTCTTGCGGGCCTCGCGCATCCACTCCACCAGCAGGGCCAGGCCGGCACTGTCGGAGCGCGTCACTCCCGCCAGATCGAATACCAGCCGCTGGTGACGACCCGTAAACAATGACAGGGAGGAGCGCCATACGGTCGGCACGGTGGCGAACTGCAATGGCCCCTTGACCTCGAACCAGTCGCCCTCGGCATCCCGCACCTCCACCACGCTCACCGGCCCAGGCTTTGGTTGCGCTCGGCCAGCATGGAGATGAGCCTGTCGATGCCATGGGAGCGGATCTGGCCCGCGAATGACGAGCGATAGTTACTCACCAGACTCACCCCTTCGATGGTGACATCGTAGACCATCCATCTGTCGTCGTTGCGGTGCATGTTGTAGGTAATAGGGATGGTGTAGCCGCCGCCCTGCCGGACCTCCGTGCGTACCAGCACGTCCTCGCCCTCGGTCCGCACCCGCACCGGCAGGTAGGCGATCTCCTGGTCCGAATACTGGGTGAGGGCCGTGGCGTAGGTCTTGACCAGCAGCTGCCTGAACTCCTTCTCGAAGCGCTCCCGCTGCTGCGGCGACGCCTCGCGCCAGTAGCGGCCCAGCACCCATTTCGACATGCGCTCGAAATTGAAATGGGGGAGTACCACTTCGTTCACCAGATCATAGATCAGGGACTCGTTATTCATGTAGGACTCGCGATCCGTCTGGATCTCGTTCACCACCCGGTCCGTCGTCTCCTTGACCAGCCGCACCGCCTCATGCTCGGAGGTACTGGCGACTGCCAGCCCCCCCCACATCATCAGGGAGACGGAGAAACCTGCAAGAAATCTGGACATTTTCATACGTTTTTCTGCCAACGATTCATGTGCGCGAACCCATCGCCGCACCGAGGATAAGGAATAGGGGGCGCCAGGGGCCTCAGGGGGCAAAGGGGTCCTGGGGGTCGAAGTCGTCCGTAGCGGCCGGCGGCGCGGCAGGGCCTTCGGCGGCCTTGCTGTAGAGGAACTGCCCCACCACCTGCTCGAGCACCAGGGCCGACTGGGTGATCAGAATCTCATCGCCGTCCTTCATATAGTTGTCATCGCCGCCGGCGTCCAGGGAGACGTATTGTTCCCCCAGCAAACCGGCGGTGAAGATGTTCGCCATGGTGTCGGCGGGGATCTTGTCATAGCGGGCACCGATACCCATGGTCACCCGCGCCTGGTAGGTGCGGTCATCGAACTCGATGGCCCGCACGCGGCCGACATTGACCCCTGCCATGGTGACGGGTGAGCGCACCTTCAGACCACCGACGTTATCGAAATAGGCGACGATCTCGTAGCCATCGTCATTGCCCTCCGACAGGGCCAGGTTGCTGACGTGCATGGCGAGCATGAACAGGGCCGCCAGCCCCAGGGCCACGAATACCCCCACTCCCACCTCGACTACCTTGGTATTAACCATTCGCCCGTCCTAACCCTCGTTGAACATCAGCGCCGTCAGCACGAAATCGAGCGCCAGTACCGCCAGCGCCGAGTGGACCACCGTGCGGGTGGTGGCGCGGCCGACACCTTCCGATGTGGGCACGCAATCATACCCTTCGAAGACGGCTATCCAGGTCACCACGAAGCCGAAAACGATGGTCTTTATCACACCATTGACGACGTCATCACGCAAATCCACCTTGGACTGCATCTGGGACCAGAACGCGCCGTCGTCCACCCCCAGCAGCCCCACCCCCACGAAATAGCCGCCCAGCACCCCCATGGCGCTGAAGATGGCCGCCAGCAGGGGGAGGGACAGCCACCCCGCCAGGAAGCGGGGGCCCACCACCCGCCGCAGCGGGTCCACCGCCATCATCTCCATGCCTGCCAGCTGTTCCGTGGCCTTCATCAGCCCGATCTCGGCCGTAAGCGCGGAACCCGCCCGTCCCGCGAACAGCAGGGCCGACACCACCGGGCCGAGTTCCCGCACCAGGGACAGGGCCACCAGGACCCCCAGGGACTCCTCCGCCCCGAAGTCCACCAGGGTGTTGTAGCCCTGGAGCCCCAGCACCATGCCCACGAACAGGCCGGAGACCAGGATGATGAGCAGGGACAGCACCCCCAGGGACCAGAGCTGGGCAACCACCAGACCGGGCCGCGGATACAATTCTCCCAGCCCCCACAGCACCCGGGCGAGAAACAGATGGGCGCGTCCCAGACGCTGGAAGAACCCGATGCCGCCGCGTCCGAGGCGTCGCAGGAGTTCGATCAACCTTCTTCCCCGGTCATCAGGTCCTCCACGTAGTCGCCGGCCGGATAGTGGAAAGGCACGGGACCGTCCGGCAGGCCGTCCATGAACTGCCGTACCCACCGGGACCGGGTGCGGGCCAGGGTGGCGGGCGTCCCCTTACCCACCACACGCCCCCCGGACAGCACGTAGACATAGTCGGCGATGGCCGCCGTCTCCGCCACATCATGGGAGACCACCACGCTGGTGAGCCCAATGATGTCGTTCAGTTCCCGGACGAGCTTCGCCAGGGTGGCCAGGGAGATGGGGTCCTGCCCGGTGAAGGGCTCGTCGTACATGATCATCATGGGGTCCAGGGCGATGGCGCGGGCCAGGGCGACCCGCCGCGCCATGCCGCCGGACAGCTCGCGGGCCGCGAGATGACGGGCCCCCCGCAACCCCACGGCCTCCAGCTTCATGAGCACGATGTCGCGGATGATGGCCTCCGGCAGGCCGGTGTGCTCCCGCAGGGGATAGGCGACGTTTTCGAATACGTCGAGGTCCGTGAGCAGGGCCCCGCTCTGGAACAGCATGCCCATGCGCCGGCGCAGGGCGTAGAGGCCGTCCCGGGACAGGCGGTGGACATCCTCGCCATCCACCTTGATGGTGCCCGCGTCGGGCCGCAACTGGCCGCCGATGAGCTTGAGCAGGGTGGTCTTGCCGCTGCCGCTGGGACCCATGATGGCCGTCACCCGGCCGCGGGAAATGGTCAGGTCCACACCGTCGAATATGACCCGCGGGCCGCGGGAGAAACGAAGGCCGCGGATCACCACCAGGGCGTCATCGGCCGGCGGCGGCGGGTGGGGGTTTGCAGCCTTCTTCTTCTTCCTGGTGGTCACGCTCTCTCCGCGGTCATGGACGTGTCAGGCCCCCAGCAGCTCGATGATGACCTGGGCCTGCTCCATGGCGTGGGGCGATTGGGCCGACGCCGGGAAACACGCCATGGCGGGTGTCCCCCGGGCGGCGGCCGCAAAGGCCCTGAGGGCGACGGCGAGCCGCCGGTTATCCGTCGGCGGCTCCGGGAACTTCAGGACCGCACAGGGAGGGTGAAGCTCACCACCCGCGAGACAGATGTAGGCCGGTGCCCCCTTCGCCATCGCGCCCGAATACGCGGCCTGTCCCCCGTCATGGGGTATGGCACACACCACATGGGGCGCCACCCAGACCGCCAGGGCATCGAGCCAGCCCGCCGCGGGTGGAGAGGACGCCACCACGCCGCCGAGGGCGGGCCCCAGGGCCCGCAGCGCGGGGCCGGCCCGCGCCAGGGCCGGCGGTGCCACTTCCACCCAGAAGGCGAACCCGGAGGGGACATCCGCCCGCCAGCTCTCCACCTGTGCCACATCGGCCTGGGCAAACCGCCGGCCGGGTACCAGGACGGCGCGAAATTCGTTGGCATAGTAACCGAGACGCCATTCCCGGGGCAGGTCCTGGGGATAGAACGACCCGGCCCACGCGTCATGGTCCCAGTCCAGGCTGCCCACCACCACGGTCATGCAGTCAACCCGCGGGTCCGGCCATGGCGCCCCTCAGGGACGGTCGTCCTGGGCCTCGGCACCCTCCTTCTTGGGGGGCATGAGGTCGGCCTTGCTCACCCCCAGGATGAGGGTCACCGGACTCGCCACGTACAGCGAGGAATAGGTGCCGATGATGACCCCCATGATGAGGGCGGTGGCGAAGCTGTGGATCAACTCGCCCCCCAGAAAGAACAGGGCCAGCAGCACCAGCATGGTGGTCAGGGAGGTCATGATGGTGCGGGACAGGGTCTCGTTGAGGGAGCGGTTGATGACCTCGGCGGGGCTGCCCTTGCGCATCTTGCGGAAGTTCTCCCGCACCCGGTCGAACACCACGATGGTGTCGTTGAGGGAGTAGCCGATGACCGCCAGCACCGCCGCCAGCACCGTGAGGTCGAACTCCAGCTGGAGTACGGAGAACAGCCCCAGGACGATCAGCACGTCGTGGGCCAGGGCGGCCACCGCCCCGAGGGCGAAACGGTACTCGAAGCGCACCATGACATAGATGAGAATGCCCGCCAGGGCGGCGAGCATGGCCAGCCCACCCTGCTCCGTGAGTTCTTCTCCCACCTGGGGCCCCACGAACGCCACCCGCCGCAGCTCCACCGGGTTGGACGCGTCCCGCCTGAGGACCGCGATCACCTGGTCGCTCAGCTCCGCCTGGGACACGGTCTCCCGGGGGGCCAGGCGTATGAGCACGTCCCGGGCGGTGCCGAAGTGCTGAACCGTACCGTCGGAGAAGCCCGCCGCGGCCAGGCGATCACGCACCGGCTCCAGTTCCACCGGCTGCTCGTATCCCACCTCCACCAGGGTGCCGCCGGTGAAATCGATACCGAAATTGAGGGTCTGCAGGCTCAGGGAGACCACGCTCACCAGCAGCACTACCGCCGAGAAGACGAAGGCCATCCGGCGCCTGCCCATGAAGTCGTAGGTGGGGACTGTCTTGAACAATTGCATGGGGAGTGGCCTAGATGGACAGACGGGCCACACGGCGCCCGCCATAGATGAGGTTGATCACCGCCCGAGTGCCCATGATGGCCGTGAACATGGAGGTGATGATGCCGATGGACAGGGTGATGGCGAACCCCTTGATGGGCCCGGTGCCGAAACCGAACAGCACCACCGCCGCGATGAGGGTGGTGATGTTGGCGTCGGCAATGGTGGACACCGCCTTCTGGTAGCCCGAATGGATGGCCGCCTGGGGCGTGTTGCCGTTGTGGATCTCCTCACGTATACGCTGGAATATCAGCACGTTGGCGTCCACCGCCATGCCCACGGTGAGGACGATGCCGGCGATCCCCGGCAGGGTCAGGGTGGCCTGCAGCATGGACAATACGGCGACGATGAGCACCAGATTGAGGGCCAGGGCCAGGTTCGCCACCAGCCCGAACACCCGGTAGTAGACGGCCATGAACACCAGCACCAGGGCGAACCCGACCATCACCGAGCGGAAGCCCTGATTGATGTTCTCCTGACCGAGGCTCGGACCCACCGTACGCTCCTCGATGATCTCGATGGGGGCGGCCAAGGCCCCGGCCCGCAGCAGCAGGGACAGGTCCCGGGCCTCATCGGTGCCGTCCAGGCCGGTGATCTGGAAATTGGCCGCGAACTGCTCGCGGATGCGCGCGGCGTTGATCACCTCCTCGATGGTCTGCTTGATCTTCACCGGCTCGCCGTCCCGCATGCGGGTGGTGACCTTGTTCTCGATGAACACCACCGCCATGAGGTTGCCGATGTTGTTCTTGGTGAAGTCGTTCATGATGCGCCCGCCACGGCCGTCGAGGCGGATGTTCACCATGGGGCTGCCGTCACGGCTGTCGATGCCGGACTTGGCGAAGGTGATGTGATCGCCGGTGAGGATCACGCGCTTCTTGAGCAGGATGGGCGAGCCGTCACGATGGCGGTAGAGCTGGGAACCCACCGGCACCCGTCCGTCGAGGGCGTCCTGGACGTCGCCCTCCATGTCCACGGCGCGGAACTCCAGGGTGGCGGTGGCCCCCAGGATATCCTTGGCGCGGGCGGGGTCCTGGACGCCGGGCAACTGCACCACGATGCGCTCCAGGCCCTGCTGCTGGATCACCGGTTCCGCCACGCCGAGCTCGTTGACGCGATTGCGCAGGGTGGTGATGTTCTGCTGCAGGGCGAAGCGCTTGAGCTCCCGGATGGCGGTTTCCGAGAGGGTGAGACGGAGATTGAACTCCGTGCCCTCCTCGTCCTCGCTGGCCTCCAGGTCCTCCATCTCGCGGCCGATGAGGGTGTCCGCGGCGGCGCGCTCGTCTTCCTTTCTGAAGCGCACCAGGATGCCGCCCTCCTCCTGCAGGGTGACGGTCTTGTAGCGCACCCTGTTCTTGCGCATCAGGGTGCGCAGATCCCCCACGAAGCGCTCCTCCGCCTGGGTCACCGCCGCCTCCATGTCCACCTCCATGAGGAAATGGACGCCGCCGCGCAGGTCGAGACCCAGATACATGGGCAGCGCCCCCATGGAGGTCAGCCAGTCCGGCGCCGAGGGTGCCAGATTCAGGGCCACCACGTAGTCGTCGCCGAGGCCTGTCTCCACCGCCGCCTGGGCCGCGAGCTGCTGGTCGGCGTTGGTAAACCGCAGCTGCAGGCGATCGCCTTCCATGGTGACTTCCGTGGGCGCCAGGCCCGCGGCCTTGACCAGGGAGACCGCCCGCTCCCGGACGGTCTCGTCCATGGAGGCGCCCCGCCCCCCGGAGATCTGAAGGGCCGGGTCCTCGCCGTAGAGGTTCGGCAGCGCGAACAACAGGCCCACGACGACCACCGCCAGGATGAGCAGGTACTTCCAGAGGGGGTATTGGTTGAGCATGGAGGTCCCTGGCCCTAAGCGGCCTTGATGGTGCCCTTGGGCATCGCCGAGGCCACCGACTGGCGCTGGACCTTCACCTCCAGGCCCTCGGCCACCTCGAGGGTGATGAAATCGTCACCCACGTCGGTGATGCGCCCCAGTACGCCCCCCGCGGTGACCACTTCGTCACCCTTGGACAACTCGGACACCAGCTTGCGGTGCTGTTTGGCCTTCTTCATCTGCGGCCTGAGCAGCAGGAAATAGAAAATGACGAACAGCAGGATGAGGAACACGAAGTCCCCCATGCCGGGTGCACCCGCCCCCGTACCCTGGGCATACGCGTTATTGATTATAAATTCCATCAGCCTCTCCCACTGCAGTTGACGAGGATCGAAAACCCGCGATTATACATTGATGGATAGTCCGGTGAACGGCGGATTGATCATGGCCCCCCGGCCGCCTGGTCACGGTGGAATGCGGCGGTGAAGGGGGCCAGGGTGCCGCCGGCGATGGCATCCCGCAGTCCGGCCATCAGCTGCTGATAATAGTGAAGGTTGTGGATGGTGTTGAGCCTGGACCCCAGGATCTCCCGGCTGCGGTCCAGGTGGTGCAGATAGGCGCGGCTGTAATGGCGGCAGGTGTAGCAGGTGCAGCCCTCCTCCACGGGGCCGGTATCGTGGCGGTAACGTGCATTGCGCAGGCGCACGATGCCGTGGCGGGTGAACAGATGGCCGTTGCGGGCGTTGCGGGTGGGCATGACACAATCGAACATATCCATGCCGCGGGCCACCGCCGCCACCAGGTCGGCGGGCGTGCCCACCCCCATCAGATAGCGCGGGCGGGACGCCGGCATCAGGGGCGCCGTCTCACCCACCACCCGCAGCATCTCCTCCTTGGGCTCCCCCACTGACAGACCACCGAGGGCGTAACCGTCGAAGCCGATGTCCATCAGCCCCGCCAGGCAGGTGGCCCGGAGATCGGCGTACATGCCCCCCTGGACGATGCCGAACAGGGCCGCCGGGCTGTCGCCGTGGGCGGCGCGGCAACGGGCCGCCCACCCCAGGGACAACTCCATGGAGGCCGCCGCCTCGTCCCGGCTGGCGGGATAGGGGGTGCACTCGTCGAAGGCCATCACCACATCGGCACCCAGGGCCCTCTGCACCGCCATGGATTCCTCCGGCCCCAGAAATACCGGGCTGCCATCCACCGGCGACTGGAAATGCACCCCCGCCGCGCTGAGCCGGCGCCGCCCCGCCAGGCTCCACACCTGGAAGCCGCCCGAATCCGTGAGGATGGGCCCGTCCCAGTGCATGAAGTCGTGGAGGTCGCCATGGGCCTGGATCACTGCGGTGCCGGGGCGCAGCATCAGATGGAAGGTGTTGCCCAGCAGGATGTGAGCCCCCGTCTCCCGCACCTCCTCCGGGGTCAGGGACTTCACCGTGCCGTAGGTACCCACCGGCATGAAGGCCGGGGTCTCCACCACGCCGCGGTCGAACACCAGGCGGCCGCGGCGGGCCTCGCCATCGCGGGCGGTGATAGTGAAATCCATGGCCTCAGCCGGCGCCGGTGCTGCGTGCCAGGAAGGTGGCATCGCCGTAGCTGAAGAAGCGGTAGCGTTCCGCCACCGCCGCCTCGTAGGCCTCCAACACCCGGCGCCTGCCGGCAAAGGCGCATACCAGCATGAGCAGGGTGGACTCCGGCAGGTGGAAGTTGGTCACCAGCGCGTCCACCACCTGGAAGTCGAAGCCGGGATAGATGAATATATCCGTCTCCCCCTCGTACGGCACCAGTTGACCTCCCCGGGCCGCCGCCTCCAGGGCCCGCACCACCGTGGTCCCCACCGCCACCACGCGGCCGCCCCGGGCCCGGGCGCGGGCCACCGCGGCCACCACCTCGGGGCCCACCTCCAGGCGTTCCGCATGCATGCGGTGGGCGTGGACATCCGTAACCCGCACCGGCTGGAAGGTGCCGGCCCCCACGTGGAGGGTCAGGGTAGCGGTGTCCACCCCTGCCTGTCGGAGTCGTTGCAGCATCGGGGTGGTGAAATGAAGGCCGGCGGTAGGGGCGGCCACCGCGCCATCCCGGCTGGCGTAAACGGTCTGGTAGCGTTCACTGTCCGCCGCCTCCGCGGCCCGCTCGATGTAGGGCGGCAGGGGCACGCTGCCGTGGCGTTGCAGCACCTGGGCCATGGTCCCGGGACCCTCTTTGACGAGCTCGAAGAGGTCGTCCCGGCGGCCTGCGACCCGCAGGGTCAGGACGCCTTCGAAGTGCAGCAGGGTGCCGGGACGGGGCGCCTTGCTGGCGCGCACCAGGGCGAGCACGCGGTCCTCATCGAGGATGCGTTCCACCAGCACCTCCACCCGGCCGCCGCTGTCCTTGGCCCCCACCAGGCGCGCGGGGATCACCCGGGTGTCGTTCAGTACCAGCAGATCACCCGCCGCCAGCAGCCCCGGCAGGTCCGCGAACATGAGATGCCGCGGCCCGGCCGGAGGGGAGTCCAGCACCAGCAGGCGGCTGGCTTCCCGATCCGCCAGGGGGTGCTGGGCGATGAGCTCGGGCGGCAGGTGGAAGGTGAAATCACGGGTCAGCATGGCGCGCGATGGTACCAGAAGGCGCTGCCCACAGGCTTTGCCCGCCGGCCCGGCACCCCCTATACTCCAGCGCCAGCGCCGAGGTGGCGGAATTGGTAGACGCAGTGGACTCAAAATCCACCGGTGGTGACACCTTGCGGGTTCGAGTCCCGCCCTCGGTACCATCTCCCTTGCCCGGCCCGGCTGGCAGTGGCCTGCCAGCCGGGCCGGGCAAGGGAAATTTTGAATTGTGAATTTTGAATTGCTCGCGGGCTGCTCAGGGTTGGGGGCATGGGGGTAGCGCCTCAAGTTGGCGGGCTTTCTGCCGTAATCCCCTGATAAGGCCGCGCCTTTTAGACGCCGCGCGGATGACTTTGCTGAATTTATAAGGAAATCCCATGAGCGACAATGAACGGGCTTGGCAGGCGGCCAGCCAGGTGAAGGCCACCAATGTCACGTGGCATTTCAGCCACGTGGGACGGGACAGCCGGGAACAGCTGCTCAACCAGAAGGGGGCCACCCTGTGGTTCACCGGGCTGTCGGCCTCGGGAAAGAGCACTATCGCCTTCACCCTCGAGCACCTGCTCATCGAGAAGGGCTATATGCCCTACGTGCTGGACGGCGACAACGTGCGCCAGGGCCTCAACAAGAACCTGGGGTTTTCCGCCGACGACCGCGCCGAGAACATCCGCCGCATCGGCGAGGTGGCCCGTCTCTTCGCCGATGCAGGCCTCATCACCATGACCAGCTTCATCTCGCCCTATCGTATGGACCGCGACCGCGTACGGGACCTCCACGACGAGGCCAACGTACCCTTCTTGGAGATCTTCGTGGACACCCCCATCGCGGTGTGTGAGGACCGGGACCCCAAGGGCCTCTACCAGCGCGCCCGGGCCGGGGAGATCAAGATGTTCACCGGTATCGACGACCCCTACGAGCCCCCCCTGGAACCGGAGATCGTGATTCGCGCCGACCAGCTCGACCCGCCCGCCTGCGCCAAAGTCATCATCGAACGGCTCCAGGACATGGGCATCACCAACATCAACGGCGCCCGGCCGGCGGTTTAACGCGAAAGTCGCGCAGCGACACCTTTGGAGGCCCTCTCCCCCTGGGAGAGGGCCGGGGTGAGGGACGGACATGGCGCACCTTTCATCCTTCGGGGTGGCCTCGCGCCATATCCGTTAGGCCGTTTTTTGCCCCAGGCCACGCTGATTGTCGGCCATCCCGGCCAGCACCGAATGCGGCTGGTTCCTTAACCCTCTCTATGGGATGTCGGCGGTGACGTTGTCGATGAGCCGCGCCGCGCCCAGCCGCGCCGCCCCCAGCACCACGAAGGTGCGGGTAGCGGTGTGGGGTGTGGCCAGGGTTTCCGCCTCACGGATGCTCACGTAGTCGACCCCGAAGCCGGCGGCGGCCAGCCGCGCCGCCGCAGCCCCTTCCAGGGCCGGGATGTCCCGCTGGCCCCGTTCCAGGGCCAGGGCCGTATCCCTGAGGGTGTGATAGAGCTCCGGGGCCCGGGCCCGCTCGAACGGCGACAGATAGCGGTTGCGGGAACTCAACGCCAGGCCGTCCGGGGCCCGCCGGGTGGGCATGCCCCGTATCTCCACGTCCATCTGCAGGTCCGCCGCCATGCGCCGGATGATACGCAGTTGCTGGTAATCCTTCTCGCCGAACAGGGCCACATGGGGACGCACGATGTTGAACAGGATGTTCACCACGGTGGCCACGCCGGTGAAATGTCCGGGGCGCGCCGCGCCACACAGGATATCCGTGAGCTCCGGCACCTCCACCCGGGTGGTGGCGGCGAGCCCCCGGGGGTAGATGGTCTCGGTGGAGGGCGCGAACAGCAGGTCCGCTCCGGCGCCATCGAGTTTGACGGCATCCCGCTCCAGGGCCCGCGGATAGGCCTGGAAGTCTTCCCGGGGACCGAACTGCAGGGGGTTCACGAAGATGCTCGCCACCAGGACATCGGCGCACCGGCGGCCCTCCGCCATCAGGGCGAGATGGCCTTCGTGGAGATCCCCCATGGTGGGCACGAGGGCCACGGTGGCCCCGCGGCTGCGGGCCTGCTCCACATGGCCGCGTACCGCCTCTGTATGGGTTACGGTTTCCAAGGACCCGGCCGGCGCGCCGTCACTCGAAGCTGTGTGCCGCGTCGGGAAAGCGCCCGGCCCGCACGTCGGCGACGTAGCGTCCCACCGCCTGACGGATGGTGCCGCCTTCTGCCAGATAATTCTTGGCGAAGCGCGGCATCCGGCCCGGGGTAATGCCCAGCAGATCGTAGAGCACCAGGACCTGGGCGTCGCAGGAGGGCCCGGCGCCGATGCCGATGACCGGCACACTCACGGCCCCCCGCAGGGCCGCGGCGAGGGACGACGGCACGCTCTCCACCAGCAGCACATCGGCGCCCGCCTGCTCGAGGGCCCGGGCATCCTCGATCATGGCGACGGCGGTCTCATCGTCCCGTCCCTGCACCCGGTAGCCCCCCAGCTTGTGGACGTACTGCGGTCGCAGACCGAGGTGGGCGCAGACGGGAACACCGTTGTCCGTGAGCCGGGCCACCACCTCCGCCTGGCGTCGCGTGCCCTCCAGCTTGACCATCCGTGCCCCACCCTCGGCCATCAGACGGGCGGCATTGGCCAGGGCGTGCTCCGGGGTGGCGAAGCTCATGAAGGGCATATCCACCATCACCAGTGCCCGGCGGGTGGCCCGGGACACCATGGCGGCATGGTAGACCATGTGGTCCATGGACACCGGCAGGGTGCTGTCCCGTCCCTGCACCACCATGCCGAGGGAGTCCCCCACCAGGATGACCTCCACGCCCTCGCCGTCCAGGATGCGGGCAAACCCGGCATCATAGGCCGTGAGGCAGGTGAAGCGCTCGCCCGCGTCGCGGGCCCGCTGCAGATGGCTGACGGTGACCTTGACGGCTTCGGCGATGGTCATGGCAGGACTCCGGGATTGAAGTAATGGCGGCCGCTGGGGCAACCGAGTATAGCCTCCAGCAGGCGCCCGTAGTGTTCCTCCACATGGGCGAAATCCAGGTCCGCGGCGTTGACGATGAGCAGCGGTGAACCGTGGTAGGCCAGGAAGAAGCGGCTGTAGGCTTCGCCCAGGCGCTCCAGATAGGACTCGTCAATGGCGCCCTCGGCGGCGCGGCCGCGGCGCCGGATGCGTTCCAGGAGCACCCTGGTGGGGGCCTGCAGATAGACCACGAGGTCGGGGGCAGGGGTAGCCTGGACGATGCGGTCGTGAATCTGATGGTAGAGGGCCAGTTCCGCCGGCGTGAGGTTGATCTCGGCAAACAGGCGGTCCTTCGCCAGCATGAAGTCGGCGATGCACAGGGGGGCGAAGAGATCCCCCTGATGCAGGGCCTCCATCTGGGCGACCCGCTGGAGCAGGAAATGGAGTTGGGTGGCCAGCCCATGGGCCCCGGGGTTGGCGTAGAACCGGTCGAGGAACGGGTTGTCGTCGGCGTCTTCCAACAGCACCTGGCCCCCCAGTGACCGGGCGAGGCGGTGGACCAGAGTGGTCTTGCCCACGCCGATGGGCCCTTCCACCACCAGGTAGCGCAACCCGGAGCGCCCCACGCCTCAGTCCAGTACCGTCAGGCCAGGGGCCTCGACATCTCCCACCAGTGCCTCCAGGGGCCCCCGACCGGGCACCACGACGGCGGGCGCAATCTCCAGCAGAGGCACGTAGACGAAGGGCCGCAGGTGGAGGCCGGGGTGCGGCACCGTGAGGCGCTCATCCGCCAGGACGTGGTCGCCGTACAGGAGGATATCCAGATCCAGGGGCCGTGGCCCCCAACGCTCGCCCTTCTCCCGCTGGCGGCCACTGGCGCGCTCCAGGCCCTGCAATTCGCTCAGCAGGTCGTGGGGCGCGAGGCCGGTGACCAGGCGGGCCACGGCATTGACGTAATCGGGCTGGTCCGGGGGACCCATGGGCGGGCCGATGTAACGGCGGGAAGCCGCCTCCAGGCGGGTGTGAGGCAGGTTATCCAGGTCATGTACGGCCCCGGCGACACGCTGCGCCGGACCCTGAAGATTGGCGCCGATACCGATGTAGACGATGACCTCTTCCCTCACGTCGCCGGGGCCTCGCGGGGCCGGCGCGGGCGCCGGCGACGGCGACGCTTCTTTTTGGGGGCGCTGTCGATCATGGCCGCCTGGGCAGAGGGGTCCGATTCCTGGAATGCGGTCCACCACTCGGCCAGTTCCGCCACCGGCTCCCCCGCCCGGGCGCGTATCAGCAGGAAATCGTAGGCGGCCCGGAAGCGGGGGTGGCCGAGCAGCAGGGTCGGGCGCTTGCCCGTGGTGCGCGTGAGGCGGAGCTGCAGGGTCCAGATCTCCCGCACCATCACGCTGAAGCGTCGTGGCAGCGCCACTCGGCCCACCTGGGCCGCCAGCACCTCGTCCGCCGCCTCCTGCATGGCCTCCTGTTCATCCAGGTCATGCGACAGCCGCTTCATGGCCTCACGCATGGGCTCCCACAGGAAGGCGGCGAACAGGAAGGCGGGATTCACCGCCTTGCCTTCCTGTACCCGCTGGTCGGTATTCTCCAGGGCGTGGGCGATGAGCAGCCGCGGGAACCCCTCCTGCTCCTCGGCCAGCATGGATTCGCTGGCCGGAAACAGGCGGCGATAGAGGTCATGGTGGCGCAGCAGCTCGAAGGTCTCCAGGGCATAGCCGTAATGGAACAGCTTCAACACCTCGTCGAACAGCCGGGCGGGCGGGATGTCCACCAGCAGTTCCCCCAGCCGGGGCATCAGGCGCTCGATTTCGTCATCCACCCGGAAGCCCAGCTTGGCGGCGAACCTCACCACCCTCAGCATGCGCACCGGGTCTTCCCGCAGCCGGGTCTCGGCATCACCGATGAAGCGCAGCAGGCCGCGCTCCAGGTCCTCCATACCCGTGGTGTGATCCACCACCGAAAAGTCACGGATGTTGTAGTAGAGGGCGTTCACGGTGAAGTCCCGCCGCAGGGCGTCTTCATCCAGGGTGCCGTAGACGTTGTCCCGGACGATGCGGCCATCCACACACTCGCCCTCATCCCCCTGGCTGTGGTGGGCCCGGAACGTCGCCACCTCGACGATCTCCTGACCGAATCGCACGTGCACCAGGCGGAAACGCCGGCCGATGAGACGACTGTTGCGGAACAGCGTCTTGACCTCCTCGGGCTCGGCATCGGTGGCCACATCGAAATCCTTGGGCTCGCGGCCAAGCAACAGATCGCGAACACTGCCGCCTACCAGAAAGGCCTCGTAACCGGCCTTCTTGAGCCTGTAGAGCACCTTGAGGGCACCCTCGCTGATATTGCCGCGGGAGATGCTGTGGGCCTCGCGGGGAATGATGCGCGGTGCGACGCCGGAGGCGCCGTCAACGGCCTTGGGGGTTTCCTGATTCACAAAGACAATTCTTCACATGGCCTCGGATTATTAACAACGGAACACCTAAGGAAATACTGAACAGAACCTTCCCGGCGTTGTTCGATCACGGTTGCGCGGCACACACCGCGCAGCCTCCCGCGCCATCAGTCACTTACACGACTGGCGCGGCGGCCCGTCCATGGGCCTCCTGGGAGACGCCGAATTCCTCGGCGTTTCATGCCTCTTTCGGTCAAGGCAGGCGTGCGGGAGGCACATACGGAACCGGATGGTCGACGCAGAAGACAGGCCCGGACGGAAACCTTGTGAAGGCACTCAGGACGCGTATAATACCACGCCCTCAGGGCAACGCTTATAAAAAGCGCCGGCCCGGGGCCCGGCCCGCACGGGTACCGGGTGCGACGGAAGCGATGCAATCCGACACGGATTGCATCGGCATTCCCCGTATTTCCCATGATAACATCCGCCTCGACTTTTTTGTCCTGGCACCCTGGGTGTACGGGAGCCGGAATGCCGTTGCAGTATAACGAAGGTCCACGTCCCCTTCGTCTAGCGGTCAGGACATCGGCCTCTCACGCCGGTAACAGGGGTTCGATTCCCCTAGGGGACGCCATTTTCCACATCGACACATTCAAACCAAGGCCTCACGCCAGACCCGTCACGTGACAAGGGGCCTGCACGATCCGGCAAACCCCCTGTTGGCGGGCTTCGGAACACGCTGCGGTGCGACTGGTTAAACCCCCGGGGGTCGCCTGTTCACCCGGAAACATCATGCCCCCAGGGCCCGCATTGCGTTCACCTTCGACATACCCGGGCCCTTCCCGGCCGTGCTGCGCCTGCCGGACCGGCCGGCGGTATCCTGCCATGAACACGCCCCAGGCTCGGAAAGCCCCGCGTTCCCGCGGTACCCGCTTGCCCCCTTGACGCTCGTCCTGCCATACGTGACCGGACGGTCCATCCCGGGAGCACCAATCGCCTGTTGGCAGCGTAAAGCAGGGGCAGGATCACCTATCCACAGGTGTCCCGAACCTGTGCCTTCACCCCAACCAAGGGCGACCAAGCGATGATAAAAGCCTATTCGAAGCGCCAGTTGCACCCCTACGCCGGCCAGGCCCAGATCGCCGTGGCCGGGCGCGCCCGGGCGATCACCCTGGACGGCGCGAATTGGGAGATCCAGTTCGCCCGTGGCGTCAATAGCGGCCACATCCCCGATGGACAGGGTATACAGCCCAGCTACACCCGGGCCACTTATCTGACCCAGGCGGAACTCGCCCAGATCGCTCAACAGGCCGCGGGTGAAGGGCAGGAGATCGATGAACGCATCGTGGAACTAGCCGTATTTCTGGCGGCTACGGACCTGCCGTTCCCGTCTGCCGATCGCTTTGAATACTGGCTGCTGGACCCCGAGGACGAATATCCCCTCGCGCTGATGTTTTCCTGCACCACTCCCGAAGATATGAATCTGTTCCCGGCCCAACCCGAATGGGCGGCCCTGCCGGCTGCCGTCATGGCGATCGATTTGACGGATGACGAGAAGCAACGGGGTGACTCACCGGTCAACTATCAGGTGGAACGTCTGGTGGCCGGGCGGGCCGGGGCCCGGCCCAAGGCGCAATGGTTCGAGCGCCGGGACGGCGACCAGGCGCGATTTCCTCCCCTGTTGCTGCGCGAGGATTGGCGCGACCCCGCCCAGCAGGCCCTGTGTAAGCGTTACCTGCATCGCCAGTCGACCCGCCTTCTGATGCTCCATGGCCTGCCCCATGAGGACCGCAAGCGGCTCGAGATCGCCGCCAGGTCCTACATCTTCGAGGTGGAACGCTTCTGTGCCCTCTACCCGGAGGTGGCGGATAAGGAGTTGTTGACCACCATCCGCATCGAGGCCCGCCTGCGACGCTCTGCGGACAACGAACACCCCCTGGCCCATCGCCGGGATGGCGTACTCTATATCTGACTGGTGCCTTGTGTTTGGCGCTAAAGCGTATGACACTGGCGCGCGCCGCAGGCGGTGGGATTAAGATATCGCATCCTGCCCGAGCCGTACGGTTATTCCACCCCAATCCCGGACGCTCACCACCATGACAACCCGACTCGTTCAAAAAAAACTCTTCAAGGGTACGCAGGAATTCGAGATCGTCGATGATACGGTCAATGTCCGCATCAAGACCCCGTTCAAGGAAAAAGAGTTGAGCGTGGTGTTCACCATCCTCAATCCTGAGCCGGTGATCGAGGATGGCTTCCTGCATTTCCACAGCCGAGTCAAGTGCGGGCCGCTGTTGTCCCTGTACATGAACAAACCGAACCCGAAGGAGTTCAATGCCTTCGTAGAGGAGCTCAAACGGCGGGCGCAGGCCTACAACGTCTTTCTGGGGGACGGACAGGCCACGATGGGGCAGGCGCCTGGCGGGAACAGCTTCGAGGAGCCACCGGAGTTTGCCGACCTCGGGCAGGCCCGCACCGCGGTCCCGGGCCGGGAGGTCAATGTAGAGCGGGTGGAGGCGTCCATCCAGATGCTCGAGCAGTATCTCGGGTCGGAAGACATGAGAGCGCTGTTGTCGGCCCTGGAGGCCCTCAGGGCCGAGCCGCAGAACCCATCCAACATGGCACGGTTGGCCGAGGCGTTCAATGATCTAGGCCCCATGCAGGGCGCCGCTCTGACCTACGCGCCCTATATCGGCATTCTGCTCTCCGAGGACCCGTTCGGGGATTCCTGAATCTAGTGTCCTGTCCCGTAAGAATGTTCCCGTAAGAATGTTCCCGTAAAAATGTTCGAGAAGTCGCGCCGGGCGCAGTGCGCCAGGCAAGGCAAGAGGAGAAGGCACAGCACCGCTATGGTGACGACGAATAACGACCCATGGCGTGTTGCGAACAAGCGAGAATCGAATGATTCTTGCGGGACAGGGCACTAGCTCTTCATTACCGAGATGGGGATGGGCTCAGGAATTTGAAGGGGCCGTCTCCGCTCCACGCAGCCGCGCCTCCACGCGCATTGCCGACATGAGCTTCTCATCGGCGACTCTCGGATACAGCGGATAGAAACGCTCGACTTCCATGACATTATGGCGGGCCGCCTGCTCCAGGCGTAAGCGGTCGGCGTCATCCAGGCCATGGAGCATGAGCAGGAGCGGGGCCTGGCGCGCCACATAGCGTTGGCAAAGCTGGTGAGCGGCCTCGTCGTCCCAGTCCTCGGACACCAATAGCGGCGGAAACGGCGTCGTCTCATCGCTGCGCCGCTGAAACCAGGCGGCCCGTGGGCGACGCCCGGCCCGTTCGTTGACAAGGCCTTCCAGGCGGTAGTTCACCGGCGGTACGCTGGCTTCCTGTTCCTTGGTGGTGGCCGGGATATTCATCCTTGCCGCCGGTAATGCGGTCCACTCGGTGCGCTCGCTGTACAGGGCCATCTCTTCGGCCTCGGTACAGGAGAATATCAAGGCCAGGGGCGCCTCATCACGGTGGTCGAGCAGCCAGTACTCAAAGTGATCGGCGGCCGGGAACGGCAGGGCCACGTCGGTCAGGTAGTCCGCCAGTTCATCGATCTGCGCGTCGACCCCGGAGCGGTCGAAGAAACCGGGCAGGCCCAGGCGCTCTGTGCGGCCACCCTGGATACTGGCGATGGGGACATAGCGACGGCGTGCCGGCTTGCCGTAGAGCTTGTATTCACGCTCCTGTTCGGCGTCCGGCAAGAGGCGGTACTGCATTTCCCAACGCTGCCCGTCCAGGGTGAGTGCCCGAACCCTGGGGCCTTCGACGATCTGCACCTGCCCCGAAAAAGGCGAGAGCAGACGCTTGGAGTAGGCGCGGATCATTCAAAAAACCCCTGAGGAAACGCTTACATAGCTCCGCGCTCCCCTGCGTTGGCCATACGGCGATGCCGCAATGCCGCGGGACCGCGCCCTGCGTTACACCCCGCCCGTGGCGGGTATCGAACCCGCCGGGCACGGTCAGCCGCCATCAGGCGGCGCGGGTGTCGCCGAACACGAACCGCGGCTTGAGCCAGTATACCAGCAACGGCAGCAGGGTCAGGGTAGTCACCACGTCGATGAGCAGGGCCTCGGAGATATAGACTCCGAGACCCCAGGTGTTGGCCAGGTCGGTGTTCATGAGGGGAATGAAGCAGGCCAGCAGCACCACCACCGACATGATCACCGCGGATCCCGTCGTATTGAGGGTGTTGCGCAGGGCGTCGGTCCACTGACCGCCGGTCGCCTGCATCTCCTCCCGCAATCTGGACATCATGTAGATACCGTAGTCGATACCGAGCCCCATGGAGATGGACAGGGCGGTGAGCAGGTGGAAGGCGAGATTGCCGGACCAGTTGCCGGTGGCCGTCATGTAACCACCGAGGCCGTACTGGGCGAACAGGGTGATGAACAGGATCACCATCAGGATGATGGACACCACGAAGGAGCGGAAGATAACGGCCGCGATGAGAAACACCGCCAGGGCGGTGATGAGGGGGCTCTTGAGCCATTCCTCCATGGCCACCTCCCGCGTGGCCTCGGTGGCCCCCAGGAAACCGCCCACCCCCGGACGCACATAGTCCGGACCCTCCTCGGACAGGGCGTTGACGTCGCCCGAGAAGTCCGGGTCGTCGGGTGTCCAGCAGCAGCGCAGACCGAAGTTCACTTTGCTGAAGCCGGGGTCATTCTTGTGGGCCTCGATGTAGTCCATGATGTCCATGGTCACCTCGTGGGTTTCCCGCGGGTGCATGGTGTTGATGAAGCCCATGATGGCGCCCTCGTTCCAGTCCCGGGAGACGAAGGAATCCATGTCGCCGGCGCTGGTCATGGTCTCCAGCAGACCGTTGTAGAGCTGAACCAGGTCATCCGGCACCCGGGTGTCGTCCGGGTCGATGGAGGTGAGGTATTCCCGGGTGGGGATCCGCAGGTCCTTCATCTGAGGTTGCTCCCCCGGATCCACCGCCAGCAGCATGTTCACCAGCCGCACGTACTGGGCATAAGAGCCGGTGAAGCCGATGAACTTGTGGTCCCGCATCCAGTTTTCCATGGCCTCAATATCGGCCAGCACCTCGGCATCGTTGTATATGCCCTGGGCCCCACACACCTCCGGGTCCCAACAGCCGAGCTCCCGTTTGCTGGCGAGGCACGCAGCCGTCTTTTCCTCCGGGTCCTCGATGTCGAAGAGTTCCTCCGGAAAGTATTTGTCGATGCACAGGGGGGCCGTGGGCTCCTTGCCGCGGACGGGGATGGAGACGGAGATCACCCCCGGCATGATCTCGTTCAGACGCTCGATGTGCTGGATGGTGATGGATTTCTCCTTGAAGGCGGCGCGGGCGTAGTTGATGCCCTTCTCCACCCCCGGCATGATGTCTCCCTCCTCGGCGAGACGCTCCGCCGCCTGGGGATCGCCCTTCCAGTTCATGATGTTGGTGTAGTAGCCCGACACACCGATCACCAGCACCACGAAGCCGATGGGCAACCACTTGCCAGGCCCCGCCAGCATGCGGGTGATGACGCCGCCGATATTCTTTTCCCAGGCCCGTTCCTCTTGATAGCACGCCTCCGGCGGCGGGAACTGGATCATCAGCAAAGGGATGAGGGTGGTGGTGGTGAACAGCAGGGTGAGCATGCCGAACATGCCGAAATAGGCGTAGGCCTTGTAGAAGGAGATGTCCACCAGGCCCAGGGTGGCGAAGCCCACCATGTCGGTGATAATGGCCAGGGTCGCCGGAATGATGGTGCGGGAGATGGCGGTACGCGCGGCGTCGTTGCAATTACCCCTGGAGGCCTGCTCCTGGAGAAAACGCCGGGTCACCTGCACCGAGTGGCCTATGCCGATGGCCAGCAGCAGCATGGGTGTGAGCACCATCATGGTGGTGAGCTTGAAGGCCGAAAGCCCCATCAGGCCGAGGGTCATGATGATGGTGGCGGCCACTCCCAGCAGCGGGAACACCGCCCCTCGCCAGTCCCGGAACTCATACCACAGTACTGCGAGTACGATGAGGAAGGAGATGGCGAACAACCACCACTTGTTCACCAGGTCGGCGAGCATCCAGGCGAGGAAATAGGGCTCCCCCGCCACCAGCACCTCGAGTCGCTCGTCCTCGGCGAACTCGTCCATCAGGGCCCGCACCTCGCGCACCCAGGGCAGGTAGATCTCCTTCACCTCGTCGGTGTAGTCACCGATGACGTAGGCCGCCTTGGCGGTGCAGTTCCTGGTCTCGTATTCCTCGAATTCGCAGAGGTTGCCTTCGGCATCCTCCATGGAGATGAGCATGGGCGCCATCACCGGGTTGCTCTCCACGCCCTCCTTCAGGAACGCCAGCTGCTCTGCCGCCTTCTCCGGGTCATCGCTGATACCGGCGGTCGGAATGAGCCGCTTGAAAACCAGGCCCGTCTCGTCGGCACCCATGTATTTGATCTTCTGGGCGGCGATATCGATGAAATTGGCTGGCCGCGAGGTGGGCAGGTCCACCAGACGGCGGTGGAGCTCCTGGAGCTTGTTGACGAACCACGCCTGATAGATGTCGCCTTCCTTGACCCTGAGGGCGAACACCATGAGATTGCCCATGCCGAACTTCTCCTCGGCATAGAGGTTGGTCGCCACGAAACGGTTGCTGGGCGGCAGCAGGGTATCGGGGTCGTTGCGGATGTCGAGGTTCGGCACCTGGGTGCCGGCCAGGATGGTGAAGATCAACAGTATGGCGATGAAGGGCCAGCGGAAGCGGATGACGAAGTCGGCGTAACGGTCCGCCATTCTTTGCTCTTTCTGGAGATGATTATTCGCCGACTGCGCCATCGACAGTTCTCCTTGCAATCAACACGGTAAAAGCCCGTCAGTGGGCGACAGAATCAGGAACGTGAACCCCGCCCGGGGCGGAGTACTCCCCCCGAGAGACGACACCGGCGGGCGCCGGCCGACAGTGCAACCGGCCGGCGCCACCGCCTATGTCCTCACTCGAAGATGTATCGCAGACCCACCTGAAGGCTGGAGGAGTCCTTGAACTGCCCGAACTGGGTATCCTCGTCGCCCCAGTAGTGGTTCCACTCGGCGGTACCGATGAGGAGATCGGTGAAACTGTACTCCACGTCGAAGCGATTCCATTTGCCGCCATCTTCCTCGTAGATGAAGATGTTGTTCCAGCGGTGCTCGTCCGAGGGCCCGAAGGGCTTGGACAGGAACAGGGAGTAGAATTCCTGGTTCTCGTTGTCCTTCTTGAGGCTGTTCTCGACGGACATGGAGGCGAAATCCGCAGTGTAGCGGGAGCAGTCGAA
>JAABTG010000046.1 GCA_011389995.1 Thiotrichales bacterium
GGGTGACAACGGCGAGCTCAACCTCAGCATGAAGGTGGCACGGGGGCGGGGCTATCAGCCGGCCTCCATCAGAGAGGACGACGAAGAGTCCGATCGCCCTATCGGCAAGCTGCTGCTGGACGCCTCCTTCAGTCCCGTCAGGCGGGTGTCCTACCAGGTGGAGAGTGCGCGCGTCGAGCAGCGGACCGATCTGGACAAGCTGGTCATCGAGATCGAAACGGACGGTACCATCGACGCCGAGCACGCCATTCGTGAAGCGGCGGCGGTATTAAGGGATCAGCTGGCGGTGTTCGTCGACCTCGACCCGGAAAGCGAACGGGAGCCGGCCCGCCTGGCCGAGCCGTCTATCGATCCCATACTTTTGCGCCCGGTGGACGATCTCGAACTCACCGTCCGCTCGGCCAACTGCCTCAAGGCGGAAGGGGTCTACTACGTGGGTGATCTCATCCAGCGCACCGAGGTGGAACTGCTCAAGACGCCCAATCTGGGCAAGAAGTCCCTCACGGAGATCAAGGACGTACTGGCCTCCCGCGGCCTGTCGCTGGGGATGCGGCTCGAGGCATGGCCGCCACCCGGATTGTACGACGAGGGCAAGGAACGCGCCTGAGGCGCGGAGACCCCCCACCCCTTTACCGACCGAGATCTAGAGGATCACGCAAATGCGTCATCGTAAGAGCGGACGCCAGCTCAACCGGAACAGTTCCCACCGCACCGCCATGTATCGCAATATGAGCGCGTCCCTGTTCCGTCATGAATTCATCACCACCACCCTGCCCAAGGCGAAGGAGTTGCGGCGGGTAGCGGAGCCGCTGATCACCCTGGCCAAGGAGGACAGCGTTCACCATCGGCGTACCGCCTTCGCCCGCCTGCGGGACAAGGAGGCGGTGGGCAAGCTGTTCACCGAACTGGGCCCGCGTTACCAGAATCGCCCGGGCGGTTATCTGCGGATCCTCAAGGCAGGCTTCCGCTCCGGTGACGCGGCGCCCATGGCCGTGGTGGAGCTGGTGGACAGGCCCATGGAAGAGGCCGAAGCCGGAGGGGCGGACCGGGACTGATTTCTCGCGGACCTCTGGATCCAGGTAAAAAGGCCGGGCTGGTGCCCGGCCTTTTTACGTTCAGGCTGCAGGTATTCGGTCGCAAAAGGGTATGGACCCCCCGGTTCGCGGGCGACTATGCTGCCGGCGGACCGGGGTCACGGGTTAACGGCGGGTAAGCGGGCCGACAGGGTGAGCGACGAAACCACCATAGACCATTGGCGTGACAGGGCGGCTGGTACTCGCCTCGTGCCCCTCGCGGCGATCAGGACCGGGGCCATGGATCTGCGGGATGAGGCGGATACCGCCCAATGGGCCCGCCTCTACGCCCGGGATGTCTTCCTCTCCCTGGAGGTGTTCCGGCTGGCCAACGAACGAACGGGAACCCATATCGTGCGCCTCGAGCAGGCCCCCGCCATCATCGGCCAGGAGCGCTTCTTGGCCCTCGGGCGGGGTGCCGACGTCGTCGAGGACCATCTGCGGGGCGAGGCCCGTGAGGCCTTCATGGCGGCCGTGAGGCGGGCGCTGATCCCGGCCCGGCTCGCCGCCATGTGGGCGCGTGACCTGGGTTTTCGCATTCCGGAGGAGTTCTATTTCAGCGCCCTGTTCGCGAACCTGGGAGAACTCCTTATCCGCTATCTCGCGCCGGCCCGCGGCCGTCTGGTGGACGAAGGGCTGGGTAGGGGATGTCTCTGGGATGGACGGGAGGCGGATGTGCTGGGCTTCGGCCAACGGGCGCTCGGCCTGGCCCTGGCCCGTGACTGGGACCTGCCCCAGCTGCTGCTCGAAGATGCCCCGGCGGAGGGGGGACCGATGGGCAAGGCGGGCGTCGTCCGTGGCGCTGTGGATGTGGCGGCCGGTCCGGCGGCGGGGCGCGGCGAGCCCCGCGCCCCGGCGCTGTTGCGGGAATTGAGCGAACGCTGGACCCGTTCGCCTCAACGCCTGGGCGATGAGGTATTCAACTGCGTCCGGGATTGTGCCCGGAATGCCCTGGAGTGGTATCCGCGGGCCCACGATCACCGCTACGTGGAGCTCTATCCGCGTCCCCACACGTGGCGCCCGGTTCCCTCTACGTCCGGGCAGGGGGGGCGTGAGGGGGGGGCGTCCACTTCCGCCCCCCAGGTCCACGATGCCCGCGCGTCCCTCCGACGGCCCGCGCCCCCGGCGGACACAGCTGCACCACCCCCGGCTGCGGCGGAGAAGGCAGCGGCAGCCGAGCCGCGCCGGAACGGGCGCGACCAGGGCACGCGGGCCGTCGTCATGGCCCCCCGGCCGGTGCCGGAAGCCCCCGTGGCATGGTCCCCGCCCGATGGAGGGTCTGCCCCGCCGCCGGCCCCGCCATCGCCTCCCCCCGCCTCTTCCCCCCGGCCCTCCGCCGATGCCGCCGCGGCGACCACGAGCGACGTGATCTCGCGGGTGGTGCACCAGATCGTGACGGCCACCCGTCTCGAACGCTGCCTGTTCCTGGTCATGGATCGGCGCAAGGAGGTGGTCATGGTGCGCCACCATGCCGGCATCCCCGACGATTCGCCCCTCGGCCGCCTGTCCGTGGGCCTGGGCGACGGGAATCTCTTCGCCCTCGTGATGCACAAGCCCACCCTGTTGTGGGTGGATGCCGAGAAGCGTCGCCAGTTCCAGGGGGCCATCCGGGGGCCCCTCAGGGCCCTCACCCCGGCGGGGGAATTCCTGGTGGCCTCCCTGTTCATCAAGGGGCGACCCCTCGGCCTGCTGTACGCCGATGGCGGGCCGGCGTTGACCGCCGCCCATCTCCATAACTTCAAGAAGGCCCACGGCTATCTGGTGCGGCATCTCGACGGGCTGGCGTCCCGGCCCATGGCCGCGGCCGGGGATTGATGCCATGACCGGCGCCGCCACCAGCCCCCGCCCGGTATTCATGGTGACGGACTTCGGTCCGTGGGGCCCCTATGTCGGCCAGATGCACGCGGCCCTTGTCCGTACCGTGCCGGAGCTGGTGGTAGTGGACCTGGTCAACGACATGCCGCGCTTCAGTCCCCGTCCCGCGGCCTACCTGCTGGCCGCCCTGGCGGCGGCGGAGCCGGAGCCCGCGGTATTCCTGGCGGTGGTGGACCCCGGGGTGGGCACCTCCCGGCGGCCGGTGGTGGTGCGCAGCGCCCGCCACGTCTTCGTGGGACCGGACAACGGCCTCTTCAACGTCATCGCCCGCCACCATCCCGAGGCCCGGCGGGCCACCATCGACTGGCGTCCGCCATACCTGTCCGACAGCTTTCACGGTCGCGATCTCTTCGCCCCGGTGGCCGCGCGTGTGGCCGCATCCCTGCCCGTCGAGACCACGCCCCTGCCGTGGCAGGATCAGGAGCTAGCCGAATGGCCGGCGGACTGGCCGGCGGTGGTCTATGGGGACGGCTACGGCAACCTGATGACCGGCCTGCGGGCGGCAGGCATGCCGCCGTCGGCCCGCATCAGGGCGGGTGGCCTGGAGATCACCCCCGCCCGCACCTTCGGCGAGGTGCCCCCGGGAAGCCCCTTCTGGTACGGCAACTCCTGCGGCCTGGTGGAGCTCGCCGTCAACCGCGGCAGCGCTGCGGCCCTGCTGGGGCTGGGGCCGGGTGATGAGGTGACGGTGTTGGGGGGATGATGGTTTACAGGGTGTATGGTGAAGAGTGAAAAGGGAAAAGCAAGGCGTAGGCTGGGATGGAGCGCAGCGTAATCCCAGCACGCGAATACGCCGAAGGAACGGCCAAGTGAATAGGGAATAGGGAATAGCAGCAAGCGCGCGCAGGGATCGGGCCGGTCCCTACGAAGGGCGGCGTCTAGCCCGCGAGCTTCTTCCTCAGCAACTCATTGACCTGCTTGGGGTTGGCCTTGCCGCCCGAGGCCTTCATCACCTGGCCCACGAAGAAACCCAGCACCTTGTCGCGGCCGGCGCGGAATTGCTCCACCTGCTCGGGGTTGGCGGCGATCACCTCGTCCACCATGCCCTCGATGGCACCGCTGTCGGTCACCTGCCGCAGGCCCCGGCTCTCGATGACGGCGTCGGCGTCACCCTCGCCCGCCCACATGGCCTCGAACACCTGCTTGGCGATCTTGCCCGAGATGGTGCCGTCATGGATGCGTGCCACCAGGCCGCCGAGGGCCCGGGGGCCCACGGGGCAGTCATCGATGTTCCGCTCCGAACGGTTCAGCGCCGCCGCCAGCTCGCCGGTCACCCAGTTGGCGCACAGCTTCGCCTGGCCACCCGAGTGTTCTACGGCGGTCTCGTAGTAGTCTGCCAGCTCGCGGCTGCCGGTGAGGACCGCCGCTTCGGCGGCGGCCAGGGCATAGGCGGATTCGAAGCGCGCCGCCTTGGCGTCCGGCAGCTCGGGCAGGGTGGCCCGTACCTCTTCTATGAAGGCCCGGTCGATCTCCACCGGCAGCAGGTCCGGATCCGGAAAATACCGGTAGTCGTTGGCCTCCTCCTTGGTACGCATGGGACGGGTCTCGTCCCGCTCGGGGTCGTAGAGCCGGGTCTCCTGGATCATGGTGCCGCCGCCCTCGATGAGGTCGATTTGGCGCTCGATCTCGTGGTTGATGGCACGCTCGATGAAGCGGAAGGAGTTGAGATTCTTGATCTCCGCGCGGGTGCCGAAGGCCTCCCGGCCCCGGGGGCGCACGGACACGTTGGCGTCACAGCGAAAGGAGCCTTCCTGCATGTTGCCGTCGCAGATGCCGAGGTAACGCACCAGGGCGTGGAGCCGCTTCATGTAGGCCACGGCCTCGGCGGCGGAGCGCAGGTCGGGCTCGGACACGATCTCCAGCAGGGGCGTGCCGGCACGATTCAGGTCGATGCCGGTCATGCCGTGAAAGTCCTCGTGGAGGCTCTTGCCGGCGTCCTCCTCCAGATGGGCCCGGGTTACGCCCACCCGTTTGGTGGTGCCGTCTCCCAGGGTGATATCCAGGTGGCCCCGGGCCACGATGGGCAGTTCATACTGGCTGATCTGGTAGCCCTTGGGCAGGTCGGGATAGAAGTAGTTCTTGCGCGCGAACACCGACCGCCCCGCCACCTCGGCATCGATGGCGATACCCAGCATGGTGGCCATGCGCACGGCCTCGGCGTTGAGGACCGGCAAGACCCCCGGCAGGCCCAGATCGACGGCCGAGGCCTGGGTGTTGGGTGCGGCACCGAAGGCGGTGGACGTCCCCGAGAAGATCTTGCTGCGGGTCTTGAGTTGCGCATGGATCTCGAGTCCGATGACCGGTTCCCACTCCATTTCTCAGTCTGCTCCGGGTTAGGGTGGCGCTATGCGAATCCCGGCGGCGTGCGCCGGTGCCAGTCGGTTTCCTGTTGGAAGCGGTGGGCGATGCCGAGCAGCCGCCCCTCGTCGAAGTAGTTGCCCACCATCTGCAAACCCACGGGCAGGCCATTCACCAGACCCGCCGGCACCGACAGCGCGGGCAGCCCGGCCAGGTTGGCGGCGATGGTATAGATATCCGACAGGTACATGGCCACCGGGTCGCTGGTCTTCTCGCCGATGCGAAAGGCGGGGCCGGGGGTGGTGGGCCCCATGATCACATCCACCTCGTCGAAGGCACGGCCGAATTCATCCTTGATGAGCCGGCGCACCTTCTGGGCCTTGAGGTAATAGGCGTCGTAATAGCCGGCCGACAGGGCATAGGTGCCCACCAGGATGCGTCGTTTGACCTCGGCGCCGAAGCCTTCGCCGCGGCTGCGCTTGTAGAGGTCCTCGAGGTTCACCGGCTCCTCGCAGCGGTAGCCGAAGCGCACCCCGTCGAAGCGCGACAGGTTGGACGAGCATTCCGCCGGCGCCACCACGTAGTAGGCAGGCACCGACAGCATGCTGTGGGCCAGGCTGATCTCCTTCACCGTGGCACCGGCGGCCTCGAACACCGCCAGGGCCTGGTGGACGGCCGCCGCCGTCTCCGCGTCGAGGCCTTCGCCGAAGTGCTCCCGGGGCAGGCCGATGCGCAGGCCCTGGAGGGGACGATCCAGCAGGGCGGGGTAGTCCTCCAGGGGATGCTCCAGGCAGGTGGAGTCCCGTTCGTCGAAGCCCGCCATGGCACCCAGCAGCCACGCCGCATCGGCGGCGCTGCGGGTCATGGGCCCGGCCTGGTCGAGGCTGGAGGCGAAGGCGATCATGCCGTAGCGGGACACCCGGCCATAGGTGGGCTTCAGGCCGGTGACGCCGCACAGGGCCGCCGGCTGGCGTATGGAGCCGCCCGTATCCGTGGCCGTCGCCGCCGGCACCAGGCGGGCCGCCACCGCCGCCGCCGAGCCGCCGGAGGAACCCCCGGGCACGTGGTCCTGCTGCCACGGGTTGTGGACCGGCCCGTAGTAACTGGTCTCATTGGAGGAGCCCATGGCGAACTCGTCCATATTGAGCTTGCCGAGCATCACCATGCCGGCCGCCGACATGCGTTCCACCACCGTGGCGTCGTAGGGGGAGACGAAGTTGTCCAGCATTCGCGAGCCACAGGAGGTGCGTACGCCCCGGGTGCAGAAGATGTCCTTGTGGGCCATGGGTATGCCGGTGAGGGGTCCCGCCTCGCCGCGGGCGCGGCGCTCATCCGCCGTCCGGGCCTGCTCCAGGGCCTTTTCCGGGGTCACGGTGATGAAGCTGTTGAGGGCCCCGTCCAGTTCTCCGATGCGCGCGAGGAAGTGGCGGGTCAACTCTTCGCTGGAGACCTCCCGACCCGCCAGGGCGGCGGACATTTCTGCGATGGATTTATCGTGCATGGATCAGGGCTGGTGCTCGGAGTTGGGGGCAGGGGATGCGGGTAAAAGTGAACAGTGACTACTGGATGGGATTCGCCTGCTATTCGATTACCTTGGGCACCAGGTACAGGCCGTTCTCCACTGCGGGTGCGCCGGCCTGGAACAGGGCCCGCCGGTCCTCTTCGGTCACGATGTCGGGCCGCAAGCGCTGCACGGCGTCCAGCGGGTGGGCCAAAGGTAACACATCGGCGGTGTCCTCCCGGGCCATTTCATCCACCAGATCCAGGATATTGGACAGGTCGCGGGCATAATCCGGAATATCCGCCTCGTCGATGGCGATACGGGCCAGATGAGCGATGCTCTCCACGTCGTTTCTGTCCAGGGTCATGGTATGGTTTTCCTTCCTTCGGGTGTGGGGCGGGCCGGCTTGCCGGCCCGCGGGTTGAAACGCGCCCTTGCCCGCGACCCGGGCCACTGCTAAATTAGCGCGGCCTAACGCACGTGAAAGCTTATAGAAGGGACCTGCGTCCGGTCGCGGACAGGCGGGCGAGACCGCCACTCATTATAACCATCCGTTCGTCCCGTTTCTAAGGCTGCTCCTCCAACCTCGCCGCTACGAGTTTACTGCACCTATGTTCAAAGGCCTCAGAGGCTTCTTTTCAAACGATCTCTCCATCGATCTGGGGACCGCCAATACCCTGATCTACGTGCGGGGTCAGGGTATCGTGCTGGATGAGCCCTCGGTGGTGGCGATTCGTCAGGAGCGCGGCCCGGGTGGTGCGAAGACCATCGCCGCGGTGGGCAACGACGCCAAGCGCATGCTGGGCAGGACGCCGGGACATATCACCGCCATCCGGCCCCTCAAGGACGGCGTCATCGCCGACTTTACCGTCACCGAGAAGATGCTTCAGCACTTCATCCACAAGGTGCACGAGAACCGCTTCATGCGTCCGAGCCCGCGGGTGCTGGTATGCGTGCCCTGCGGCTCCACCCAGGTGGAACGGCGGGCCATCCGCGAGTCGGCGGCCGGCGCGGGGGCCCGCGAGGTCTATCTCATCGAGGAACCCATGGCCGCCGCCATCGGCGCCGGCATGCCGGTGTCCGAGGCCAGCGGTTCCATGGTGCTGGACATCGGCGGCGGCACCACCGAGGTGGCGGTGATCTCCCTGAACGGCATCGTCTACTCGGCCTCGGTGCGCATCGGCGGCGATCGTTTCGACGAGGCCATCATCAACTACGTGCGCCGCAACTACGGCAGCCTCATCGGCGAGGCCACGGCGGAACGCATCAAGCACGAGATCGGTTCCGCCTATCCCGGCACGGAGATGACCGAGATCGAGGTGCGCGGCCGCAATCTCGCGGAGGGGGTGCCGCGGAGCTTCTCCCTGAACAGCAACGAGATCCTCGAGGCCCTCCAGGAGCCCCTGTCCGGCATCGTCAGCGCCGTCAAGACGGCCCTGGAGCAAACCCCCCCGGAACTGGGGGCCGATGTGGCGGAGCAGGGCATGGTGCTTACCGGCGGCGGTGCCCTGCTGCGGGACTTCGACCGCCTGCTCATGGAGGAGACAGGGTTGCCCGTGCTCATCGCCGAGGACCCCTTGACCTGCGTCGCCCGCGGCGGCGGCCGGGCCCTCGAGATGATGGACGAGAAGGGTGTCGACGTGTTCGCCACCGAGTAACCCCTCCCCTTGGACTCGCCCGCGGCGGCAGTCTTCAGGCCCCTGGGCCGGCGCGCCCCCGGTCCCTCCAGTACCCTGACGCACCCGATGGTCGCAGCGGGAGGTGGCGTCTGATCAGAAGCGAGAAAACCCTGTTCACCCGCGGTCCGGCCCTGAGTGTGCGGCTGGCGGCATTCGTGCTGCTGTCGGTACTGCTCATGACCCTGGATCGCCTCCATCACCTGGAATTCGTCCGGGCGGGACTCGGTGTGGCGCTCTATCCGGTACAGATGGCGGTCCATGTGCCGCTGCAGGCCGGGTCCTGGGTCTACGACACCTTCTCCCTGCGGCGTTCCCTGGTGGAGGAGAATCGACGCCTGCGTCGCGAACAGCTGGTCATCGAGTCCCGCCTCGGCCGTTTCGATGCCCTGGAGGCCGAGAACCGCCGCCTGCGCAATCTGCTGGATTCCTCCGTCAAGGTGGGCGAACAGGTGCTTATCGCCGAGGTGGTGGCGGTGGACATGGACCCCTTCAGCCGCCAGATCATGCTGAGCAAGGGTACGCGGTCGCGGGTCTATGCTGGGCAGCCCATCATCGACGCCAACGGCGTCATGGGACAGGTGGTGCACGTCAATCCCCTCACCTCCGCCGCCCTCCTCATCACCGATCCCGGCCACGCCCTGCCGGTGCAGATCAACCGCAACGGCCTGCGCTCCGTGGCCGTGGGCACGGGGGCGGCAGGCCGCCTGTCATTGCAGTATCTGCCCAACAACGCCGACGTGCGGGCGGGGGACCTGGTGGTCACCTCGGGCCTGGGGGGGCGTTTCCCCTCCGGCTATCCGGTGGGTACGGTGACGGCGGTGACGACGGACGCCGGGCGCCCCTTCGCCGAAGTGGTGGTGGAACCCTCGGCCCAGCTGGAGCGCAACCGCGAAGTGCTGCTGGTGTGGCCGGCCAACGTGCCTATCGCCCCTCCCGGGCAGGATGGCGGGGCATGATGGTGAGGCGCTCAGGGGGCGGCTTGGCGCTGGTTCTCACCTTCGTCATCGCCTTCATGCTCATGATCCTGCCCCTGCCGGCCCTGGTCGAGCCGTTGCGTCCGGCGTGGGTGACGGTGGTGCTGGTGTACTGGACCATGGCGGTGCCCCAGCGGGTGGGGGTCAGCTGGGCCTGGTTCACGGGCCTGCTCAAGGATGGCGTGGCGGGCACCCTGCTGGGGCAATACGCCCTGGGTCTGGCCCTGGTGGCCTTCATCGTCATCAAGCTGCATCAGCGCATGCGGGTGCTGCCCCTGTGGCAGCAGGGCGTCGGCGTGTTCGTGCTGGTGTTGCTGGAGCAGAGCCTGTTCCTGTGGACCCGCGGCATCCAGGGGCTGCCGAGCCCGTGGCTGCTGGTGCTCGGCCCGGCCGCGGCCAGCGGCGTGGTGTGGCCGTGGATCTTCATCATCCTGCGGGACGTGCGGCGTCGTTACCGCATCGAATGACCACCCGCCGTGACCGGCGTTTGGCCTGATCCCCCGCGACCCGTAATATTCCCTGATGTCTGTCGAATCCGTATCGCCATGCCCCCCGCCATCACTCTGAAGAACAAGGTCCGGGAGGACGCCGTGGTGAGGGGCCGGTTGCTGGCCGCGCTGGCCGGCATCCTGGTGTTGCTGATACTGCTGGTGTGGCGTTTAACGGACTTGCAGGTGGTGGGCCATGAGCACTTCATCACCCAGTCCGAGAACAACCGGGTGAAGATCGTCCCGGAACCCCCCATTCGCGGCCTCATCTACGATCGCAACGGCGTGCTGCTGGCCCAGAACATGGCCTCCTACACCCTGGAAGTGGTGCCGGAGGCGGTGCCCGACCTCGACGCCACCCTCGTTGAGCTGGGGGAGGTGGTGGAGATCCCGCAGGGGGACGTGGAGAGGTTCCGGCAACTCGTCAGCCGCAAGCGTTCCTTCGAGAGCATTCCCCTGAAGTTCCGCCTCACGGAGGAGGAGGTGGCGCGGTTCGCGGTGAACCGCCATCGCTTTCCCGGCACGGACATCCAGGCCCGTCTCACCCGCCACTACCCCCTCGGCGAGGTAACGGCCCACGTGGTGGGCTACGTGGGTCGCATCGACGAGGCGGCCCTCAAGCGGGTGGACCCCGTCCAGTACAGCGGTACCAGCCATGTGGGCAAGACCGGCGTGGAGCGCTCCTACGAGAAGGTGCTCCACGGCACCGTGGGCTACCTGCATGTGGAGAACAACGCCCAGGGCCGGCGCCTGCGGGTGCTGGATCGGGTCTCTCCCACCCCCGGCAGCGACCTGCTCCTTCATCTCGACGCCGCCCTGCAGGGGGAGGCCCTCGCCGCCCTGGAGGACCATACCGGGGCGGTGGTGGCCATCGATCCCAACAACGGCGGCGTGCTGGCCCTGGCCAGCAAGCCCGGCTATGACCCCAACCTGTTCGTCAACGGCATCGACACCGAGACCTATGGCGAGCTCAGTGGTTCGAATCTGCGCCCTTTGTTCAACCGGGCCATTCGCGGGCAATATCCGCCCGGCTCCACCATCAAGCCCATGGTGGCCCTCGCCGGCCTGGAGTACGGCATGGAACTCGCCACCGGCCACACCTTCTGCCGGGGCTGGTATCAGCTCCCCAACAGCTCCCACCGCTACCGCGACTGGAAGAAGAGCGGCCACGGCAAGGTGGACCTCAACTGGGCGATCCTGCGTTCCTGTGACGTCTATTTCTATGAGATGGCCCAGGCCCTGGGCATCGACCGCATGCACGAGTTCATGACCCGTTTCGGCTTCGGCGAGCGCTCGGGCATCGATATCGCCGGGGAGGCCACGGGCTTGATGCCCAGCCGGGCCTGGAAGCGGGCGGCGCGCAATAAGCCCTGGTACCGGGGCGAGACCCTGATCACCGGCATCGGCCAGGGCTTCATGCTCACCACCCCCCTGCAACTGGCCCAGGCGACGGCCATCATGGCTAATCGGGGCCGCATCGTGCCCCCGCGCCTGGTGCAGGCCTTCGGTGACCTGGATGCGGAGCAGTTCACGGAGCCGGCCGCGGCGGCCGCAGCCCTCGGGCTGGGGGAACCCGCCCACTGGCTGCCCGTCATCGAGGCCATGGAGGATACGGTCCACACCCCCCGCGGCACCGCCCACCGCATCGCCGAGGGCATGGCCTACCGTATGGCGGGCAAGACCGGTACGGCCCAGGTGTTCGGCCTGGCCCAGGACGAGGAATACGACGAGGCGAAGCTCAAACGCACCCTGCGGGACCACGGCCTCTTCATCGCCTTCGCGCCGGTGGAACAGCCGCTCATCGCCGTGGCGGTGGTGGTGGAGCATGGCGGCGGCGGGTCCACGTCGGCGGCCCCCATCGCCCGGCGGATCATCGACCACTATCTGGCCCGGGAACTGCCCGGCGCCGCGGACATGGCCGGGAAGCCGGCGGGCTGATGCACTCCCACCCGACCCTGCCCCAGCGTTTTCACCTGGATATCCCACTGCTGCTCGCCATCCTGGTGCTGGCGGGCATCGGTCTGGTGGTGCTCTACAGTGCCGGGGGCGAGGACACGGGGCTCATCGTCAAGCAGGGGGTGCGTTTCCTGGTGGCCCTGGGCCTGATGCTGCTGGTGGCCCAGATCGCCCCCCAGCACCTGGCCTACTGGACCCCGTGGTTTTACGCCGGCAGCCTGGGGCTGCTCGTCCTGGTGCTGGCGGTGGGGGATGTGGGCAAGGGCGCCCAGCGCTGGCTGGACCTGGGGGTCCTGCGCTTTCAGCCCTCGGAGATGGTGAAGGTGGCGGTGCCCGCCATGGTGGCCTGGTATCTGTCGGAACGGGCCCTGCCCCCCAGCCTGCCGCGGCTGCTGGTGGCCGCGGCCATCATCGTGGTCCCCACGGCCCTCATCGCCAAGCAGCCGGACCTCGGTACTTCGTTGCTGGTGGCGGCCGCGGGTGTCTTCGTGCTGCTGGTGGCGGGCATGTCGTGGCGCCTGATCCTGGCCATGGGGGCCCTGTGTGCCGCCTTCCTGCCGGTGCTGTGGTATTTCTTCATGCATGACTACCAGCGCCAGCGGGTGCTCACCCTCCTCAACCCCCAGAGCGACCCCCTGGGGGCCGGCTACCACATCATCCAGTCCAAGATCGCCGTGGGCTCCGGCGGCGTCTTCGGCAAGGGCTGGCTCAACGGCACCCAGTCCCAGCTGGATTTCGTACCGGAGCGGGCCACCGACTTCATCTTCGCGGTCTTCAGCGAGGAGTTCGGCCTGGTGGGCTCCCTGGGGCTGCTGACCCTGTACCTGTTCATCGTGGTGCGCGGCCTGTTTCTCGCCGCCGAGGCCCAGGAGACCTTCGGCCGCCTGCTGGGGGCCGGCCTGGTGCTCACCTTCTTCGTCTACGTGTTCGTGAACATCGGCATGGTGACGGGGCTGCTGCCCGTGGTGGGGGTGCCCCTGCCCCTCATCAGCTACGGCGGCACGTCCATGGTGACGTTGATGCTGGCTTTTGGCATCCTCATGTCTGTCCATGGCCACCGGCGGCTACTCTCCGACTAGTATGGTTAACGCGTCACCATCGAAGGCAAGGCCCTCTTACTGGCGCTCCCACCGGTGGCCGCCCGTGGTATGGGTACTGGCCCTGACCACCCTCCTGGCGGCCTGCGGCGTGGTGGAGGAGCGGGACCGGGCCCCGAGCCGTCCGCCGGCGGATATCATGAACACCCCGGATGCCGTGCCCCGGCCCGAGCCCCTGAGCCGTTACGGCAATATGCGCTCCTACGAGGTGCTGGGCCGGCGCTACCACGTCATGGACAGTGCCGAGGGCTATGTGGAGCAGGGCGTGGCCTCCTGGTATGGCGAGAAGTTCCACGGCCGCCACACCTCCAGCCGGGAGCTCTACGACATGTACGCCATGACGGCGGCCCACAAGTCCCTGCCCCTGCCCACCTATGTGCAGGTCACCAACCTGGAGAACGGCCGTCAGGTGGTGGTGAAGGTGAATGATCGGGGCCCCTTCCACGCCAATCGCATCATCGACCTCTCCTACGCCGCCGCCGCCCGGCTCGGCATCCTGCGCCGCGGCACCGGCCTGGTGGAGGTGCGCGCCCTCACCGCCAGCGGCCCGCCCCCCGCGCCACCGCCCCTGCGCCAGGCGGGCACGGATGGGCTGGCCCTCTATCTGCAGGTGGGGGCCTTCGCCGAGCGGGACAACGCGGCGCGCCTCAAGTCCCGCCTCCATTCCTTCTCGCCGGTGCCGGTGCGCATCCTCGAGGCAATGGCCCGCGGCGGCCGGGTCCACCGCGTGCAGCTGGGGCCGGTGGCGGGCATCACCGCCATGGACGACCTGGTGGCCCTGGTGAACAGCCGCGGCATCCGCGACATGCATGTGGTGGTGGAATAGCCCTCGGCGGGCCGTGAAATGATTGCCACCGGGCAGGCTTGAGGCGGGTCGGCGCCGCTCCAACCCTGGGTGGCCGGGGCGGGCCGTGGACGGCAGGGAACTCTTTCAAGCCGCGGCGGGCTGGTGGCGATAATCATGTCGCCGGTTCTGCACAAGCCAGCGCCCGTGGCAGAGCCAGATAGATTATCCTCGGAATCCTTGCGTCTTCCCGAGGCCTGAGCGCCGTGTCCCAGCGTGACCTGATCCCGTTTTTTGCCATGGCCTTTGCCATCGCCTGGGGCATCCTTGGCCTCTATATCTTCGCCCCGGAGATCATGGCGGGGGCGTTCGGAGACCTCACGGGCGAGCACCCGCTGTTCTACGTCGCGGTCTATGCACCGGCCATCGCGGCGGTCACCCTGGTCCTTTACCGATACGGCCCCGGCGGCCTGGGGCCCTTTCTCGGGCGCATGCTGCTGTGGCGCACGTCGGTTTACTGGTATGTGCTGCTCATCGTCGTCGTGCCCGCGGTGTTCTACGTGTCGGCCCTGTTCAGGGAGGACACCCGGGACGACCCGTTCCCCTTCGCCTCGGTGAGCTCCTACCTGCTGGCGCTGGGGCTGATGGCCATCAAGGGACCGGTGGAGGAGATCGGCTGGCGCGGCCTGGCGTTACCGCTGCTGCAGCGCTCCATGGCGCCGCTGTGGGCGGCGCTGGTGCTGGGTGTGATGTGGGCCCTCTGGCACCTCCCGGCCTTCCTGCTCAGCGGCACGCCTCAGAGCGCCTGGTCGGTAACACCCTTCCTGGTGGGCACCGTTGCCCTGAGCTTGATCGTGACACCGCTGTTCAATCGTTCAGGTGGCAGCATCCTGCTCCCGGCGCTCTTCCACCTGCAGTTGATCAACCCCCTGTGGCCCGATGCTCAGCCCTACGACACCTGGTTGTTCATGGTGGTGGCGGCCGTCGTGGTGGGGCTCAACCGGGACATGATGTTCTCGCGCCACGGTGCGGTGACGCAGGTGCTGCGGCCGGCGCGGGCCGGCAGGCGGCCATAAGGCGTCCATCCGCCGGGGCCGCCTTCAGGCCCTGCGGTTCGGGCGCGCCGCCGGTTCCTTGACAGCCCGCGGGCCTGAACCTAATGTCCTTCGCCTTACGACTCGAGGAGGCCAAAGCCCTGAATATCCCCACGCGTATAGCCCTCGCCCTGATCTGCACCCTGTTCCTGGCGTGGTCCGCCGTCCACGGGGCGACGCCGCGCGCCCCGGATGTGGCGGGCACGTCCCATGTCCTCATGGACTTCCACAGCGGGCGGATCCTCAGCGCCGCCGAGCCCGACCTGCGGGTGGAGCCCGCCAGCCTCACCAAGATGATGACCACCTACGTGGTGCTGCGGGAGGTGGCGCGCGGTGGCGTGGCCATGGATGACGAGGTGCTGGTGAGCGAGAAGGCGTGGCGCATGATCGGCTCGCGCATGTTCATCGAGGTGGGGGAGCGGGTATCCGTGAAGGCCCTGCTGAAGGGGGTGATCATCCAGTCCGGCAACGACGCCAGCGTGGCCCTGGCCGAACACGTGGCGGGCAGCGAGGAGTCCTTCGCCGACCTCATGAACCAGACGGCAGTGCGCCTGGGGCTGGAGAACACCCATTTCGTCAACAGCACCGGCCTGCCCCACGAGGACCACTACACCACCGCCGCCGACATGGCGCGCCTCGCCGCGGCCCTCATCCGCGACTTTCCGGAGCACTACGAATGGCACGCCATCAAGAGCTTTACCTACAACGACATCACCCAGAATAACCGCAACCGCCTGTTGTGGCAGGACGAAAGCGTGGACGGCATCAAGACGGGGCACACCGAGGCCGCCGGTTACTGCCTGGTGGCCTCGGCCGAGCGTGAGGACATGCGCCTCATCTCCGCCGTCATGGGCACCGACAGCCAGAACGCCCGCACGGTGGAGACCCGCAAGCTGCTCAACTGGGGCTTCCGTTTCTTCGAGACGCGGCGGCTGTATGCCGCGGGGGAGGAGTTGTCCCGCATCCGGGTGTGGAAGGGGGAGCCCGCCGAGGTGCCCGCCGGCCTGGCCCGGGACCTCCATGTCACCGCGCCCCGCGGTCGACTCGGCGACGTGGAGGCGGACATGACCCTGGATGGCGAGGTGCTGGCCCCGGTGGCACGGGGCGAGCGCCTGGGGGTGGCCCGGGTGCGCCTCGACGGCGAGGCCCTGGCGGAGGTCCCCCTGGTGGCCCTGGGCGCCAGCGCCGAGGGGGGGTTGTGGACGCGCCTGGTGGACCACGTCCGTCTCATGCTGAAGTAGACCGTGACGGCCGAGGTCTATCTCAACGGTGAGTTCGTGTCCCCGGAGCAGGCCATGGTGCCGGTTCTGGATCGGGGTTTCCTGTTCGGCGACGGCGTCTACGAGGTCATCCCCGCCTACGGCGGCTGCCTGTTCAGGCTGGAGCAGCATCTCGACCGCCTGGACCGCAGCCTTGCAGGGATCCGCCTCGCCAACCCCCTGGGCCGGGAGGCCTGGCGCGCCATGCTGGCGGAGCTGCTGCGTCGCAACGGCGGTGGCGATGGCTCGGTATACCTGCAGGTGACCCGCGGTGCCGCACCCCGCGACCATGTGTTTCCGTCGCCGGGGCGGCCCACGGTGGTGGCCCAGGTCAGTCCCCTGGCGGCCCCGGCGGCGGAGGGCGTGGCGGCCATCACCGCCCGTGATATCCGCTGGGAGCTCTGTCATATCAAGGCCATCACCCTCCTGCCCAACGCCCTGTTACGCCAGCAGGCCCGGGAGGCGGGGGCCTACGAGGCCATCCTCGAGCGGGGCGGCGTGGTGACGGAGGGAGCGGCCAGCAACGTCTTCGTGGTGCGCGGCGATGAGGTGGCCACGCCCCCGCGGGGCCCGGGGCTGCTGGCGGGCATCACCCGGGACCTGGTGATGGAGCTGTTGCAGGCCGCGGGCCGGCCGTGCCGCGAGCGGGAGGTGGGGGTGGCGGAGCTCGCCGGCGCCGATGAGATCTGGCTCACCAGCTCCACCCGGGAGATCATGCCGGTGATCCGGCTGGACGACCGGCCGGTGGGCGCGGGCGTGGCGGGGCCGCGCTGGCGGGAAATGCATGGGATCTATCAGGCCTACAAGGCGGACGTCACGCGGTGGTGTGGGCGCCCTGCCTGACGGTAACAGGGCAATGGGATGGCTCGCGGGGGGGAACCCGGGTCCGGTCGAAGCCGCCCCCTGCCCGGCCGTCGTCGCGGCCTGCCATGGGCCTCACGGGAAACCCTGGGTTAACATGCCGGGGGCGCCGCCGACGGGGCGTTTTCCGGCTTTTGGATAATGGAGGGCGATGACCATGGGTGAAGAAGCGGGGCAGCAGGAGGAAGGACGATTCACCTTCGAGCTGGAGCAGACTGAGGGCTACGAGTTCAAGGTGGATTTCGACCGCCGCAAGCTGCCCGGGCTGCTCATGGACGAACCCCCTCCCCTGGGGGAGGGCAATGGCCCCAACGCCTCGCGACTGCTGGCGGCGGCGGTGGCCAACTGCCTGTCTGCCAGCCTGATCCATTGCATCTATAAAGGGGATGTGCCGGCGGCGGCGGTGCGCACCCGCGTCACCTGCCGCCTGGTGCGCAACGCCAGGAAGCGCCTGCGCATCGGTGGCCTGGACGTGCGCCTCAAGCTCAGCGAGGACGCGGCGGGGGCCAACCGGCTGACGCGCTGTCTGGATCTGTTCGAGGATTTCTGCGTGGTCACCGCCAGCATCCGCCAGGGGATACCCGTCACCGTGGAGGTGGTGGACCACGAGGACAACGTCCTCAAGGTAAGCGCCGAATAGGGCGCCCCCGGGCTTGAGGGGAACGTCGATTAAATCCGTCCCGGATTAACCCGGCGCCGCCCGCCCCGGTACCTGCCCGGGAGGGGGCGCGGGTGGCGGCGGATTCGTACCGTGGCCCTCTGGGCACTGCTACACTTCTGTCGTATTATCACCGAGCCTTATAAAAACAACATACTGGGACCTCTGCCCGTCGCGGAGCGATGAAGGCCAGGGGGACCCCACATAACAACACACCAGAGAGGAGCGACATCCACGAGCGCTCTCCGGGTCAGGGAATGACCGCCAACCGGTTTCCCCGCGTCCAGGCCGGGGAACCACGGGAGCGGGACGGAGGGCGTCCCGCGCGGGCCGGTATGGGCCGCCAGATCCCTGCCGGTGGAAGAGGGAGCGGTCGCGGACCCGCTGAATGTCCCATGACCGGCGATAAGACCAAGCACACCGACACCCCAGGGGCCCCGGGCGGCATCTACGCCCGCATCAGCCAGGGCCTGGAATGGCTGTTTCTCGACATGCCCTATCTGCTGCTCAGCCCCGGCGGCCTGCTCCATGGCCTGCTGCGCGGTTTGGGCCGGGGGCTGGCGGCCCTGCCGCGGGCACTGGGGCGGGCCCTGTGGTGGCTGCTCGGGCTGGCCTTCGGATGGCAGAAGCCCTTCTGGGTATGGCTCGCCCGGGTCACCGGGGTGACGGCCCTGGGGCGGGTCTATGTCCAGTTGGAGAAGCCCGCACGCATCATCTTCTGGGTCCCGGTGATGCTGGCCAGCGGCCTGCTGCAGAACCTCATCGGGGGCCTCGTGCCCGTGGTCCTGGTGGCGGTGCTGTTCATCTACTTCAACAAGTTCGTGGTGCGCAAGGAGGACAAGGTGCAGCTCGAGGAACTGCGCAAGGGCCACCCCAACTGAGGCGGGTCCGGCGGCGCCCCTCAGCGATAGAGGGGGAGAGAGCCGATGCGTGTCTCGATGTCCTCGGCCACGCGGCGGTAGGCGGGTGAATCGACGGCCTCGTAGCGCCGCCGGAATGCCTCCTCGCCAAGGAATTCCTCCAGACCCGTGAGGTCCGGCAGCAGCTGATCCCCGTCGAGGCCGCTGGCCACCCGGTCCTGAAACTCACCGGCCGCCGGCCCTGTGACCTGCTGCGCGAAGCGTACCCCGGCGCGGTCGGCGGCGAGATCGGTGAAACTGAAGCCGCTGCCGTGTCGGGCGTCGTCCACCTCCTTCAACAGGCCCACGGCGTCTGCCAGGCCGCCACCCCCCGCTACCGCGATGCCGGCCGATATCAGGAAGTGCTGGGCCAGGTCCTGGCGTCCCGCCAGCAGCGGCACGACGGCAGTGGGCCGTGTCAGGGGGCCGGCGCCAAGGAGGCGGGGGAGGTCGACGCCCTGAATGTACAGGGCGAGCACCACCAGGGCCGAGCGGTTCTCCACGGCCGGGTCGTTGCCCCCGAGGCTGCGGTTGCGGGCCAGTTGGAACATGGGCCCGAGCAGTTCCCCGAGGGCCATGGAGCGGCCGGTCCGGCCCCGGGTCGCCGCCACCAGACGGTCGTGGTAGGCCAGCAGGCGCCGGCCCTCGCCGGCCGGCAGCAGATCCCGGCCCATGGCCCGCGCCTGGTCCACCAGTTCCGGCCGCCACTGATAGACCACGTGGAGCCGTCCCGGCACGACGCGGATGCCGTTGATGGCGCCCAGGGCCTGACGGTAGGCATCGTGGCGCTCCAGCAGATGGTGGCCACCCTTGAGCAACAGGTTGGCCAGGGCGGCGGGAACGGGCACTTTCCCGAGGTGGACGGCGGTGAGCCGCGGGGTGCCGGCGGTCATGTCGAGGCGCGCGGTGAGGTTCAGATAACGGCCCAGGGAACGGCCCAGGGGGTTGGGGGGCAGCGTCGCCGTGGCGACGGCAAGGATATGGCCGTCCTCCAGGGCGAGGCGTACCGCCCCCCGCAACAGGCGGGCGCCGCCGTGGCGCAGCAGCGAGTTCAGCTCCTGGCCCGTGAGGGTGATGGTGCGGATCTCCCCAGCCTGGAGGCGCCGCGGGTCGTGGGCCTTCAGGAGTTGCCGGGCGCGCTCGGCTTCGGTGGCGGTGAGCTCGCCTTCGTATTCCACCGCCGGTGTCGCCTCCAGAGCCGCCAGCATCACCACCACCGGCAGCGCCAGCAACAGCACGAGGAGGAGCATCAGCCCGCGGCCTGCCCCGGCCATGGCTCAGGCCCTCCCGGGTCCCGGGGTGCGGCAACGGCTCGCCGGCGCCCTGGATTCAGACATTCTTCAGGGCCAGCATTTCGCGGGCCGGCGTGCGGTCACCGGTGCGGCTGATGAAGCGGGGGGCATCGAGGAAGTGCAGGTCGAAGCCCAGGCCCTCGTAGAGCGCCACCACCCGCTCGGTGGCCTGATTGGAGGCCACCACCGGGCCGGGATGAGTGGCCAGCCACTCGGCCAGGGCCACCTGACGCGCCCATGGAAAACCATCCCGGGAATACTGGGTGAAGGGTACGTCGTAGGGCGGGTCGGCGTAGACGAAATCATCGGCTTCCAGTTCGAGGGCCGTGAAGTCGCCGGAGCAGAACCGCCAGTTCGCCAGCACGGGCGCATAGGGAGTGAGGTCACGCCGATAGTTGATGGTGGCGTGGCGGCCGAAAGGGACATTGAATTCCCCCCGGCTGTTGAAGCGGCACAGGCCGTTGTAGCCCGTGCGGTTGAGATAGTAGAAGAGTTCCGCGGCCTTCTTGGTGCTCCCCCCGCGGCCCGTCACCAGGCGGTTGAACTCGTCGCGGTGCCGATAGTAGAGCTCCGCCTCGTTGCGCATGGGGATGGTGATGCGCAGTCCCTTCTGCAGCCAGCCATAGAAATTCACCGCCGCGCCGTTGATGTCGTTGAGGAGGGCGCGGCCGGGTACCAGGCCCAGGGCGACGGCGAGGCCGCCCACGAAGGGCTCCACCAGCCGCCGCTGCCGATGGGGGCGCCACAGGGGTTCCATATGGGGGATCAGCCAGCGCTTGCCGCCGGCCCATTTGAGGGGCGGAGGCGGGGAGCCGGACGCCATGGCGGGACGACGGAGCGGGGCGTTTGCTGTTCCCGAATCAGGCACTGGGCAGGGCTCGTGTAACCAAGGCGTGATGTTAACCCATGGAGGCGCGCCACGGGATCCGCCGCGCCGGCGCGGTGGCGACGGATAGCGCCGGGGTATGGTGGAGTAGCGGTCCGGGTACGTGATTTGACAGTGTACCGGCCGAGGCTGCTAGGGTAGTCCTTTTAATCGCCAATGGAGTGACCCATGCGCAACTTTATCATCGCCACCCTGGCGGCATTGCCGTTGTTGGTGGCACTGCCGGCCGTGCAGGCCCAGAACCAGTCCACTATTCCCGCCGGCGTCGAGCAGGAGCTGCGGGAACTCAAGCAGGAGATCGACGCCCTGAAGGGCCAGGTCACGGCCATCCAGCAGCAGACCCTCGAGTCCCGCCCCGAGCTGGAGCGCCAGCGTGAGGACCTGGCCCGGCTTATCCGCGATACCGCCGAGGAACGGGGTTTCGACGCCACGGCGTCCAAGGAACGCCTGGAGAAACTGCAGCAACGCTATAAGAGCGGTGAACTGTCGCCTCAGGAGAAGCAGCAGGTGGCCAACGAGTTTGAAAGCGAACGGGAGGCCCTGCAGAGTGCCCAGCAGCAGATCCTCAAGGACAAGGACGTGGTGGCCGCCCGTGAGCAGTTTGCCGCGGATATGTCGGCGGCCATGGCCGAGGAAGACCCGAGGGCGCAGGCCCTGATAGCGGAGTTGAAGGACCTCACGGAGGAATTCCGCGAGGCCCTGATGGCGGCGATGGCCCAGCAGCGGGGCGGCGGCTGAGGCCGTCCAGGGGGCCGGGCCCCTGAGGTGGCGGGTCCCCGCGGGTCTCAGCCTGCGCCTTCCCTGAGCGGCCCGCGCAAGGCCCGGCCCATGGCGCCCGCGGCGCTCTCGTGGATGGACAGCAGGGCCGGGATCACCAGCAGCACCAGTACCGTGGCGAAGCCCAGCCCGAAGGAGATGGACACCGCCATGGGGATGAGGAACTGGGCCTGGAGGGAGGTCTCGAAGAGCAGGGGCGTCAGGCCCGCGATTGTGGTCAGGGAGGTGAGCAGCACGGCGCGCAGGCGCTGGCAGGCGGCCTCCACGATGGCCTCACCCACGGGCATCCGGTCCGTCTCCCGCAGGCGCTTGTAGAAGCTGATGAGGATGATGGAGTCGTTGACCACGATACCCGACAGGCCGAACAGGCCGAACAGGGACAGGATGGTGAGGTCGATACCCATCAGGAAATGACCGGTGAGGGCGCCCACGAGGGCGAAGGGGATGGTGGCCATGATCACCAGGGGCCAGCCCCACGAGGCGAACACCCAGGTGAGGATCACGTAGATCAGGGACAGGGCGAGAATGCCGCCGGTGGCCATGTCCGACAGGGTCTCCCGCTGGTCCGCGGCGCGGCCCTCCAGGGTGTAGTCCACGCCGTAGCGGCCCTGGACCTCCTGCAGGACCCCGTCCTCGAGGGCCGCGCGCACCAGATTCTCGTTGGCCACCCGCTTGTCCACGTCGCCGTAGACTTGCGCCGCGCGCTTGGCCTGGGCGTGGCGCAGGGCCTCGAAGCTGCGTCGTGATTCCAGGGTGATCACCGCCGGCAGGGGCAGGGCGTCACCGTTGGGCAGGGTGATCTGCAGGGATTCGAGGATGGCGAGGTTGTTGCGTTCTTCGTCCGGCAGCACCACCCGCACCTCCACCTCGTCGTTGCCCTGGTGATAGATCTGGGCGATACGGCCATCGAAGGCGGCCCGTAACTGCCGGCCCACCTGTTCTATGGACAGCCCCACGGCACGGCCCCGCGGAGTCAGGCGATAGATGAGCTGCTCCTGGCCCCAGGGCATGTCATCCTCGACGGCGCTCACCCCCTCCATGGCCGCCAGGGCGTCCTGTACCTCCAGGGCTGCGGCCTTGAGCTGCTCGGGGGTGCCGCCCATGAGCCGCACCTCCACGTCCCGCCCCGGCGGCCCCGTGCGCCGCGAGGCGATGGCGAGGTTCTCCAGGCCCGGCGGCCTGTCCACCCGGGCCTCCCAGGCGCGGATGAAGTCCTCGTTGCGCACCCCGCGGGCGTCGGAGGACACCAGCTCCACCATCACCGCACCGAACTGATCACCCCGCTGGGTGGACTGGCTGCCCTGGGCGACGAGGGCGCCGTGCTGGCTGTAGGCCGTTACCACCAGGCGCTCACCGAACTCCCGCTCGGTCTCGTAAAGGGCCTGTTCGAGGTGGCCGAGGAAGGCCTCGACGCGGTGATCCGGGGTGCCCGAGGCAAAGGAGGCGTTGGCCGTGATGACGTTGGCCTCCACCGCGGGAAAGAAGGTGAAGGGCACGCGCCCTCCCGCCACCAGGCCTATGGAGAGCATAAGCAGCGCGGCGGCGGCCGCCAGGGTGGTCCAGCGATATTCCACGGCGGCACCCACCAGGCGCCGGAAGTGGTGGTCGCGGAAATGGTTGAACAGCCCATCCAGGCGTTGCCGGGTGGGGCCCGGCTCGTCGTGGTGGATACGGCGGAAGGCGTGGCGCAGGTGGCCGGGCAGGATCAGAAAGCTCTCCACCAGGGAGGCGGCGATGACGCAGATGATCACCAGCGGGATGTCGAAGAGGATGTTGCCGATGACACCGCCCACCATCATCAGGGGGATGAAGGCGGCGATGGTGGTGAGGGACGAGGACATCACCGGCGCCAGCATTCGTCGCGCGCCGCCTTCCGCCGCTTCCAGGGAGGCCTCGCCGAACTGGTAATGGGCGAGGGCGTCCTCGCCCACCACGATGGCATCGTCCACGATGATGCCCAGCGCCATGATGAGGGCGAACAGGCTGATCATGTTGATGCTGCCCCCCACCGCATAGAGCACCGCCAGGGTGGCCATGAAAGAGATGGGGATGCCCACGGCGACCCAGAAGGCGACACGGCTGTTGAGGAACAGAAACAGGATGCCGAGCACCAGCACCAGGCCGCCGAGGCCGTTCTTCACCAGCAGGAAGATGCGCTGCTTGATGAGCTGCCAGCTCTCGTCGAAGGCCTCCAGGTGGATGTCGGGGGGCAACTCGTGGCGCTTCTCCTCCAGCCATTCGTTGAGGATGCGGGCGGACTCCAGGGAATCGGAGGTTTCCGAGCGCAGGGCCCGCAACACCACCGCCGGCCGTCCCGCCACCGCCAGGGAGACCTGACCGTCCTGGGGGCGCTTCTCGATACGGGCGATGTCCCCGAGGCGGATGAGGCCGCCTTCCTCGGTGGCCACGATGGGCAGGTCCGCGAACCCGGCCTCGCTGCGGCGCTGGTCCAGGCTGCGCAGCTGGCGCGCCGTCTCGTCCCGCCCCACGGTGCCCGCCGGCAGGTCCTGGCTGGCATCGCGGACCCGGGTGGCGATGTCATCGAGGGACAGGTTGAGCTCCCGCAGCCGCACCGTGGGCACCTGGATGGCGATCTCCTGCTCCGGCAGGCCACTGATCTCCACCTTGGCGATGCCGCGGTCCAGGAGTTCCCGCTCCATGCGATAGATCAGCGGGCGCAACTCCTCCAGGTTCCGGGGGCCCGACACCAGGATGCGCGCCACCGGCTCGTAACGCACCACCAGGGACACCTCGGGCTCTTCGGCGTCGGTGGGCAGATTGCGCACCAGGCTCACCCGTTCCTTCACCAGGTCCAGGGCCGGCCCCATGTCGGTATCCTCGTGGTATTCCAGGGTGATGGAGGCGATGCCGTTGGCTGAGGTGGAGGTGAGGTTCTTCAGGCCATCCACGGTGCGCAGTTCCTGCTCCAGGGGGTCCGTGATGGAACGCTCCACATCGTCGGCGCTGGCACCCGTCCACGCCACCCGCACGGTGATGACATCGAGGGCGAAGGTGGGAAAGAATTGTGTGTTGAGGCGCATCAGGGACACGGTGCCCACCAGGAACATCACCAGCATGAGCAGGTTGGAGGCCACCCGATGCTGGGCGAACAGGCCGATGAGGTCCCCCCTGTGGGTCACGGCCACGGCCTCAGGTCCCGGTGGGGCCGGCGGTGGTGACAGGGGCGGGGGCCTCCTCCTCGCGTACCATCGTCACCTGGAGGCCGGAAACCGCGTTGGGGAGCTGGGTCACCACCACCCGGTCACCGCTTTCCAGCGCCCCGCTGCTGACCAGCACCAGCAGTTCGCCCGAGGCCAGGGCGCGGTCACCGCGATGGGTCACGTCCACCGCCTCCATGCGACCGTCCACCACCCGGTAGACCCGGTCGCTACCGTAGAGGGCGTCCCGGGGCAGCAGGAAGGTGTCCTCCACGGGGGGCAGCAGGAGGTCCACGGACACGGTCTGGCCGACGGGCAACCAGTGATGGTCGCCGGCAACCTCCAACAGGGCATCGAGGCCGCCGCTGCCCGCGCTCACCCGGCCCGCCAGGCGGCTGAAGCGCAGGGGAATGGTCTGGTCGCCGATGCGTGCCACGGCATGGAGGGGCCGGGCCGCGGCGGCGGCACGGTCGAGGGTGCGTTGATGGCGTGACGGCACCTGGGCGCGGACCTCGAGCTGCTCGTGATTGAACATCTCCAGCAGGCCATCTCCCACGCGCACGCGATCCCCCGGTGCCACCAGGGTGGCGGTGACGCGGCCGTTGAAAGGCGCGCGGATGCGGGTACGTTCCAGGTCGAGGCGGCTCTGTTGCAGCTGGGCCTCGACGCGGGCGAGTTGGGCCCGCAGCCGGGCGAGGCGGGCGTCATGCTCGTCGATGGCCAGGCGTCGCTGCACCAGGCTGAGTTCCTGGCGGTTCTGGTTCTGCAATGCCTCGTCCACGCCGGCCTCCGTACCCACGTTGCGGGACTCCAGATCCCGCGCCCGGTCGACGGCACGGCGGGCCAGGCTCAGCAAAGACTCCTCCTCTGCGAGGGCCTTCCTGTCCGCCTCATGGCGCAACTCCTCCAGGCGGATCTGGGCCTCCATGTCCGCCCGCTCGGCCTCCCGCTGGGCCACCGCCAGCCGGTAGTCCTCATCCTCGAGGGTCATCAGCACATCGCCGGCCGCCACCCTTTGACCCTCCAGGACATTCAGGGCCTCCACGTAGGCCGACACCGCAGCCGTGAGGCGCGAGGCGTAGGGGGACTCCACCTGGCCCAGCAGTTGCAGCCCCGGCCGGTAGGCCCCGAGGCGGGCCTCCACCACGGCCACCGGCCAGTTGCGTTCCACCGGCACGACGGGCGCATTCTCCGGCCGGGTGGACTTAAGCAGGGCGAAACCCGCCACGCCCACCAGTAATACCAGAACAGGGAACAGTACTTTGCGCATGAACACTCTTGAGAAGAACCCGTGGACTGGCCGAATCTTGCCAGTCCTGATGAAAGGCGGTCGGCCTGTGAACCTCTACGCACCCTCCGCAGCCGCGGATGACCAATCATAAGGGTTTGCTGAAGAATGCTCGAGAAGAAGTTGTGCCACCCGTGCTTTCGGGGTCCCCCCGGCATTCTTGCGCGCGTCCCGTTGTCGGTGCCTCGCCCGTGCGCCGCGGCGGGTCGTGAGTCGGATGCCTCCCTGGAGGCGGGGTATCGCACGAGCCGAGGGAAAAAGGCCTGTGCCATGGGTTATCCTCATGGCTCAGACCGTGCCTTTAATCATCGTGAGGAGTGCCCTATGAATATCATCAACGTCCCGGTCATCGCCCGCTTCGCCCTGGCCTCTCTGCTTACCCTGGGGGTCGCCACCCCGAGCCTCGCCGCCAGTGCCCAGGAGATCGACATCAAGGTGGATGCGGCCCTGGAACGCTTCAAGGACAAGGTCAACGGCGGCGCCACCTTCATCGAAAAGGCGGAGGGTCTGTTGGTGTTCCCCGATATCATCAAGGCCGGCATCGGCATCGGTGGCGAATATGGCGAAGGGGCCCTGCGCATCGACGGCCGCACGGTGCAGTATTACAGCACCGCTGCCGCCTCCATCGGCTTCCAGCTCGGCGCCCAGCAGAAGACCGTGGTCCTCGCCTTTCTCGACCAGGAGGAACTCGAGGAATTCCGTGCCAGTGATGGCTGGGAAGCGGGCGTCGACGGCTCCGTGGCCGTCATCGAATGGGGGGCGGGCAAGAACATCAATACGGTGGAGATTGACAAGCCCATCGTGGGCTTCGTTTTCAACAACAAGGGCCTGATGTACAACCTGACCCTGGAAGGCACCAAGATCACCAAGCTCGACCGTTGAAGATGAAAGGCGTTTGACTACGAAATACGCGAAAGACGCGAAATAGAGGCGGGTACTTTGGCGTTACGCCTCCACGCCATAAGAATGCCAAGAACTGTGGATTTAGCCGCCACATCAATCGCATAAACGATTGATGTGGATGGAGTTCGGGTTGGGCTTGTATTGGGTCGGGCCGTGCTGACTGAGCCCAGGGGCGGATTCAAACAGCGTTTCCTTAGAGCGATGGGCAAGCGGGCCAGCCCCCCAGGTAGCGGTGAATCAATCGCGCCTTATCTCTTTTCGCGTCTTTCGCGTCTTTCGTAGTTAAATTTTTACTGAAGCCGTTGAAATGCCTCACTGGCGCTTCATGGCGTCGAAGAATTCGCCGTTGTTCTTGGTCTGCTTGAGGCGGTCCATGAGGAATTCCATGGCCTGGACGTCTTCCATGGGGTGGAGGAGTTTGCGCAGGATCCAGATCTTCTGCAGCACGTCCGGTTTGATCTGCAGCTCCTCCCGCCGGGTGCCGGAGCGATTGATATTGATGGCCGGGAAGATGCGTTTCTCGGCGATCTTGCGCTCCAGGTGGATCTCCATGTTGCCGGTGCCCTTGAACTCCTCGTAGATCACGTCATCCATGCGGGAGCCGGTGTCCACCAGGGCGGTGGCGACGATGGTCAGGCTGCCGCCTTCTTCGATATTGCGGGCGGCGCCGAAAAAGCGCTTGGGACGTTGCAGGGCGTTGGCGTCCACGCCACCGGTGAGCACCTTGCCCGAGGCCGGAATCACGGTGTTGTGGGCCCGCGCGAGGCGGGTGATGGAATCCAGCAGGATCACCACGTCCAGCTTGTGCTCCACCAGTCGCTTGGCCTTCTCGATGGCCATGTCCGCCACCTGGACGTGGCGGGTCGGGGGTTCGTCGAAGGTGCTCGATATCACCTCACCCCGCACCGAGCGCTGCATCTCCGTGACCTCCTCCGGTCGCTCGTCGATGAGCAGCACGATGAGGTAGGACTCGGGGTGGTTCGCCTCGATGGAATGGGCGATGCTCTGGAGCATCATGGTCTTGCCGGATTTGGGTGGGGATACGATGAGACCGCGTTGACCCCTGCCGATGGGTGCCGCGAGGTCGATGATGCGCGGGGTGAGGTCCTCGGTGCTGCCGTTGCCCAGTTCCAGCTTGAACTGCTGGTTGGGAAACAGCGGCGTGAGGTTCTCGAACAGGATCTTGTTCTTGGCGCTCTCGGGGGCGTCATAGTTGATCTCCGAGACCTTCAACAGGGCGAAGTAACGCTCGCTGTCCTTGGGCGGTCGTATCTTGCCCGAGATGGTGTCTCCGGTCCGCAGGCTGAAGCGCCGGATCTGGCTGGGAGAGACGTAGATGTCGTCGGGGCCGGCCAGATAGGAACTGTCGGCGGATCTGAGAAAGCCGAACCCATCCTGGAGTATCTCCAGTACGCCATCACCGTAGATGTCCTCGCCCTTCTTCGCATGGGCCTTGAGAATGGCGAAGATGACGTCCTGCTTGCGGTTGCGGGCCATACCCTCGATGCCGATGGCGTCGGCCATCTGGATCACTTCGGAGGCGCTTTTTTTCTTGAGTTCGGTCAGATTCATGACAAAGGAAGATGTAGTAGGCGGAGTGCTGGAAAAAGGGAAACGGTCGACCCTGGTCGACCCTGGGCCGGGGGATGCAGTGCAGGCCTGCGACAGTCACCTTACGCGGTGATTTTCGCTCTGGTAAAGGTTAAGCGCACCCGCCGAACATGCGGCTGTGATCCGCATTGCGTTTGACCGGAGTCAGAACTGGAAATCTACTGGGCGAGGCCCGGTGGGTGAGGTCGCGTAACGATGCTACGCTACAAAATTAGCATGTGTGTGGGATGGAGTCCAGTATTTGGCCGCCCCGCAGGCCCATGGCGGGGGGCGGCACGCCATCACAGATTGCTGTCGAGAAATGCCGACAGTTGGGACTTCGACACGGCGCCCACTTTGGTGGCTTCCACGTTGCCGTTCTTGAACAGCATCAGGGTCGGGATCCCCCGTATGCCGTATCGCGGCGGGGTACCCGGGTTCTCGTCGATATTGAGTTTCCCCACCGTCAGCCGGTCGGCATACTCCTCGGCGATCTCCTCAAGCAGGGGGGCGATCATCTTGCAGGGCCCACACCACTCGGCCCAATAGTCGATCAGCACCGGCTTTTCCGACTTGATCACTGAATCCTCAAAAGTGCCGTCGGTCACCGAAATGATTCGATCGCTCATGTTCTGACTCTTTCTCCTTAAGTATGGAGGTGAAAGTGTGGTATGAACGATACCGATAATGCAAGACCGATCTTGCGCAAGTTCATGTATGCTAACGCGCTTATGAGCGAAAACCACCTGACCAATACCCGATTCTCCGACCTGGGGCTGAAGCCGGTGCTGCTGGAGGGCGCCACGGACGCCGGTTTCGAGTTCTGTACCGAGATCCAGGCCCAGACCCTTCCCCTCGCCCTGGCGGGCAAAGACGTGGCCGGCCAGGCCCAGACCGGGACCGGCAAGACCGCCGCATTCCTGTTGGCCATCATGCAGGAGTTGCTGAGGGCCGATTCTCCCGATGCCGGAGGCAATCCGCGGGCCCTGGTGCTCGCCCCCACCCGGGAGCTCGCGGTGCAGATCGCCCGGGATGCCCAGGTGCTCGGGGCCCATTCCGGCCTGCGTATCCAGGTCGTCTACGGCGGTGAAGGCTACGAGTCCCAGCGCGAGGGGTTGCGCGAGGGCGTGGATCTGCTCATCGGCACCCCGGGTCGTCTCATCGATTACTTCAAACAGCATATCTTCAACCTGCGCCATATCCAGGTGGTGGTGCTGGACGAGGCGGACCGCATGTTCGACCTCGGTTTCATCAAGGACATCCGCTTCCTGTTCCATCGCATGCCCGCCCCCGGGGAGCGCCTCAACATGCTGTTTTCGGCCACCATGAGTCACCGCGTGACGGAACTGGCCTACGAGCACATGAACAATCCGGAGGTGGTGAATGTCTCTCCCGAGGGCAAGACCGCCGACCGCGTAAACCAGGTTCTCTACCACGTCTCGAGCGAGGAGAAGATCCCTTTGCTCATCGGCCTCATGCGACGCATGAAGCCCCAGCGCAGCCTGGTGTTCGTCAACACCAAACGCCAGTCGGAGCGGGTGGAGGACTATTTCGCGGCCAACGGCATCGATGCGGCGGTGATCTCGGGGGACGTGCCTCAGCGCAAGCGGATGCAGCTGCTGGAGAAGTTTCAGGCCGGGCAGTTATCGGTGCTGGTGGCCACCGACGTGGCGGCCCGCGGTCTCCACATCGAGGACGTGAGTCACGTATTCAACTTCGATCTGCCCCAGGATGCGGAGGACTATGTCCATCGTATCGGCCGCACCGCTCGCGCCGGCGCCAGTGGCGATGCGGTGAGTCTGGCCTGCGAGACCTATGTCTATTCGTTGCCGGAGATCGAGGACTACATCGGCGCCAAGATCCCGGTGGCCGCCATCACCGAGGACCTCGTGGTGGAGCCCGTCAGGCCTCCGCGCCGTCCCCCCCGCAAGCGCCCGGGTGGCCCCGGCCGCCACGGCGGTGGGCGCTCCGGACCCGGCGGTGGCCGGCCGGGTGGAGGGGCGCGCGGTCGCCGGGGCGGGCCCTCCGGCGGCAGTCCGGGCACGGGCTCCACCCCGGAGTAGCCCTGACGGGGCCTTTTGATTACCCTCCCGCCACCATGCGCAGAACCGTTGCCATCCTGATGACGCTGTTTCTTCTCGCCGGCCTGCTGACCGCTTGCGGGCAGAAGGGGCCGCTGTACCTGCCGGAAGAAGACGGGGAGCGCAGGCAGTTTTCCTCCTAGGCGGCCGTTCCACCGCCCCGGGGGGGCGGGCGCCAGCGGAGGGGGTTGGAGCCCGCTGGCCCGTGGATATTCCTCCGGCGCCGTCGTCATTTTCCCATGGGCCCCGCCGGGCCCTCACAGCCATACCTGACAAGACAATGGATCATTTCAAGCCCCGAGACGGCGTGCTCCACGCCGAGGACGTGGACCTGG
>JAABTG010000047.1 GCA_011389995.1 Thiotrichales bacterium
TGGGGTGCCCCCGCTTCCCCCCCCACAATTCAAAATTGGCCTTCGGCCTCACCCCGCCCCCCAATAGGGCGTCTCGATACCCTCTCCCAGGTCCACCTCCACCAGGCGGCGGCGCACCTCCAGCAGGCGTTCCAGCAACGCCGGCTCCCGCGCCTCGTAGGCCGTGGCATCGGGTACCCGTTTCACCACCACCCCCAGCAGTTCCGTGATGGCATTGCCGATGGAGTTCTGGCTGATGGTGACGATGAGCCGGCCGGCGTCGTTGCGATAGATGATCTGCTTGAAGGCGGGCTGCCAGCGGATGGCGTTGGCGTAGCGGGCGTCCCTCATGCAGTGGTCCCGCACCTTCTTGGCGGTCTTCAGGAATGCGTTGTCGAACAGCAGCACGTTCTCCACCGCGTCCGGGTAGTAGATGTCCCGGGGCATGGGGGCATTGCGGGTGGAAACCTGGCTGAAGAAGGTGCGGTAGAAGTCCAGAAACCCCTGCAGTATGGCGTCGTATTCCTTCCAGAAACGCACCTCGCGGACGGCGTCGATGCCGCCGTCGATCTCCCAGCTGGGCAGGCCCTGGGGATAGCCCGTCAGGTGGATGCAGGAGGCCCCGGCGCTGGCCGGGCGCAGGATGGAGAGGTCCAGGGCGCGATCGAAGAACTCGCGATAGACATCCCGCATGTAGGCCTGGAACAGGCTGTGCTGGCCGCCGTCCGTGAGGTTGGGGTCGTCGGCATCGGCGACGGGGGCATTGCGCAACTGATCCATGTCGAAGGTGATGAAGTGGTTGTGGAGCATGCGGATGCTGGGCACCCCCCTGGAGGTCAGGGGCCAGGTGGCGTCGAGGCTGGCCTCGCCGGCCAGGATGAGGTGCCGGCCGGGGTCCGGGTACTGCTCCACCATGTAATCCAATATCACCTGGTTCATGCGGTTCCACACCTGGCGCACGTTGGGCGGCACCTGGGTGCGCCGCACGGGCCGGCCCAGGGGGTCGAGGATGACCTTGGAGGTGTTGTAGATGATGGAGCAGTCGAACTCGTTGCTGTGGCCGAGGGCCTTGCGGTAGAGGAGCAGGTGTTCGGGGTTGGTGAGCAGGCCGTTGTTATGCACCAGGTCCTCGAGGTTCTCGGTGCTGTTGAAGAACTCGTTGGGCGCCATGCCCTCGGGTACCTCCAGGGGTATGGGCCGGTAGGGGGTGGTGATTTCACGGGGTTGGGATGTCATGCCGAATGATTCCAGGTTGCGCGCAAAGTCGTGGACGGGCCGCCATGGCCCCCTGTGAGAAGGGCGCCCAGTTTAAGGTATTCCGGAAGCGGGCGTTGTCCGATGGGAGACAGCCGTATCCCGCCGGCCCGGGAGGACCGGGTCACCCCGTTACCGGGACGCCGCCGTGGTCAGGCCGTCAAACCCATACCCATGGGTTCAGGGGGTGAGGGGCAACTCCAGGCCATCGAAGCGGCCCTCGTCCACCTGCCGCACCACAGCGGGCGTGATGTCGCCGAAGCGCAGGGTGGCCCGGCCCTCGTGGTCCGCGCTGAAGCCGGCGGCGTCCTCGGCCGTCTTCAGGGGCACCAGTTCGTGGCCCATGGGCCCATAGACGTCGGAGCCGATGACGAACCAGGCCTGGCGGGCATCGATGGCCTCCACATCGTAGTAATCGGTGACCGCGATGACGTCGATATCCCCCGGGCCGTGGTCGGGTGCGTACCTGTCGAGGGCGAACAGGAACTTGAACAGGTCCTTGGCCCCATCGAAGTGATGCACGTGGCCGTCGTCGAACACCACCGTGGCGATCCACTCGGGGTACTTGGCGACGAACATGCCGCAGACGGGGCAGCTGGCCCGGGGACCCGGCTGGGGCACGTCCACGGTGCCCGCCGGGGCCGCTGCCGCCAGCAGGGCCAGGGTGATGAATGCTGCGGCGAGGGTGCGTCCCGCCATCATGGCGTCCGGGGCGCGGGGGTTCCCTGGCGTCGCCTGCGCTCGGCCCGTTTGCCGCGAATCATCGCGGTGTCCCGGGCCATGTCGGCATAGGCCCGCGCCAGGGCGGCGTCGAAGTCACCGGGCTCGCCGCCGTGGCGCTCCCCCGCGGCCATGGCCGCGGCGACCTCGGAGAAGGCCATCTTGCTGGTGCGGGACATGGTGCCCTTGAGGCGGCTGCCGATGAGATAGGTGGCCTCGTCCACGTTCACCAGGGGCCTGATTGGGGCATCGGCGCCGTAGTCGGCCCCGTAGATGGCCTGGGGGCCGCGGTCCAGGTTGAGGGCGAGGCTGATGGCCAGGCAGTGGATGGAGCAGGTGGCGTCCACCAGGTCGTCGTCGTAGTGCACGAGGTGACGGCTGTGATTCCACTGGGTGCGGTCCATGCCGCAGTAGGGACACTTGGGGTACTTGGCCAGCTCGTCGGTCAGGGGATCGGGGTCGGGCGGGTTCCGGGGCATGAACTGCAGGGGCGTGCCGGCGGCGGCGGGCCTGTCGCCGGCCATGGCGCCGTGACCCTCGTGGTCGCCGGCCATGTCCCCGGCCCGGGCCGCCAGGGGCGCGGCGCCCAGGGCGCCCATCAGCTTGATGGCGTTTCTGCGTTTCATCGGGTCTCTCCTTATCTTCTCACCAGTTGGCCAGGTCCTTCATCACCATGGTGTAGCGCACCCCCTGGTAGACGGTGGCCACGCCCATGACGATGACGATCAATGCCGCGCCCTTCATCAGGCCGCCGCGGAACTTCGCGCCCATGCGCCCGAACAGCACGCTGACGAACATCATGGAGGGGAGGGTGCCGGCACCGAAGGCCGCCATCAGCAGGGCGCCCTCGAGGGCGCTTCCGGCGGTGGTGGCCTTGACGGCGATGGCCAGGGTCAGGGCACAGGGCATGAAGCCGTTGAGGGTGCCCCCCATCATGGAGCCCACCACCGGGCCGCGCTTCATGGCCGCGCTGAAGCCGCTGCGCACCAGCCGTGCCGGCAGGAAGCTGACGGCAAAGCGCAGGCGGCTCACCCCCAGCACCTCGAGGCCGATGAGGATGACCACCACCCCCGCCACGATCTGCAGGATCCCCTGGGTCTTGCCGATGATGCCGGTGGAGGTGAGGGCGAGGCCCAGCAGGGCCGCCAGGGCGCCCACCAGGGTATACACCCCCACCCGGGCGCCGTGGTAGGCCACGTAGGGCAGCACGCTCCTGCTGTTCCCATCCTTGTTGACACTCATGAAGAAGGCCGACACCAGGCTGCCGCACATGCCGATGCAGTGGCCGCTGCCCAGGATCCCCGCCATGAAGGCGGCGGCGTAGTTGAGCTCAGGCGTCATGGGGCTCGCCCAGCGGCGGGGGGGTGGATGGAAACTCGGGGTCGCGGATGGCCCGGGAGATCACGTAGGCCTGACGGCAACCCGGGCAGCAGAAGTGGAACAGCCGCTCCCGGGTCGCCATCAGCCAGCGGTCCTCACCCACCGTGAGGCCGCACAGGTCGCAGCTCCGGCGTGCCTTGGGGTCGGCGTCCCTCACAGGGTCTCCACCAGCATGCGCTCGAAGGTCTCCTTGTCCGCCTCCCCCAGGATCTTGGCGCGGATGCGGCCGTCGCGATCCACGAAGAAGGTGGTGGGCAGGCCGACCACGCCGTAGGCGCCGGCCACCTCGGACTCCCGGTCCAGCAGGGTGTCGTAGCTGATGCCGATGGCCTCGACGAAGTCCCGGGCGGTGTCGCGGTCCTGTCCCACGTTGACGGCGAGGATGGTCACTTCCCGCTCCCCATAGGCCTGGTACACCCCCTCCACGTCCTCCATCTCCTGCCTGCAGAAGCGGCACCAGTCCGCCCAGAAGCGGATCACCACCGGGGTGCCGGCGAAGTCCGCGGGGAAGGCGCGGGGCTCCCCCTCGATGTCCGCCAGTTCGAAGGGCGGCGCCGGATCGCCCTGGGCCAGGCGCTTGCCCTGTTCGCAGCCGGCGAGGCCCAGAAGGAGACAGGAGAGAAATAGCAGGGGCAATGGACGCAACGGGACCATGGTCAGCCTCCCAGGAGGATGAGGTTGGAGGTGGCGATGAGCCAGGTCACCGCCGCCAGGAAGACGGCGAACAGGGCGGTGGCCGTGCCGTCGAGACGCCGGCCCGCCTCATCCACGATGGCGGTCATGGAGGGCGTGCGGGCGAACAGCCGGGTGACGCCGTGGCCCAGGGCCAGGGCGGTGGCCAGGAACAGGGGGACGTAGAGCCCGTAGCCCACGAAACCGTACTCCGCCTGCAGCATGCAGAAGGGGCAGTGGTGGTGGGGGTGCTCGTAGACATAGAGGGAGATGAAGGAGACCACCGCCAGGATGGCCGTCACGAAGGCCGCGGGCGCGAGCACCAGGAACAGGCCCCGCAGCCAGCGGGCGCGGCGGGACAGGGCCCCCGCCGCCACCGTCAGCCCCAGCACCCCATAAAAGGCCACCAGGGTGGGGCCGGGCGCCAGGCCCGTGAGGTCGCCGGCCACGGCGTCGCGGTCGCTGCTGAACAGGGTGCCGCAACAGGAGGTGATGACATCCGCCTCCAGGTTGAGAAAATAGGCGAGCTGCAGCCCGGCGGTTACGGCGGCCACCGGCGCCACCACCATCAGCAGCAGTCCGTACTTGACCCGCACCAGGGGGTAATCCGAGGCGCGGTTGTCCAGGTGGTTCATCACCAGCCAGATGGCGGCCAGGAAGAACAGCGCCATGCGCAGGTTGAGGCTGGGGAAGCCGAAGGGGTTGGCGTTGAGGGTGCCCACCGCACACATGGCCCCGACGAACAGGGGCGCCATGCGTTCAGCGTTGAGGACGAACAGCAGCAGGGCACCGAGCTGGGTCAGGAGCACGAAGGTGACCAGGGTGGACATGAGGTAGGTGCGGCGTTCCAGGCCGAGCTGCATGGCGCTGCCGCTGGCCGGTTGCCAGTGGCGCAGCAGCCGCACCGCGAACACCGAGGCCATGGCGAGGAACACCAGGCCCAGGAAGTCCGCCAGCACCAGGGCGATGATGGCCGGCTGGAAGATCACGGCACGGTCTCCACCCGGCCGTCCCGCAGGCTGACCACCGTATTCACCATGGCGGCCTCGTAGACGAGGGGGTCATGGCTGGTCATGAGCACGGTCTTGCCTTGTTCCACCAGCCGCTCCAGGATGGCCAGAAAGTCCCGCGACATGGCCGTGTCCAGGTTGGCCGTGGGCTCGTCCGCGATGAGCACGGGGGGGTCGTTGATGAGGGCCCGGGCGATGGCCACCCGCTGCTTCTCGCCGCCGGACAACCACTCCACCGGCGCGTCCGCGCGCTCTGCCAGGGCCATCAGTTCCAGCAGTTCCAGGGCCCGGGCCATGAGCCCACTCCGCGGCCGGCCCGTAGGGTAGGCGGGCAGCATGACGTTATCCACCGCCGACAGACCGCTGATGAGGTTGAACTGCTGGAACACGAAGCCGAAGCTGTGACGTCGGACCTGGGTCAGGAAGCGTTCCGGCAGCCCCGAGATGTCGCGGTCATGGAGGCGGATGCGCCCCACCGTGGGCCGCGCCAGGCAGCCCACCAGGGTGAGCAGGGTGGTCTTGCCCGAACCGCTGGGCCCCGTGAACACCGTCACTTCGCGGTCGGCCAGCCGCAACGACACGTCGCGGATGGCGGTGAATTCGTTGTGCCTGCCTTCGTTGAAGACCTTGCTGACGTTGCGAAGTTCGATCATGGGGGCCTTCAACGCATCACGGCATCGGGGTCGGTGACCGCGGTCTTCCAGTTGGGCACCACCGTGGCCGCCGTGTAGGGCACCACCGTGAGGAAGGCCAGCACCGCCAGCTGGAAAAGGTCCACATGGGGTGTGAGGACGAAGCGCGGATAGAGGGTGGCCCAACCCTTGAGCACCGGCTCGAACATCACGGCGGAGGTGCCGAAGACGTGCCCGTAGGCCAACAGCACCCCGAGGAGGAAGGCCGTAAGGGACACCAGCGCCCCCTCCCAGGTCTTCATGGCGATGATGTCGGTGGTCTCCCAGCCCACTGCCTTGAGGATGCCGATCTCCCGGCGTTCCTCGGCGGACAGGCCCGCGGCCTTGTCCCAGGCGAGGATGGCGAAGGCCAGCAGGGCCCCGGCGAACACCGTCAGCACCAGGCCCTGGCGCCAGTCGAACAGGGAGGCGTAGGTGCGCTGCATCTCCGAGCGCAGGATGGGGCGGGTATCCGGGAAGCGTTCCACGATCTTCTCGGCCACCTTGGTGACTTCCCGGGGATTACGCACCTGCAGGGAGATGTCCGTGAACAGCCCGGGCCGGATGCCGAAGAAGGCGCGAAAGTCCTCCTCCGACAACAGGATGGCATCGGCGGTGATGATCTCCGATTCGGCCCTCAGCAGACCCTCGATGTCGAAGCTGAACAAGGCGCCGTCGTGGCCGCGGAAGGAGAGCACATCGCCCACCGCCGCCCCCCGGGCCCGCGCCAGCCCCGCACCGATGTGCACCCTGCCGGCGGGGGGGGCGTTGGCGGCGGGCACCATGAAGGTGTAGTTGGCGGCGGTCACGGGGTCGAAGTGGTAGCCCCACAGCCGGCCCCGCACCTGGCGGGCGCCGCGGATAGCGGCGATGGCGTCCATATAGTCGGCGGAGATGAGGTCGTGGCGTCCCGCCACCATGCGCTGCACCACCACTTCGGGGGCCTGCTCCAGCAGCTGCCCGGCCTCCCGCTGGATGGCATCGGTGAACATCATCACCGAGGCCAGCACGAACACCAGCAGGGTGTAGACCGCCACGAGGCCGAGATTGCGCCCCCAGCGCCGCGCCATGGCCGCCAGGGTGTAATCCATGAGGTGGCGCTGGCGTTCAATCCATGGGGGCATGACGGGTGATCCCGGGTGGCGGCGGGACGACGGAGCCCGAGGGGAAGTGGTCCAGGGAGAAGGGGGCGTCCTGGAACGGCGTATGCAGATCCGCCTGGGTCAGGTGGCGGGTGTAGCGGGCCTCCGTGAACAGGCACAGATCCGTGAGCTCGAGGGCCGCCACCAGGGCCTGGTTGCGCGCCATGCGGGCGGCGGCCTCCTCGTTGGAAAGGGCGGCGGCGGCCAGGGTCCCGGCGAGGGCGAGGGCGAGGCCGCCCGTTACCCCGACGGCGAGGTTCGAGGGCCGCGGCCGGCGACGGCGGATCGGCGGCGGATGGGTTTGGCGGTTGGTCATGGCTAATAGGTGTGGCACCCGGCGCGGCCGGCACGGTCCCCCGGCCGGGCCGGGCAGGACGAACGGCAGCGGACGACGGGGCGGTCGTACCGGACAGGGCCTCCATGGGATGGCCTTCCCTGCGGAAGTTTTATTCCCGGACCCCTGGTCACCGGTACCGAACGTCCGTTGCGGTACCCGGCGCGGTGCCCGGCTCTCTGGATGGTCAAGGACTATTTCACAATGCCGGGGGGGCGGCAAGCCCCTGCGACCATCGGCCGCAGGGCCGGTGCCGGTGTCCCTGCCCCGCTCACCGCGCCCACCACGACCGCCCCGGCGGCGTTCATGGAGCGGCCATCCTCAATCACCGTTCGCACGGCGATGATCGCGGGGGGCGTCACCGTGGCGGTGGTCGGCGGGGACCCCGGGGGCGTGGATGTGGAGGTGGGCATGGGTGTGGGGGTGGCTGTGCATGGTGGCCGCGTGGAGCCGGCCCTCGTGGAGCAGCACCGCCCGGGTCACCATGCGGGCCAGCAGGCGGTTGTCGTGGGAGACGAAGACCATGGCCTGGGGCAGGGCCTCCAGATGGGCCGTGAGGCGCTCCTCGGTGGCGGTGTCCAGGCCGTTGGTGGGTTCATCGAGCAGCAGCACTTCGGGCTCCATGGCGAGCACCGCGGCCAGGGCCACCAGGCGTTTCTCACCCCCCGACAGGCGATGGGTGACGCGCCCGGCGAGGCCGCCGAGGCCCAGGGACGCCAGGGTGGCGTGGGCCCGCGCCACCGCGGCCTCGGGGGTGAGCCCGAGATTGAGGGGGCCGAAGGCCACGTCTTCCTCCACGGTGGGGCAGAACAGCTGGTCGTCGGAGTCCTGGAACAGCAGGCCCACGCGCCGGCGCATGTCCCGAAAGTCCTGTTCGTTCCCGCGGGGCCGGCCGAAGGCGGTGATGCGCCCCGCCTGGGGACGGTGCAGTCCCACCATGAGCCGGAGCAGGGTGGATTTGCCGCTGCCGTTGGGACCCACCACCGCCACCCGCTCGCCGGCCCGGATATGGAAGTCCACCCCGGTCAGCACGGGGCGCTCCGGGTAACGGAAGGTGATGCCTTCGAGAGTCAGCAGCGGCGGGCCGGCTTCGTGGTCTGCTTCGTGGAGGTGTCCGGCGATGAGGGCGGTCACGTGATGGGCTGGGTGTGGGTATGGCTATGGGTAGGGCCCGAGTCATCATCGTCGTGGGCATGGGCATCCTGGTGGATCTCCACCGGCACGAGGTAGAGCCGGCCATGGCGCACGCCGGCCTGGGAGATCACGGCGTTGGCGAACTCCTCCACCTTCGGCGTGGGGCCCCGCAGCACCACGGTCTCCAGGCAGTTGTCGTGGTCCAGGTGTACGTGCAGGGTGGAGATGGCGAGGTCGTGGTGGCGGTGCTGGGCCTCGGTGAGACGGCTGGCCAGCATGCGCTCATGGTGGTTGTAGACATAGCTCAGGGTGCCGATGCAGTGGCCGCCTTGGGGGGCCTTCATGCGCTCCGCCTCCAGGCGTTCACGGATGAGGTCGCGAATGGCCTCGGAGCGGTTGCGGTAGCCCCGTGCGACGAGGAAGTGCTCGAACTGTTCCACCAGTTCGTCGTCCAGGGAGATGGTCATGCGCTCCATCGGGCCGTCCTCATCTCAAGACCCGGGAACCCTGGCCACCACCCCCACCGGCCCAACCGATGATCGACGGTCATGGGCCGGCCGGGCGGCGATAATCCCGCAGGTAGTGCCATTCGAAGGCCTGCTTCATCCAGTGCATGGGCGCCCCGGCACCCACCATGAGGCTGCGTTTGTCGTCACGGTAGACCATGGACCCGGCATTGAGGGTGTCCACCAGGCAGATGAGCTCGGTGCGGAAGGTGTGGCTCTGGGGTCGGCCCGCCATGTGGGCCACCAGGTTCCTGGCCGCGGTCTCGGCCTGGAGGTCCGCCATGTGGGCCTGCTTGGGCCGCCACTCGGGGCCGGGAAAGCTGCCGGCGTCGCCCGCTACCCACACCCCCTCCGTGTCCGGCACCCGACACTGGGCATCGCCTTTGAGAAAGCCGCCTTCGGACAGGGGCAGGCCGCTGTCGGCGGCCCAGGCAGGGCCCGTCATGCCCGGGATGAACAGGATCAGATCCGCCGGCACCTCGCCACCCTCGGTGACCACCCGGTCCGCCTCCAGGCGCTGGGGCTTGTGGCCGAGGTGGGTGGCGATGTCGCGCTTCGCCATCTGGCCCAGCAGGCGGTCCACCGCCTTGTCGCCCATGCGCTGGCCGGGCCGTGCGGCGGGGCTGAAGAAGGTGAGCTTGAAGCGCTCGCGCCGGCCCTGGCGGCGCAGCAGGGTGTCGGTGCCGAACATGAACTCGAACACGGGCCCGCCACGCATGGCGGCAGGCTCCTTGGGGTTGCCGGAGAAGCCGAACACCAGGTTGCCGCCCTCCAGCGCCGCCAGGCGATCGCTGAAGGCCTTGGTGGGACCCCAGCCGGCGCACGCGATGTGGGCATGCTCGATGCCGGGCAGCTTGCGGATGTAGCGCCCGCCGCTGGCCACGATGAGGTAGTCGTAAGCGATCTCCCCGCTCTCGGTACGGGCCGTGCGCCCCGCGACGTCGAGACCGGTGAGGGTCCCCGCCAGGTGTTCCACACGGTGGCGGGCGAAGAAGCCCCGCAGGTCGATGCGCAGGTGCGCCTCGGTACGCTGGCCGGCGGGCACCCAGATGAGGCTGGGGTAGTAGAACAGCTCCGGCGCCGGCGAGAGCACGGTGATGTCATCGCCATAGCCTTGCTTGCGCAGGGTGCGGACCGCGGTGCAGCCGGCGAATCCGGAGCCGATGATGAGGGTCTTGGCCATGGGGCCTCCCGAGGTTGTGGAATGGGGTTCGCCGGAAATTATAGAGGCTGGCAGCGCTCCGGATCAGGCCGTACCCCGTGGGTCATTCCGTAAACAGTTGGCGGGCGTCCCGCAGCAGGTCCCGCAACTGGGGGCCCTCCACCAGCACCACGTTGCGCCCGGCGGCGTAGGATACGGCGTCGGCGGTGAAGTAGCCCGAGGTCACCAGAAAGGCGCCGTTGCAGCGCAGCGTCAGCATCCTGCCCACCACCTCGCGCACCAGCTCCTCGCTGAGGGCGGAGCGACGCCAGTGCTCGCATTCCACGATGTAATGGCCGCCGTCCCTGTGCAGCAGCAGTTCCCGGCCCGGCCTGCCCTCACCGTCGTCCAGCTGCCGTACGGCATAGCCCTGGCGGGCGAAGGCGGCGCCGAGTTGCAGGGTGAACTCGCGCCACTGGCGCCGTCGCGCGGCCTCGCGAACCTGCCGGCGCGACGCCATGGCGCCCCGTTCGAGCCAGCGGGAGGGCTTGAGTAGGGTGCCGAGGAGGCTTGACTTGTCTGCGGTCATGGAGGGCGTCGCCGAAGGAGCAGGATGGAGGTCCTCCGGCGCCATGGCCGGGAGGGCTGCTGCCAAGCATACGGCACCCGCGGCGAGGGGGTCGAGGGAGTCGGCATGAGGGCCCCACGGGCGGCTTCGGAGGACATGGCGCGGACTATGGCATGAAGGTTGCTATTTCACGGGTGCTTTTCTTTTCAACCAACTCACGGGAGAAAACACCCAATGACCAAAGACGAGATGCGCGACGCCATCCTGGACGCCAAGAAGGCCAAGGGCACCACCTGGGAGGCCCTGGGGGCCGCGGCGGGGCTGGCCCCCGAATTCACCTGCTCCGCCTGCTTGGGGATGAACAGCCTGAAGGTGGAACCGGCCGAGGCGGTGGCCCAGGCCCTGGGGCTGGGGCCGGACGTGGCCGCGGCGCTGCAGGAGTTCCCCCACAAGAGCTGGGACAAGCTGGTGCCGACGGACCCGGTCATCTACCGCCTCTACGAGATCGTGGGCGTCTACGGAGAGACCATCAAGGAGATCATCCATGAGAAGTTCGGCGACGGCATCATGAGCGCCATCGACTACAGCATGGATATCCAAAAGGAGGAGAATCCCGCCGGTGATCGGGTGGTGCTCACCCTGAACGGCAAGTTCCTGCCCTATAAGAGCTGGTAGCAGGCGCACCGAGACCGGTGAAGGATCACCGGCCGGCCCCCGCATTCTGCCCGAAAACGGTTCCTGACACCGTTTTTTTAGAAACGGTGTCAGGAACCGTTTATGGCGTAAGGGCTGGTAGAGCCGGCGGGGTCGGCGGCCCATGGAGTGCGCCATATTGGGGCATCTCCGGGCGGAACCGCCCCATAAATGGGCAAGGCTGTTCGCGCGACACTCAACTCTCCGGCAAGTCCTTGAAGCCTGGTCCGGCGCCGAGGGCTTGTGCGGGGAGCATCCCCACTGCCGACCCCGCCGGCAGGGCCCCACGGGGCCCGATAGAGGCATCGGCCGGCCGGGGTGCGCACTGTTTTAGTGCCGGAAGCATTCGAATTTCCCGGGGTGTTCTTTCAATCCGTTGTCAGTGGGCTAATCTTTAACTCTGCCGGCGCGGACCGGCGGCGCGATTTCCCGTCGCGTCCGGTTGGATGTTAAGGAGGAGATAATGGCCCATCAAGCCGCTGTAAAGAGAAGTCAAGGCCTTCCGAATCCCATGGAGGCCCATCTCGGTTCCGCCCTCATGTTGCGGGACGAGGCCGACGGCAGTATCCAGAATGTCCGGTTGGTGAAGGAAGGGGAGTCCAATCCCGCGCACGGCCTGCTGTCCGTGCAATCACCCCTGGGCGCCAGATTGCTCGGTCGCCAGGAGGGCGAGCGAATCACCGTCGCCACTCCCATGGGCTCGCGCGTGTTCGAAATCATCGACGTCGGGATGTTGCAGCCGGTCCCCTGAAGGTATCGGCTCCGGCTCCGGTCCACCGCCGCGCTGGGGATGATCGGAGACGGGGTCGGCCTGCCCGCACGCCGGTGCGTCTTCAGCCGTCGTATCCCGTCATCTCCAGATAGCCGCGTCCCAGCTGCTCCCCCGAACCTCGGTCGAACACCCTTACCGCCCCTTCCCAGTAACGCACGCTGAGATCCATGAGTTGATCCGGCAGCACCGCCCGTACCTCCAGAGCCGGCCCGGGTCCGGGCAATGTCATCTCCCACGCCACCGGGTAGCGTTCCCCCCGCGGCGATGTCCACCAGTCCAGGGGGGTGAGGGTGACGTCGCGGTCCTCGAGGTCGGTGCGCCGGCCTGAGGCATCCACTCGCACCCCGCGGCTGCGGGGATCCACCCCGCCGTCGCTGCGTCGCAGACGGTAGTACATGATGTCGGTGCCGTCCTCCAGTTGCAGAGACACCCAGTCCCAGCCCGCCTGGCCGGGCTCCAGGGCCGAAGTGCTCCACTCGCGGTCCAGCCACGACAGCCCCCCCACATCGTGGCGGTCGCCGGCCGTTACCACGTGGCCCGAGGTGGCCATGCGTGTGAGGGAGTAATAGTAGGAGGCATTGCCCGGCGCCGCCCCCTTCTGGCTGAGGCCATCGTCTCCCTGGAGCACGGGGGGGCGCAGGGGCGCCAGGTCGAGGTGGAGGGCGAAGGCGTCGGTGACGGCATCGATGCGCCAGTGGCCGGTGTCCGGGTGGCGGGCCAGGGTCCAGTCCTCCACCCAGATGCGCCGGCCCTCGGCCTCGCCGCCCGCAAGGCCGAGGGCCTCCCGTACGATGCGCTCGCGGGCGGTGTGGCGTCCCGCGGCCACCTCGGTGAGGGCCAGGTGACCCATCCACACCTGGCGGGCGGCCCAGCGGGAGGGGCGGTCGGCGGCCTCGGGCGCCAGGGCGATGCGGAAGAAGGTGAGGTGATAACCGAAGGTCCCGCCATCGGCGGCATCCAGGTTGCCGGTGATGTACCACCATTCGTGCCTGAAACCCGGGTGGGGGCCGTGGTCGGCGGGGAACTCGAAGGTGCGGGGCGTGAGGGCACGGCTAAAGCCGGTGGTGTCGCCGCCGCCCAGGGCATCACTCACCCGGATGGTGTCGGGGGGCGGCGATGGCGGGTCGCAGGCCGCCAGCAGCAGGGCCAGGGTCACCAGGATCAGCCGGCCCATGTCACTCCTCCCGCAGGGTGATGGCGGGCGGCGTGCGGGCGATGCGCCACGCCGGGTAGAGGGCCGCCACCAGGGCCGCCCCCAGGGCCAGGGCCACGGCCTCCGCCAGCAGGGGCGCGCCGATGAGGGTCTGCATGGTCCAGCCGAAGGCGCGCAGGTAAACCACCTTGATGAGCATCAGGGCCATGAGCAGCCCCAGGGGCAGGGCCAGTACCCCTGCCAGCAGGCCCATGAGGATACTCTGCAGCACGATCAGGCCCCCCATCTGCCGAGGCGTCGCGCCGATGGCCCGCAGGGTACCGTATTCCCGGGAGCGTTCCAGGTGAAGGGCCAGCAGGGCGCCGATGATGCCGATGACGGCCACCCCCACCGCCAGCAGCCGCAGCACCCGGGTGATGGCGAAGGTGCGGTCGAAGACCTCCATGGAGTAGGCCCGCAGGTCGCGGTTGGCGCGCACCCGGACCGCCGGCGCGGTGGCCGCGACGCGCTCCTCCACCCGGGCCATCACGGTGTCCAGGTCCTCCCCGGGGGCGAGGGTGAGGCCGAGGGCGGAGATGGCCTCGTCCTCCCAGGCCGCGGCGTAGGCGGGCTGATGCATCACCACCAGGCCGCGGTCGCTGCCGTAGTCGTAGAACACTCCGCCCACCCGCCATGTGCGCCAGCCCGTGGCCGTGAACAGCTCCAGCCGATCCCCCGCCGCCACGCCGTGACGCCATGCATAGGGTTCCGACACCAACACCACATCGCCGGCTTCCAGGCCCACCCACAGGTCGTCCACCACGGGCCCCTTGAAGCGGAAGCCCCTATCCCCCCGGTCGGTCATGGCGAGGGCCAGGACCTCTACGGCGCCGTGCTCTGACTCCACCGTGACGCGCCGGCCGCGGCTGGTGGCAGCCACCCCGGGCAGGCTCTCCAGTGAGGCCATGAGGGCCGGGTCGAGGCGCCCGGCGATGCGGGAGCTGCTGCTCTCGGGGGCGCTCACGTAGATGTCGCTGGTGAGGGTCTGGGCCAGCCACAACTCCACGGTGCCGCGGAAGCTCTCGATCATGATGGCCACCCCCACGGTGCCCGCCACCGCCACCGTGAGGGCGGCGATGGCCGGCGCGGTGCGGGACAGGGAGCGGGTGATGCCGCGCAGGGCGAGGGTGCCGAGGGGCGGATGGACGCGGGCCAGCAGGGGGCCGAGCAGGCGGCCGCCGGCCACCAGCAGGCCGGGTACCAGCAGGCTGAAGCCGATGACCACCATGAACAGGGCCCCGAAGGCGGGTACCAGGGCCCGCGGGGCGACGGCCAGCAACCCCGCCGCCAGTACGAAGAGCCCTATGCCCACCATGGCGAGGCGACGGATGATGCCGGTCATGGGGGCCTCCACCGCGCTGCGTCTCTGCACCTGCACCGGTTCGCTGCGGGCCGCCTCGCGGGCCGGCAGCAGGGCGCTCAGGAGGGTGGCGCCGAGGCCCACCAGCATCCCCTTGGCGAGCACCGTGGGGCTCACCAGGAGCTGGTTGACCGTGAGGCTGAAGTAGAGGTCGTTGATGGTGCGGGTCACCAGGCCGATGAGGCCCTGGGCGATGGCGATGCCGCCGGCCATGCCCACCAGGGTCCCCACCAGGCCCAGGATCAGGGCCTCGCCGAGGATGAGCCGGAACAGCTCGCCGCGGGTCACGCCGATGACCCGCAGCTGGCCGAACAGGGGGCGGCGGCTCAGCACCGCGAAGGTCATGGCGTTGTAGATGATGAACGCCCCCACCAGCAGGGCCAGCAGGCTCATGGCCGCCAGGTTGATGTGGAAGGCCTCGGTCATGCGCGCGCCGGCCTCGGTGCGGGCGGCCGCGGGGGTCAGGCGCAGACCCGCCGGCAGGGAGTCCGCCACGGCCTGTTCCTCCCCGGGTTCGAGGATGAGGTCGATGCGGTCCAGCCGGCCCACGCGTCCCAGGAGCTCCTGAGCGGAGGCGATGTCCGCCACCAGCAGGCCGTCCCGGGCCGCCGGGTTGGCGGTGCGGAAGGTGCCGGCGAGAGTGGCGGTGTGGGCCCCGCCCGCCCTCTCCAATACCACCTCGTCTCCCCGTTCGAGGCCCAGGGTCGACGCCCTGGGGGCGGACATCATAATGGCCCCCGGGGTCACCAGCAGCCGTTCCACGACGCCGTCCCCCATGCCCTCCAGGTCGCCGCGGAAGGCACCGCTGCCCAGGGGATCGATGCCCATGAGGGTGTACGTTCGCTGCCCCAGGGTCACGGTCCCCGACACCACCGGGGCGCTGGGCGGGCTGCCCGGGCGCAGTCGCAGGGTGGCATAGACCGTCTCGTCCACACCCCGGGGTCCGCCCACCACCTGGTGGGTGGCGGTGCCCGACAGCATCTCCATGGACAGCCGAAAGGCGGTGCGGGCGCTGGAGTTGGTGAGGTCCACGGCGATCACCACGGCGCTGCCGAGGCCGATGCCGGCGATGGCCAGCATCAGGTTCCAGGGATGGCGGGTGAGGTAGCGGCGGCTGGCCCGCACCAGCCCGCCCAGCAACGGGTTCACCATGCCAGTTCCGCCCCCCCGGCGGTGAGCCGGCCGTCCTCCAGTACCACCATGCGGTCGGCCTGCCGGGCCACCGCCAGGCTGTGGGTCACCACCAGCAGGGCCTGGCCGCCGCGCCGTGCCCGGGCCAGCAGCAGCTCCAGTACATGCCCGCCCGTCACGGAGTCCAGATTCCCGGTGGGCTCGTCGGCCAGGACGAGGGCCGGGTCGTGGGCCAGGGCCCGGGCGATGGCCACGCGCTGTTGCTCTCCCCCCGACAGGCGATCGGGAAAGGCATCCCCGGCCTGGTGGAGGTCGAGCTCCGCGAGCAGGGATTCCACCCGCCGGGTGGTGGCGTCCCGGGACCAGCCGTTCAACTCCAGGGGCAGGCCCACGTTCTCCGCCGCCGTGAGGGTGGGGATAAGGTTGAAGGCCTGGTAGATGAAGCCCAGATGGCGCCGGCGCATGAGGGTGCGGTCCCCCTCTGCAAGCCGGTGGAGGGGGCGGCCGAGGAGGATGAGCTCGCCGTCATCGGGGCGGTCGATGCCCGCCAGCAGGTTGAGCAGGGTGGACTTGCCGGAGCCGCTGCGGCCGAGGAGGGCTACGGATTCCTCGGCCGCGATGGTCAGGTCCACCCCGTCGAGCACCGTTTTGAACGTCTTGCCCGCCGGGTAATGCTTGGTGAGGCCACGGGCAGCCACCGGTGTCACCGTGGCCGCGGCGGGATCATTTGGGGTGTCATGCTGGTCCATGGGATACCTGAGGGGCGGGGGAGGGCGGCCGAAGGGCCTATTGTCCTCCATTACGCCCACGTCCTTAAACCGATCACCGCGGCTCCGGCGGCGATGCCTGAACCGGGGTACCTTGGGGGGCGTATCATTGGGTAGCCCGCCGCAAGCGGGGGATACATGCCCAAGATCATTCGAGGCGACCTCGATTCATGATGTGATGCAAAGCTCTGTGGGGGCGGGATGAGGAAGACGTGGCACTAACCAACGAAGCCAGGATCAGCCTGCTCCAGACCATGCCCGTGTTCGGAGGGCTGTCCGCCGAGACCATCACCCTGCTGCTCGGCCGCGCCGTGGATCGCCACCGCGGCAGGGGGGAGTTCTTTTACCATGCGGGGGACAGCGCCGAATCCCTTTACGTGCTGGATACCGGTCGGGTGTCCCTGGTACGTGAAGACGGTGATGAGCACCTGGTGCTGAAGGACGTGACCCCGGGGAATTGCTTCGGCGTGGTGGCCCTCCTCGATTTCGCCGGGCGCAATACCTCGGCCCTGGCCGCAGAGGACAGCACGGCCTTCGAGATCACCTCCGAGCATCTCTACGGCCTGTACAACGTCAGCGTCGAGCAGTTCAACCTCCTGTACATGAACGTGGCCCGCGAGGTGTGCCGGCGGCTGCGGGAGACGGACCAGCGCCTTTTCGAGTGTTGGGCGGCGGACCACTCCGCGGCCCGCCGTTGACGATGGGATAACCCCCAACCCGCCATGCCCGGGCGAAGCCATGGGCGTCGTCCGAGGCCTCCAGTGCCGTTGCCATAAAGGACCGATCGGTCCATAATTGAGCCATGAGTGTCGGAAGACCCCTGGGCCATGATCCCGAGGCCGCCCTGGAGGCGGCCATGGTCCTGTTCTGGCGGCAGGGTTACGAGGCCACGTCCCTGACTCAACTCATGGCCGCGACAGGGTTGTCCAAGAGCAGCTTCTACCAGGCCTTCGGCAGCAAACACGCATTATTCGAGCGCTGCATGGAGCGCTATCGGGCTTACATGGTTCGGACCATGGGCGACATGCTGGCGCAGGCGCCCTCGGGACGTGGATTTCTCGAAGGACTGCTTTTGGGCATAGCGGACGAGACCCGCGGTCCGGGGGCACGGCGCGGCTGTCTGGTGATGAACTCGGCCTCGGAGTTCGCCGGCCGTGACCCGGCGGTGGCCCATCTGGTGGCGCGCAGCACGGCCTCGTTCATGGCGGTGTTCAGGCAGGCCCTGGATCAGGCCCGGGCGGACGGTGAGATCCCCGCCCACAAGGACACCGAAGTGCTGGCGGCCTACATCCTCACCAACGTGGCCGGCCTGCGCACCATGGTGAAGGCGGGCGCGGACGCCCGGGAGATACGGGCCATCGCCGCCGTGACCCTGTGCGCCCTGGATTGATGCCCCCCATGCATGCCCCTGGATCGTGGCCAAGGGCCGCTCCCCCGACACTATTTTTTTGCTCAATAATGGACCGAATGGTCCATTAATCACAGGGCCCTCGCGCCCTCTTACCTCGCTGGCAAAACGCCCAAGGAGAACACCATGACCGATTTTCCCTACCATGATCGCACCACCGCCCCCACCGCCGCCCGGCCCCTGCTGGAGCAGGCGGAAAAGGCCTACGGCATGCTGCCCAACCTGCTGGCCAAGATGGCCGAGGCCCCCGCGCTGCTGGAGGGCTACTGGACCCTGTCGGCGGTGTTCGGCAATTCGTCCCTGTCCGCCGCGGAGCAGCAGGTGGTGCTCATCACCACCAGCCGCGTCAACGGGTGCACCTATTGTGTGGGCGTTCACAGCGCCCTGGCGGACATGCAGAAGGTCCCCACCGAGGTCACCGATGCCATCCGCGACGACCGGCCCATTGCCGACGCCCGGCTGGAGGCCCTGCGCACCCTCACCCGGCGTGTGGTGGAGCAGCGGGGCTGGCTCGGGGAGCCCGAGGTGGAGGAGTTCCTGGCCGCCGGATTCAACAGGGAGCAACTGCTGGAAGTGGTGTTGGGGGTGGGCCTGAAGACCCTCTCCAACTACACCAACCACATCGCCGGTACGGAGCTGGATGAGGCCTTTGCGGGGCGCCGCTGGCAGCCCTGAGGGGGCCGCCGACGGTATCGCCGCGGCATCTGGCCGGCGGCTCCGTTCGCGTCTATGTCTTTCCGGGGCCGCGGTGGCTTAGAATCGAACCATTGCCGTCGGCCCCGGAGCATACATGGCAGATCTGTTGACCCTGTCCCGCGCGGCGCGCCTGGTGGGCATTACCCGCGGCGAGTTGCAACAACGTATCCGTCGCGATGAACTTGACACCTTCGAGGGCAAGGTCAGCGTGTCGGACCTGCTGCGGGCCTTCCCCGAGGCCAGGCTGGAGGACGATTCCAGCCTGGAACGCGTCAACCGCATCAAGTCGGCGGCCACTCCGGAAAAGGAGCCCAAGTATGAGCTGCCCTCCGCCGAGGTGCTGGCGGAGCGGGTGAACATCCTGTCCCACGAGCTCACGGCGGCGCGGGCCGAGCTGGCGGGCTACGGCGATTTGATGGACGCGCTGTCGGAGCGCCTGGCCCTGCTGGAGCAGGCCGCCGGGGGTGAGGAGCGCGGTAGGCTGCAGGAGCTGTCCGGCTGGCTGGCCGCAGAGGTGGCCAGACGCCCCCGGGAGCCCAGGCGCAACGCCGCCCTGCTGGCCAAGGCCACCTTCCTGCGCATGCTGGCGGCCCAGGTGGAGGTGATACCCAGCGGCCACGAGTTCTTCGTGGAGGGCAACGTATCCATCCTGGACGCCGGCCTGCGCTCGGGGCTCGCCCTCAAGTACGGCTGCACCAGCGGCAGCTGCGGTTCGTGCAAGGCGCGGGTGGTGACGGGGCGGGTGCTCAAGGTGCGGGATCACGAGTACCTGCTGAGCGAGCGGGAGCGGGAGATGGGCTACGTGCTCATGTGCTCCTACACCGCGGTGACCGATGTGATGATAGAGGCCGACGAGGCCAAGGGTGAGGAGGATATCTCCCGCCAGCACATCGAAACCGTGATCAGGCGCGTGGACCGGCCCCGGGAAGACCTCGTGGTGCTGTATCTGCGCACGCCGGCCACCCAGCGTCTGCGTTTTCTCCCCGGCCAGTCCGCCACCCTCGAGTTGCCCTCGGGGACCCGCGGCAGCCTGCCCCTGGCGTGCTGCCCCTGCGACAGCCAGAACCTGGAGTTCCACATCCACCGGGGTTCCTCCTCGGCCCTGGCCCGTGGGTTCTTCGACCATGACCTCGTGACGGGCGGCCACGTCGCGGTGACGGGCCCCGAAGGGGACGCCCTCGAGGACAGGGGAGCGGGTAGTCCGATGCTGTTCATCGCCTACGAAAGGGGGTTCTCGGCCCTGAAGGGTTTCATCGAAAACGCCATCTCGGCGGACGATGCGGAGCGTTTTCATCTCATCTGGATCTCGACCACTCCCCACGGCCGCTATATGGACAACCTGTGTCGGGCGTGGTCCGACGCCCTGGAGAATTTCGCCTACGCCCCCCTGGTAGTGGCCGCGCCCCTGGCCGGCGATGAGGGCAGGCACGCCCTGGAGGAGGCCCTCGGGCAGGTAGAGGACATGGAGTCCTGGGAGGCCTACGTGGCCGGCCCCCAGGTCCTTGCCGAGGTGGTGACCCCGCTGTTACAGGCGCGGGGCGTGACGCCGGAGCGGTTGCAGATAAGGCTCGACGAAGAAAAGGACGCGGGCGCCGGGGCATGATGGGGGTGGCGTTCCACGGTCTTTGAGATTCGTTAATGAGGCTCCTTCGGTGACCTCGCGATAATGGGGCATCGCGAGTTGCAGGAGGGACAAAGCCATGGTCGGGAAGGGAGCCGGCGTTTACTGTCGCCATCTTGAACCCCCATTCCAGCGCAGAGTAGCCGTCACGGCCCATCCCGGCCTTTCGTTCACCCCCAGCCTGAATATCCGCCGGGCCTTGAGGACGGTGGGGGCAGAACCGGCCAGGCGCGGGGGAACCTGATTTTGCGGCTTACAAAGATCGCGGCCGTGCTGGTTTTTCTCGGTCTGTTCGCCGTAGTGTCCTGGGCCGTGACCGATTACGCCTTTGATGCCACCGGCGGTGAAGCCTTCTGCACCACGTGCCACACCATGGAGCCCATAGCCGAGGCCTACCGGCGCGACATTCATGGGGGCAATAACCCGCAGGGCATCCAAGCCCAGTGCGTGGACTGTCACCTCTCCCACGACAATCCCCTCGCCTACTTCTATACCAAGGCCAAGTTCGGCCTCAACGACGTCTACGCCCAGACCTTCAAGGATCTGGATGCCATCGACTGGCAGGCCCTGCGCGAACACCGCGAGGACTATGTCTTCGACAGCGGCTGCCTCAAATGCCACCGGCGCCTGGAGACGGCACCGGGGCAGGACAGCCGTACCTATGTCGCCCACCGGCCCTACTTCCTGGGCGAAACCGAGAAGAAATGCGTGAGTTGCCACGAGCACGTGGGCCACAAGGACCTCAGCTCCATTCTGCAAGCGAACCATCGACAGGAGGACGGTACATGACCACCGTGACCAGACAGCTTCTCATCTTCCTCGGCCTCGGCCTGGGTCTGCTCACCGTCACCGGCGCCCAGGCCCAGGAGGAGCCCAAGAAGACCGAGCATATGGGCGACATGAGCCACGTGCAGGCCATCACCATCGACCGCGGCCTCACCGAAAAAGGCGCCGAATGCATCGCCTGCCACAAGGACAAGAACCCGGGCATCATCGCCGACTGGAAGGACAGCCGCCACGCCCACGTGGGGGTGTCGTGTATCGACTGTCACGGCAAGGAGAAGGACAGTCCCATGGCCTACCAGTGCGAGGGCATCGAGGGCACCGACAGCTACATTTCGGTGCTGGTGCCGCCATCCACCTGCGGGCGCTGCCATGCCCGGGAGCAGGAGCAGTTCAACGAGAGTGGCCACTTCCGCTCCTACCGCCAAATCATCCCCAAGGACAGCCTCCACGCCCTGGTGAAGCGCCACGAGGGCCAGGACCATCCTGAGCTCCACAATGCCCCCAACGAAACCGGCTGTATGCAATGCCACGGCACCGAGATCAAGCTGGGAGAGGACAACCGGCCGACCCAGGAGACCTGGCCCAACGCCGGCATGGGCAATATCTACCCTGACGGCAGCACCGGGGACTGCGACAGCTGCCACACCCGCCACGCCTTCACCCTCAAGGAGTCGCGCCACCCGCGGGCCTGCGCCTCCTGCCATCTGGGCCCGGACCACCCGAACATCGAAATCTTCGAGAACAGCAAGCACGGCCAGGTGTTCCTGGTGGAAGGCGACGACTGGACCTGGGACAGCGCCCCCGACGCCTGGGAGCCGGGGGACTACCGGGGCCCCACCTGCGCCACCTGCCACATGAGCGGCATCGGCGAGTTGAAGACCACCCACAACATCACCGAGCGCCTGTACTGGAACCTGTGGGCCAAGGAGTCCCGGGTGCGTAATTCCAGCGACGTCATGAGCCCCTGGTATGGCGACGGGCCGGCGGGCCGCGAGAAGATGGAAAAGGTGTGCCTGTCCTGCCACAGCAAGACCCACACCAAAAACTTCTTCGAGCAGGGCGACAAGGCGGTGAGGCTCTACAACGAGGCCTACTGGAAACCCGCCAAGGCCATGAAGGACGAACTGGCCGAGAAGGGCCTGCTCAAGGAGAATCCGTGGGCCGATGAGTTCCAGATCGCCTTCTATCACATGTGGCATCACCAGGGCCGCCGGGCCCGCCAGGGTGCCCTCATGGCCGGCCCCGACTACGCCCACTGGCACGGCTTCTTCGAGCTCCAGCAGGACATCTACAAGCTCAAGGGGATCTACGAGAAACGCCTGGAGACGGGCAAGATAGAAGGTTATTGAGGCGGGGCCGCCCGGCCCTGACCCGTACCGGGCCTGCCGTGGCTGATTTGATCCGGGATGGATTAAATCAGCCTTTCCCCAACAATAATCCAGTCTTTTCTTTGGCGTGAAATCACCGGCCAGGGATGAGAGGATTAATTATGGGGGAAGATACGAAGCATTTTCTTCATGGCGCCGATCGGGGACAGCCGGCCCCTCAGCCGTTGGACCTGTGTCGCAAGGCGTTGGAAGCGGTGGATCACGGCGTGATGATCGCCAAGGCCCGGGGCGATCTGCCTATCGTCTATGTCAACCCCGCCTTCGAGCAACTCACGGGGTACACGGCGGATGTCATCCTGAACCGCAGCTGGCGTGTTCTCCATGGTGACGAGCCGGACCAGGACGATCTGATTGAGTTGAAGAATGTCTTGTCCGCCGGGGAATCCTGCAAAGTGGTGCTGCGGCATTATCGGCGGGACGGCAGCCGCTTCATGAACCATCTGAGCCTGTCGCCGGTGCGGGATGAGAAGGGCGATGTCAGCCATTTCATCGCCGTGATGGAGGATGCCACCGAGCGTTTCCAATGGCAGGAGCAGCGGGTGGCGGAGGCGGAGTTTCAGCGGGACATGCTGGTGCGGGAGGTGCATCACCGCATCAAGAACAGCCTGCAGGGGGTATCCGGGCTGCTGGCCCGCCACGCCTATGCGCGTCCGGAGCTTGGGGATACCCTCAAGGAAGCGGGCGCCCAGGTAAACGCCATCGCCACCGTCCACGGCCTGCAGGGCAGGGTGATGAGATCGGAGCTGGAAGCCCGGGAACTGGTGGAGGCCATCGCAAGAGTCGCGGGAGCGGCGAACGACGTGCCCATAGAGGTGCACCTGGAACCCGGGCCTGACGGCGTTTCCCCCGTCAGGGTGAATAGTGACGAAGGGGTGGCGGTGGCCCTCATCATCAATGAGCTCATCCTCAATGCCCAGAAGCACGGCACCGGCGGCGAAGGCTGTGGGGTCACCGTGACCGTGCGCTGGGATGGGGCGGAGACCGTTATCGAAGTGGAGAACTGCGGCGAGCTGCCCGCCGGCTTCGACCTGCAGCAGGGAAGGGGTCTGGGCACGGGACTCGAACTGGCCCGTTCCATGCTGCCCCCCAAGCCGTCCACCCTTGCCATCAGCCAACGCCCGGGGCGGGTGGTGGCGGCCCTCAGGCTCTCTGCAGCCACCTGAGGACCTCCTTGCAGAGAGGCCTGCCCTAGTGTCCTGTCCCGCAAGAATCAATCGATTCTCGCTTGTTCGCAGCACGCCATGGGGCGTTATTCGTCGTCGCCATAGCGGTGCTATGCCTCCTCCTCTTGCCTTGCCTGGCGCACTGTGCCCGGCGCGACTTCTCGAACATCCTTACGGGACAGGACACTAGCTGCCCCGGGCGGGGTCGCCCCGCCTCCCTTGGTGCGGCCGGATTTAATGCAAATTTATAGATTTACATAGGGTCCGTGAGGCAATCTAATCTTTATAGAGGCGGTACAAAATCGCACAGGTGCAGGTTCCTTTTGCTTAGATAATCCCGATTTATTCACGTATAATACGCATGGGTATTTTGTCCTGCATTGAGTAAGGGCTCCTGTAACGAACAATGACCAAGAAACTCCTCATCGCCGATGACGACGGCGTGGTGCTGGCGACCCTCAGCGAGGGCCTCAGACGGGCCGGCTACGCAGTGCTGGAGGCCCGGGACGCGGAGTCCGCGTACCGGGTCGTGGACATGGGGAGGCCCGACGTGGCGGTGCTCGACGTACGCATGCCGGGTATGGGCGGCATCGAACTGTCGAGAAAGCTGTTCGAGGATTTCCAGGTGCCGGTGGTCTTTCTCACCGCGTATGACGAACAGGACCTGGTGGAGTCGGCCATCGGTACCGGCGCCTTCGCCTACGTCTTGAAGCCCATCGATGTGGCGCGACTCATCCCGGTCATCGAGACCGCGGCGGTGCGCGGGCGGGAGGCGGCGGGCATCAAGGGCGCCATGGACAAGAACCGGCAGATCAACGCGGCGGTGGGGGTGCTCATGGAGCGCTATCGGGTGTCCATGCCCAAGGCCCTCGAGGTGATGCGGGCGGTGGCCCGGCGCGACCGCAAGAAGCTCCATGTGTTGGCCCTGGAGATCATCTCGGCCACCGAGCAGGACAACCGCTTCTTCGACGAATTCCGGGAACCCTGACCCCCCGACCCCCGACCCCCGACCCCCGACCTCCGACCCCCCGACCCCCGACCGCCGATCCCCCATCCCCGACTCCCGGCCCCCGACTGCCCCCTAATACCCTCGGGTGCCATGTTTTTTGATCCAGATCCCTATGCTACCCATACCTCATTCTTGCCCGAATCATCGGGCGGTGATCCGCCCATGACCTTAGAGACGTAAACAATTGGTTCAGAGAGTTAGCGAGAGGAGAAGATCATGAAGCACAGTATCCTCGTGGCAGAGGATGACGGCGTGGTGCTGGCGACCCTGAGCTCCGGGCTGCGCCAGGTGGGCTACGAGGTGCGCGAGGCCAAGGGTGGGGACTCCGCCTATGCGGCGGTGGAAGAGTGGCGGCCCGATGTCGCCCTGCTGGATATCCGCATGCCCGGCATGGATGGCGTGGAACTGGCCCAGAGGCTGAATGACGAGTACGCCATACCCGTGGTCTTCCTCACGGCCTACGGCGACAGCGATCTGGTGGACTCGGCCATCGACACGGGGGCCTTCGGCTATCTGGTCAAGCCCGTGGAGGTATCGCGCCTGCCACCCTTGCTGGAGACCGCCATTTCCCGTGGGCGCGAGCTGGCGGGCATCAAGAGTTCCATCGACAAGAACAGGCAGATCAACGCGGCGGTGGGCGTGCTCATGGAGCGTTACCACATCTCCATGCCGCGGGCATTCGAGGCCCTGCGCACGGTGGCGCGCCGCGAGCGCAAGAAGCTCGAGGTCATCGCCGCCGATGTGGTGTCTTCCACCGAGCAGACCAACATGTTCCATGATGAGCTCTACGGCAATGGCCGGCTCCCGGGGGGTTGATCACCCCAAGGGTCGACCCCGCAAGAGTTGATCTCCCCAGGCGCTGAAGCCGCCATCCCGCAGGCGGTGTGCGGTCCTGGCGTCGCGCTGCGGCCATCCCCGGGGGGGTCGCCCGTAGGATTGGAAACGGTGGCCCCCAGAGGTGTTCGTCGCAGCCCCCCGGCTTCCGAGGGGGCGGAGAAAATTAATCTTAAAGTCTGGTTGTCGATGGTCCGATAACCCCTTCAATGCCGGCCTTAGACCCGCCGGCGTGAGCGCCGCGACAGGACGTCACGGAACCTCGTTACCGCAACGGATGCCCCCCCTTGAAAAAGGTGCGTGTACCACGCGCCAGCCCTGACCCCGCTTAAGACCAGGCCGGACCCACCGCAATGCGCGTGGCGGATTCGCCGCAGCACGCCTTGGCGGGCCCAATCTACGGCCTTTGCAACGGGGACCCCTGAGGTCGCCATACAGACGGGTCTTCGCCCATGGGCGACGGCCGTGCATTTTCACTAAGGAGAAGCAGGCATGATGACCTTGGGCAGACGCATTATGGTTTTGGCAGGTTCGCTGCTGACGTTGCTGGCGATCGTCGCCACCGTCTCTATCGTGGGCCTCGGCGACGTGAAGGAGTCCACCTCCCACACCCTCGCGGACACCCGGGAGGTCGCCCACGTCCACGGCATCCAGTCCCTCATCGATCGGCGGGAGGTGGACCATCTCATCTGGGTCAACCAGCTCAGCAGGCTGTTCACCGACCACGGCGTGGGCAGCCTCGGCCAGATTGGGCTGCAGGTGGACCACACCCAATGCGCCCTGGGCAAGTGGCTGTATGGCGACGGCAGCCGGGAGGCCATAGCGTTTATGGACGACCCCGCTTTCACCGCCCTCGTGCGCTCCTTGGAGGCACCCCACGAGCGGCTTCACGCCTCGGCAAAGGAGATCGACGCGGTGTTCCGGGAATACACCCCCGGTCTCGCCGCCAGGCTCGGTGCCCTGCTGGCAGACCAGCAGGCCCTGGGCGCGACCCTGGCGGAGGCCGTGGCGGAGGGTGGCCCGCCCGTCGGTGAGACTCCGTCGGAAAGCGGCGAGCGTGCTCTCGGGCGTTGGCTGGCGGGCCAGGAGGCGACGGCCCTGGCCACGGGGCCGGAGGGCGAGGCCTACGGGCCCGTGCTCGAGTCCCTGAGGGAGCACCATGGATCCTTTCAGGCCGCCGCCTCCGAGATGACGGAACTGCTGGCGCGGGGGGACGTGGCCACGGCCCAGCGCGTCTATCGCACCGATGTGAAGGACGGCCTGGAGGCGGTGACCGGCGGCTTGGAGGGGCTGATGGCCCGCGAGGGGGAGCGCATGGCCGCCTTCGTGGCCGCCAACCGCATCTACAAAGACGACACCATGGCCCATATGGAGACGGTGGTGGGCGTTATGGAGGAGCTGGCCCACGTCACCAAGGCGAGGAACGAGGTGGCCGAGGAGCGCATGCTCCATGATGCCACTGCCTCCATGGAGACGGCGAGCCGTGACCAGCTGCTGGTGGGCGGCATCAGCCTGTTCGCCTTCGTCTTCGGTCTGGCGGGCTCGGCGTTCATGGGCCGGCGCCTGGTGAAGACCCTGTCGGGCCTGGCCCAGACCCTGAAGGCCGGAGGTGACCAGGTCTCCCAGGCCAGCCGCCAGGTGGCGGCCTCCAGCCAGCAACTGGCCGAGGGTGCCAGCGAGCAGGCGGCCTCCCTGGAGGAGACCTCCTCGGCCCTGGAGCAGATGGCGGCCCAGACCAGTCAGAACGCGGACCACGCCGACCAGGCGGAGCGCTCCATCCACGACACCGTGAGCGCGGTGGAGTCGGGGGTGGAGTCCATGGGGCGGATGAGCACGGCCATTCAGGAGATCGCCGAGTCCGCCAAGGAGACCTCGAACATCATCAAGACCATCGACGAGATCGCCTTCCAGACCAACCTGCTGGCCTTGAACGCGGCGGTGGAGGCGGCGCGGGCCGGCGAGGCGGGCAAGGGCTTCGCGGTGGTGGCCGAGGAGGTGCGCAGCCTGGCCCAGAGGAGCGCGACGGCGGCCCAGAACACCGGGCAGCTCATCGAGAAGTCCCAGATCCACGCCGGCAACGGCGTGTCGGTGGCGGAAGAGGTGGCGAGGGAGCTGAAGGCCATCCGGGAGAGCTCGCGGAAGGTGAGTACCCTGATCGCGGAGATCGCGGCGGCGTCGAAGGAGCAGAGCGAGGGCATCTCCCAGGTGAACATCGCCACCACGGAGATGGACAAGGTGGTGCAGCAGAACGCGGCGGACTCGGAGGAGTCGGCGAGCGCGGCGGAGGAGCTGTCGGCCCAGGCGGCGGAGATGGCCAGGGCGGTGGCGGAACTGGAGGCCCTGGTGGTGGGGGGCAGGGATGGCGGCGCCGCCGGCGAGGGCCAGACCCTCCAGACCACCCAGGCCACGCCTCTGGAGCGGCCGGCCATCTCCCGTCAGCACCGCCAGGTACCGGCTCCCGCCGGGGATTCCGAGGCCGCCGGGTGGCGCCAGCGGCCGCAGCGCGCTGCCGACAGGGTGATACCCCTGGACGATGACGAGCTGGCGTCCTTTTGACCTCCGCCGGTGGCGCCCCATAGAGGAGACAGCGTATGACGACACAGACGACAGAGCGGCTCGAGGTCGCCGACGGCCTGGCCGGGAAGTATCTCACCTTCAACCTGGGGGACGAGGGCTACGGCCTGGGGATCCTGAAGGTGCAGGAGATCATCGGGATGCAGAAGATCACGGCCATCCCGGCGGTGCCGCCCTACGTGAAGGGGGTGATCAACCTGCGGGGCAAGGTGATCCCGGTGGTGGACCTGCGGCTCAAGCTGGGCCTGGAGCCCCGGGAGCATACCCGCAGGACCTGCATCATCGTGGTCCAGGTGGCGAAGGCGGAGGGTGACGTCATCATGGGTGTGGTGGTGGACGAGGTGTCCGAGGTGCTGGACATCGACGCCGAGCAGATCGAGGCGGCACCGGCCCTGGGGTCGTCGACCTATGGCCGCTTCATCCTGGGGATGGCGAAGACCGAGGCGGCCGTGAAGATGCTCCTGGAGATCGACCGGCTGGTCGCCGTGGACGAGATGGGCGAGCTGGAGACGGTCTAGGCGGGTCGTCCACGACAGGGAAGTTCGCGGCCGGCCCCCTTGAACAAGTTTGCCATAGTGTAATGAGAGGTTATTCCATGGACTCAATGACCCGCACACCCCACCTCGCGGATGACGCCAGCCGCGAGTCGGCCGTGGCCGGGGCGTTTTCCATCCTCATAGTGGATGCCGCAATGGATATGCGGGCGGCGCTGTTATGCCGCCGGCTGCGGCGCCAGGGATGCCGCGCAGAGGCGGCAGACAGCGGCCGCGCGGCCCTGAGGTTCCTGGAGGAGCGGCCCGTGGATCTGGTGCTGCTGGGCGACAGCAGGCCGGGGATGAACGTTCTCGAGGTGCTGAGACGGCTCCGCGAAAGGCACTCCTGCGCCGCCTTGCCCGTGATCATGATGAGCGGCGAGTCCGACGAAGGATTGACGGCCCAGGCCCTGGGGGAAGGGGCCAACGACTGGGTCCCCAGGGATGTGGACTTGCCCTCCCTGTTCGCGCGCCTGAAACCCCAACTGGAGATCAAACGGCGCCACGACGACCTCAGCACCCGCCATGGCGTGCCCCAGGGTCCCTTCGAGATGGGTGGGGCGGGGCCCGCCCACGCCGGCCGGCCCCCTGACCCCCTCGCTTTCTGTTATCGCAGCCTCTACGAGGACACGCCCGCAATATTTTACACCGTCGATGTCAGGGGGCGGATGCTGTCCGTCAACCGCTTCGGCCTGTCTCACCTGGGCTACGAGCCGGATGAGGTGGTTGGGACGCCCCTGTGCGACCTGTGCCCGGAGAGCGAACGCCCCGTCATGTCGGCCCAGCTCGCCACGTGCTTCGCCGATGCGGGCGTTGTCCACGGCTGGGAGATCAGGCGCCGGCGCAAGGATGGCAGCGTGTTCTGGAGCCGCGAGACGGCGCGCGTCATCACCGACGGCCTCGGTGCGGAAACCGCGCTCATCGTGGCGGTGGATAACACCGAGGCCCATCGCATGTCCGAGGAGCTGTCCTACCAGGCGAAGCACGATCCCCTCACCGATCTGCTCAACCGGCGGGAGCTCGAGCGCCGCCTGCGGCGGGCCCTGGCGTCGGCCCACACGGAGGACAGGGAGAGCGTCCTGTTGTACCTGGACCTCGACCAGTTCAAGGTCATCAACGATACCTGCGGTCATGCCGCGGGAGACGAACTGCTGCGGCGGCTGGGAGTCGCACTCAAGGACGCGGTTGCGGAGCGGGGCACCCTCGCCCGCCTGGGGGGCGACGAGTTCGGCGTGCTGCTGGAGGACTGCACCCTCGCCGAGGCCCGGCGGCGGGCCGAGGCCCTGCGGGAGCGGGTGGAGGACTTCCGCTTCGCGTGGGAAGGCCGGGTGTTCGGCATCGGGGTGAGCATCGGCATGGTGGGCATTGATGATGTCACCCCCACCGCGGAGTCGGCCCTGGCCGATGCCGACTCCGCGTGCTTCGTGGCCAAGGACCGCGGCCGCAACCAGGTGTACGCCCTCGTGCGGGACGACCGGGAGCTGTCCCGGCGGGTCGGAGAGATGCGCTGGCAACCCCGCCTCCAGGAGGCCCTGGACCACGACCAGTTCGTGCTCTACCAGCAGCCCATCGAGGCCGCCGCGGGCGCCGGGCACGGCGAGTTCTACGAGCTGCTGGTGCGCCTGCGTGAGAACGACGGCAGTCACATCGCCCCGGGGGCCTTCCTGCCCACCGCCGAGCGCTACGGCTTGTCCCCCAAGGTGGACCGCTGGGTGATCCGGCGCGCCTTCGAGTGGCTGCATGGCCATCCCGACCACATGGCGTCCCTCGCCCACTGCAGCATCAACCTCTCCGGGCTGTCCCTGGGGGACGAGAAGATGCTGCCCTTCATCTTCGACCTCTTCGAGCGCACGGGCCTGGCCCCTGAGGGTATCTGCTTCGAGATCACCGAGACCGCGGCCATCTCCAACCTGGCCTCGGCGACGCGATTCATCGGCGCCCTCAAGGACTTCGGCTGCAGCTTCGCCCTCGACGACTTCGGCAGCGGCCTGTCCTCCTTCGCCTACCTCAGGGAGCTGCCGGTGGACTACCTGAAGATCGACGGCGTGTTCGTGCGCGGCATCCTGGAAGACGACGTCGACCTCGCCATGGTGCAGGCCATCAATGACGTGGGGCAGCTCATGGGCAAGCGGACCATCGCGGAGTTCGTGGAGACCGATGCCATCCGCCGGCGCCTCTGCGACATGGGGGTGGACTACGTGCAGGGCCA
>JAABTG010000048.1 GCA_011389995.1 Thiotrichales bacterium
TCTGCCTCGGGCCCCCGCTGCTGCCAGGCGCGGATGCCCCGCAGGGCGGGGATGGCGGAATACTCCTCGGCGACGACGGTCACCGGGCCGGCGGTGGCGGCGTGGGCGGCCACCAGCAGGTCGGCCACCACTTTGCCGTCCACCTCGCGCAGGGCATCGGGGCCGCGGGGCAGGAACAGGGCATCGAGGAGGTCCACCAGCCAGACGGAGTAGCCCCGCTCCGCCAGCGCGGCGGCCAGGCCACGGTGGTTGTCACGAAAGCCATAACCGGGGGCGAGCCAGAGGAGGGCGCGTGGGCCATCACCGAAGACCTGCACCGGGACCTCCTCGCCGTCTCCCGCGGAGATTGTCCGCATGTCGGGGCGGCCCGAATCCCCCGTGGGCTGGGCCCAGACGGGCCAGGACAGGAGCCACAACAGCAACCAGAACAGCAACAGCATCGGGGCGGCGTGGAGAGTGCGTATCACGGCTTATCTCCTCCCAGGGCCGGCGGCAGTGGAACATGGGCCGGCGGGGGCGGCGGGTGGGGGTCGGTCCATCCCGCCATCAGGATTGCAAAAGGCCACCGGGACACCAGGCGGCAAGGGAATGGCACGAAGTCTACACCGGGAGCCGCCGGGTATGCGCGGGTCGCCGGCGGGTCAAAAGTCGCTGCTCGAACTGCAAGGGGTACCCGCCGAAGCCAAGGATGGAGAGGCCGGGGGCGTCGAACAGGCCCCTAATCCAGCTTGAACCCTATCTCGCGGATGAATGCCCCGAAATCGGCGCGGTGGGCCTTGGCGTAGCTGCGTGCCTTCGCCTCGGACCACAGGGGCTCCGCGGGCGGCGCCTGGTCGGCCGGGTCGGGGCGCTGACCGAAGGGCGTGAGGCCCGCGCGCCAGTGGTCATAGGCGTCGATGTCCGCCTCGGTGATGTCCACGAAGCGGTCGTGATGCACGGTGTTGTGCAGGGGCAGGCGGGGACTGATGGCGGGCTCGGCATGGGCCGGGTAACCCACGCCCAGGGCGACCACGGGAAAGACGTGGTCCGGCAGCTCGAGGATGTCCCGTACCTCGGGCAGGGCATTGCGGATGGCGCTGATGGGACAGCAGCCCAGGCCCGCCGCCTCGGCCGCGGCGATGAAGAAGGCCAGGACGATGGCGGCATCGACGCTGGCATTGAAGAAGGTATCGAGGTGGTCGTTGGGGAAGGGCTGTCCCCGCCATTGCTGGATCTGGCGCTGCCGCTTGTTGTTGGCCAGGAAGACCACCAGCGCCGGGGTGTCGGCGACCCAGGCCTGCTTCGTGAGCAGGGCCTTGAGCCGCGCCATGGTCTCGGGCTCCGTCACCAGGAGCACGTCGCACTGCTGGAGGTCGCTCTTGGAGGGCGCGGCGAGGGCGACCGCGGCCAGGGTCTCCAGCACCTCGGCGGCGACGGGGGTGGGGTCGAAGCGGCGACAGGAGCCGCGCCCCACCATGCCCTTGAGGGCCGGGCTGTGGTTCAGCGCCTCGGGCACCTCGGGCGCCCGACCGAATCTGCGCGCTATCAGATCAGCAACCGTTGGATCGCTCATGGCATGGTCCCCCTGCAACGTGTGGATTACGGCGCCAGTATAGCCGCCCGGGTAGCACCAGCCCGGGTCGGGCCGCCAACACCATGAATCCCGACTGCTGGGGCCGCCCCCGACATGGGGTCTCCTGATGCTCCGAAAGGGGGTTTCCTGACGGGCCTCCGGGGTACCTGCGCACCATCGCCTGGCGTTACCGTTTCACCCTGCCGGAGGAGCGCGGGGCCAGCGGTGCCTGGTGGCACCGTGAAGAGCTCAGACCTCTCGACCCCCGGCCCTGTCGCGGTCCCTAAGCCCTGGAGCCCGGCCAGGGGCGGCACGCCATGACCTCTTTCCCCCTTTCGAGCGACGGGAAGGCAATGTCGGTCCCCTGCCATCGGCCCTGAACCGGAGCTGCTGCGGCGGCGTAAAGGCTTTTGTCACGGGTGGTGGCGTATGCAGAACCACCCCCCGAATTCAGCCAAACCCAGCCGAGCGGTACGCGGTCCGCACCCCGGGAAGCCTGCCGCCCCCAGAGGAGTCAATATGTTCAAGCGTGTCTATTCCACCGCCGCTCTGGCGGTGCTCGTCGCCGGCCTCGGCGTCGCCCAGACGGCCAGTGCCAACCACTGGTGTCATCATGGCAAGGGCTATCACGGTAATGCCCCCATGGCGAAGTCCTACCATCGCGGCTACGGTATGCCCTACGGGCCTCACGGTCCCATGCACGGCATGAAGGGCCCCACCAAGGGCTATGGCATGGCCCACGGGAAAGGTAAGGCCGCCGCCATGCCCTACGGCGGGAGCGCGGGCGCGGAGGCGTACCGCGGGGGCCAGGATGGCTACGGCGAAGCCGCCGCCGACGGTAAGGCCGCCACCGGGGCCGCCAAGGACATCCTGGATACCGCCGCCGGTGCCGAGGTCTTCGGAACCCTCATCGCCGCCCTGAACGCCGCGGGTCTCACCGACACCCTGCGGGGCGAGGGGCCGTTCACGGTGTTCGCTCCCAACAACGACGCCTTCGGCAAGCTGCCCGAAGGTTATGTGGCGTCGTTGCTCGACGACCAAGAGAAGTTGGGGGATATCCTCAAGTACCACGTGGTAGCGGGACGCGTCTCGGCCGCCGACCTGGTGGAGCAGGGTACCGTGGAGACGGTGCAGGGGGACAAGCTCGCCCTGGGGCAACTTGATGTCGCCAAGGCCGACATCGAGGCCTCCAACGGCATCATCCATGTCATCAACAGCGTGCTGGTGCCGGGGGCGCAGCCCTAAGGCAGTGCTGATTCAATTCATCCAGGATTAAATCAGCCCCGCCGGGCCCGGTGTATGGCCGGGCCCGGTGCACGCATATCAGTATTTTGCGTGATCGCTGCGATGGTCCACCCAAGGACCATGCGAAAAGCGCTGAACAGTTCAACGATTCCCACAGCGCTTGCCGCTTCCGCACCACCTACCCCGGCCGCTGTCTGCGGTATCATCGGGGCCGCCACGCAGGGCGCGGCGGTCCTGGTTTTCCGGAGGTTCACCGCCCCATGACCGTCCGTCCCGGTGCCGTCGACTGGCTCATGTTGATGTCCCTCACTGTGATGTGGGGCTCCGCCTTCATGTTGACGAAGGTCGCCCTGAGCCATATGGCGCCGGACCTGGTGGTGGTGGGACGGCTGGTGGTGGCGTCCGGCCTGCTCCTGGCGGTGGCCGCGATGGTGGTGCGGCAACTGCCCGCGGGGCGGCGGCTGTGGCTATTCTTCGCCCTCATTGCCCTGTTCGGGCACGCCCTGCCCTTTTCCCTCATCAGTTGGGGACAGGAGTACATCGACAGCGGCCTGGCAGGGATCCTGATGGCCGTGGTGCCCCTGGTCACCCTGATCCTCGCCCATTTCACCGTTCCCGGGGACCGCCTCACGCCGCGCCGTGGCGGGGGCTTCGTGCTCGGCTTCGCGGGCGTGGTGGTCCTCACCGGTCCCGAGGCGCTGCTGCAGCTGACCCATGTCAGCGACCGGCTCGTGCCGATGCTGGCGGTCCTGGGCGGCGCCGTCTGCTACGCCATCGCCGCCATCCTGTCCCGGCTGCGCCCGTCCAGCGATGCGCTGTCGAGCGCCACCTTCACCACCCTCATGGCGGCCTTCATGGTGCTGCCCTTCCTGGTGGACGAGGGCGCCGTCACGAGCCTGCCGGCGCCGCCTCCGGCCGCCGTCGGGGCGGTGGTCCTGCTGGGGGTCTTCTCCACCGCCGTTGCCGCCATCGTCTACTTCCGCCTCATCGGCCGGGCCGGGCCCTCCTTCGTATCCCAGCTCAACTACTTCATCCCCCTGTGGGCCGTGGCCGTGGGCGTGGTGTTCCTCGGTGAGACGCTCCATCCCAACCACCTGACCGCCCTGGCCCTCATCCTGGCCGGCGTGCTGGTCACCCAAAGCGACGGCCGGCGTGCCCGGCTGGCCGTGGGAGAGGCCCGGGCCCTGAAGCAAGGCGCTGGGGGAGACTGACGGGCGCATGGGCCTCAGTCAGTGCCGCCTCAGCTTCAGCACTTCGTTGGCGCTCCGTCCGCAGCGAACGCCGTCCGCCGATGCTCCCGGGGGCTCAGTCCGCGGACCCGCTTGAACGCCGCACTGAAGGCGTACGGCGTCCCGTAGCCGACCTTCTCGGACACCGTGCCAACGGTTTCCCCGGGCTGGCACAGCAGGTCGGCGGCCATGGCCATGCGCCAGTTCTTGAGAAAACTCATGGGGGGTTCGCCCACCATGTCCCGGAAGCGGCGCGCCAGGGACCCGCGCGACGTACCCGTTTCTGCCGCCAGGGTATCCAGGGTCCAGGAACGGGCCGGATGGTCATGCATGAGGCGTAAGGCGCGTTCCACGATGGAGTCCCTTTGAAACCGCCACCACTCCGGCCGGTCGGAGTCCTGTTGCGCGAACCAGGCCTTGAGCACGGCGGTAAGCAACAGATCGAGCAGGCGGTCCAGTACCGCGGCCTGTCCCGGCTCATCCTTGACGACTTCCTCGCACAGCAACGGCACCAGGGGGGATTCCCAGTCGGCACGGGATACCGTCAGCAGCGGCGGCAGGGCGCGCAACAGGCGATGGCTGATATCGCTGAGGTGCTCATAGGCCCCGACGACGAAAACCGTCGACCCATGGGCGTCGTTGCCCCAGGTACGCACCCCATGGGTCATCTTCTCGCGGACGGAGTTGCCCTCGGGATCACGGCAGTCCTGTCCGGGGTGGATGACAAACCGGGGGGCGGTGGACGGTGAGTCGGCGACGTTATAATGGTCCGGCCCGCGGGTGACGGCGATATCGCCGGGGCCGACCCGCACCGGCTCGCCGGCGTCCGGTATGACCCAGGCCTCGCCGGCCACGCCCGCGATGAGGGTCAGAGGTGACTCGGCCAGGATCCTCAGGGACCAGGGCGAAGCCATGACGGCGCGCAGGGCGAACGCGCCCCGGGCACGTGGTGCGTCCAGCAGGCCGCCTAAGGTGTCCATGGGCAGAATATATACGAATACGTATGAATCTGAGCAGCCCGCAAATGGTTCATCGAAGGCATTCCCCGTAAGGTCACCGCCGTGGAGATGACACCACTGGCACCTTACAGGAGAGATCGATGAAGACGATGAAATCCGCTGCCGGAGCCACCCTCGTGGTGGGCGGTACCGGCAAGACGGGCCGCCGCGTGGCGGAAAGACTGCAGGCGAGAGGCGTTCACACCCGCATCGCTTCCCGGTCTGCCGATATGCCCTTCGACTGGAACGGGCCAAGCACCTGGGATGCCGCCCTCGAGGGCGTGACCGCAGCCTATATCAGCTATGCCCCCGATCTGGCGATCCCGGGGGCCACGGATGCCGTCGGGGCGTTCGTCGAAAAGGCCGTGGCCCACGGTGTTCGGCGCCTCGTGCTGTTGTCGGGTCGCGGCGAAGAGGAGGCCCGGGCCTGCGAACGTATCGTCCAGGGGGCCGGCGTCGAGTGGAGCATCGTTCGCGCCAGCTGGTTCATGCAGAATTTTTCGGAGGGTGAGTTCCTCGGCATGGTCCTCCAAGGGGCCATCACCCTGCCGGCCGGTGACGTGCCGGAGCCGTTCATCGACGTCAACGATATCGCCGATGTAGCGGTCGCCGCCCTGACCGAAGAAGGCCACGCCTCGCAGGTCTACGAGGTCACCGGCCCCCGCATGCTGACCTTCAACCAGCTGGCCCGGGAGATCTCCGGGGCCGCCGGTCGCGATGTGCGCTTCAGGGGGATCACGCACCAGGCATTCGTCCGGGCCGTTGTGGACTCCGGCGCCCCTGATGACCTGGTGTGGCTGCTCAACTATCTGTTCGAGACGGTGCTGGACGGGCGAAACGCCTGGCTGGGAGACGGGGTGCAGCGCGCCCTGGGCCGGCAACCAGCCGACTTCACCGATTTCGCCCGGCGCTCGGCGGAAAGCGGTGTGTGGGACGCGGCCGCCCCAAAGCCGGTGACATGACGGCCGTGACCATGGCCACGCTGATGCCGGCCGTTCCGTCTTTTTCTGCCCCTGAACTCAAGTTGGCCGGGGCGCTTGGCTCCGAAGCGCAGCGCGTCAGTGTATATGCTCGGCGCCGTGGAAGATGTTGAAGCCGTCCCGGCGCAGGAAACCCACCAGGGTGATGTTGTACTCCTGGGCCAGGTTCACGGCCAGGGAGGAGGGGGCGCCCACGGCCGCCAGCAGGGGGCAGCCGGCCATGAGGGCCTTCTGCATCAGCTCGAAGCTGGCACGGCCGCTGACCAGCAGGCCGGTCTCCCGCAGGGGCACGCGGGTGTCGCGCAGCAGGCGGCCGATGAGCTTGTCCATGGCGTTGTGGCGGCCCACGTCCTCGCGCACCAGCAGAATGTTTCCCCCGGCATCGAAGGCGGCGGTGGCGTGGTTGCCGCCGGTCTCCCGGAACAGGGCCTGATGCTCGTGCAGGGCCTCGCCGAGGCCGCAGAGGATGGAGGCGGGCAGGGCGAAATCGTTGTCCGCCACGGCCTCGGCGCCCTGCAGGCTGAGGGCCTCCAGGGACGCCTTGCCGCAGACCCCGCAGCTGGAGGTGGTGTAGAAGTTGCGTTCCAGGCGCGTCATGCGGACGGTGACATCGTCCCTGAGTTCGACGGTCACGATGTTATCGCGGCGGGTGTCGACGGACTCGATCTGATCGGTGGTGGTGATGATGCTTTCGCCGAAGAGAAAGCCGGTGGCCAGCTCTTCGTCATGGCCGGGGGTGCGCATGGTGACGGAGATACTCTTGCGCTGGCGGCCGCGCCGGGCATGGGTGTAGCCCAGCTGGATCTCCAGGGGCTCTTCCACGGCCAGGGTGTCGTCGATGGAGATGCGTTCGGCGCCCCGCTGACGCAGGATGGGGGTTATGGCCTTGCCGGGATGCGGGTTCGTCATGGTGTTTTCATCGACCTGTTCGGACATGGGCGCGTGGAACATCTGCCAGCGGGCATCGTCCCGCAATCGCCATCCTACACCAGGCCCCGGCAGAGCCGAGTCGAATGGGCTCCAGGGCCGCCACGGGGCCAGGAGGGGTGCCGGGCCGGGCAACAAAAGATAAAGGGGCCGGCAACAAACGGTCGCATCAACGATGCCCGTTTGTCACCGACCCCTTTTTCCCTATAGGTTGTCAGGCTTTGGGGGGGCCGTAGTAGCCGCTCTTGTCGGACTCCCTGTCTCTAAGCAGGCGTGCCGCCTCGATGACCCTTTCCTGCAGGCCGTCCCCGCCGGCGTCGATATGCTCGAGGAGGGCGGTGCGCATACGCGGGTCCCAGTAGGTGCGCAGGTGGTTGCGCAGACCCTCGCGGGCCCGTTCCGGCGGATAGGAGGCGAAGAAGTCGCCGATCTGGTTTGCCATGACGACGAGATGGTCGAGGTCGATGACCTCGCCTTCCACGTTTGCCGTACCGATGCTCTCTGCCATGGCTTAGCCCTCTGCCTCCGCGAGTTCCGGCTCACGCCGTTCCTCGTGCTGCGGTCGCTGCTGCGCGGTATCGGTGCGCGGGCGGTTGTCCGTCGTCACCTTGCTCACCTCCACGGCCGTGACCTTGTACTCGGGGCAATTGGTCGCCCAGTCGGACAGGTCGCTGGTCACCGCGTTGGCCTTGGATTCGGCATGGTGAAAGGTGGTGTAGATGACGCCGGGATTCACCCGCACGGATTCCTTGACCCGCAGCTGGGTTGCGCCGAAGCGGCTCGTCACCTTCACCCAGTCGCCGTCCCGCAGGCCACGGGTCTGCATGTCCCCCAGGGACATCTCGAGGACATCCTCCGCATGCCACATGGAGTTGGCGGTGCGCCGCGTCTGGGTGCCGACGTTGTACTGGCTGAGGATGCGCCCGGTGGTCAGCAGCAGGGGGAACTGCTCGGTGACGCGCTCGCGGGTCGGCACGAAGCCTGTCAGCATGAAGGTGCCGAGGCCGTTGGCCCGCGGGAACTTCTCCATGTGGAGCACCTCGGTGCCCTCGGGGGCGTCCTTGTTGACGGGCCACTGGGCGGACCCCACGCGGTCCAGGAGCTCGAAGCTGGCGCCGCCATAGGCCGGGGAGAGGCGCGCGAGCTCGTCGAGGACCTCGCCGGCGTGGTTGTAATGGACGTCGTAGCCCATGGCATTCATGAGCTTCACGGTCACCTCCCAGTCCTGGTAGCCGGCCAGGGGCTCCACCACCTTGCGTACCCGGCCGAGGCGGCGCTCGGCGTTGGTGAAGCTGCCGTCCTTCTCCATGGAGCTGCTGCCCGGCAGAAACACGTGGGCATACTTGGAGGTCTCGTTCTCGAAGATGTCGTGGACGATGACGCATTCCATCTTCTTGAGGGCGGAGATGATGTGGTTCTGGTTGGGGTCGGACTGCACCGGGTCCTCGCCCATGATGTACATGCCCTTGAAGTGGTCCGTGAGGGCGGCGTCGAACATGTTGGGCAGGCGCAGGCCGGGCTCGCCGTCGAGGGTCACACCCCACTCGGCCTCGAAGCTCGACCGGGTGGCCTTGTCGGTGACGAAGCGGTAGCCGCTGAACACGTGGGGCCAGCTGCCCAGGCAGCTGCCGCCCTGGACGTTGCCCTGGCCGCGCAGGGGATTGACGCCGACGCCCTCCCGCCCGTACATGCCGCAGGCGAGACCCAGGTTGCCGAGGCACATGACCCCGGTGGAGCCCTGGGAGTGCTCGGTGACGCCGAGGCCGTAGTAGACGGTGCTGTTGGGGCCCGAGGCGTAGAGCCTGGCGGCGCGGCGGATGTCCTCGGGGTCGAGGCCGGCGATGGGCCCGACGGTCTCGGGGGCATACTCGTCGCTGCCCACCAGCTCGGCCCAGTGCTCGAACTCCTGCCACTCGCAGCGGGCCTTGATGAACTCGGGCTTGTGCAGGTTCTCCCGCACGATGACGTGGGCCAGGCTGTTCAAAACCGCCACGTTGGTGCCGGGGAGCAGGGACAGGTGGATGTCCGCGTGGCAGTGGGCGCTGTCCACGGTCTCGGTGCGGCGCGGATCGATGACGATGAGCTTCGCGCCCTCACGTATGCGGCGCTTCATCATGGAGCCGAAGACCGGATGGCCCTCGGTGGGGTTGGCGCCCACCACCATGATGACGTCGGCCTGGAGGATGGAGTCGAAGTGCTGGCTCGCCGCGCCGGCGCCCACGGTGGCCGTCAGGCCGAACTGGGTCGGCGAGTGGCAGATGCGCGCGCAGTTGTCGATGTTGTTGTTACCGAGGACCGCGCGTACGAACTTCTGAGTCAGGAAGATCTCCTCGTTGGTGCAACGGGAACTCGACACCCCGCCCACCGAGCCGCGGCCGTAGGTGGCCTGGACGCGCTTGAGCTCGCTCGCGGCGTAGGAGAAGGCCTCATCCCACGTCACCTCCTGCCACGGGTCGTCGATGCTCTTGCGGATCATCGGCGTCTTCACGCGGTCGGGATGGCGATAGTAATCGTAGGCGAAGCGCCCCTTGACGCAACTGTGGCCGTGGTTCGACTTGCCTTCCTTCCACGGCGTCATGCGCACGATCTCGTTGCCGATGGTCTCGGCCTTGAAACCGCAGCCGACGCCACAGTAGGGGCAGATGGTGATGGTCTCTTTCTCTGGCTTTCGCGGATTAGGCACGTTCGTATCCTCCTGAAAACAGGCTTTTCTCGACGAGGGCATGGCTCGGGCATGCCTGGATGCAGGCGCCACAGCTGACGCACTCGGACTGCATGAAGGGGTCGTCCTGGCTCGCGGCGACCTTGGAGTCGAAGCCACGGCCCTGGATGGTCAGGGCGAAGGTCCCCTGGACTTCCTCGCAGGCCCGCACGCAGCGGCTGCAGACGATGCACTTGGCGGGGTCGAACAGGAAGTAGGGGTTGGAATCGTCCACCGGCAGGTCGAAATGGACCCGGCCGGTGCCGTAGCCGTGGGTCTTGATGCCGATGTCGTCCAGGGTGCGGTGAAACTCGCTCCAGCCGTCCGCTATCTCCGCCTCCGGAAAGTCGGAGAGGTAGAGCTCCATGACGCCCTTGCGCAGCTGGGTCAGGCGTTCCGACTGGGTCCGCACCTCCATGCCGGGTGCCACCATCAGCGTACAGCTGGCGGGGAAGCCGCGCCGGCCCTCGACCTCGACGAGGCACACCCGGCAGCTGCCGAAGGACTCCAGCATGTCCGTGGCGCATAGCTTGGGTACGGCGCGCCCGGCCTCGACGGCAGCCAGCATGACCGAACTGCCCTCCGGTACCGTCACCTCGACACCGTCCACCGTCAGGGTCACGGGCTGGCCCTGGCGCGGCGGCGTACCGTAGTCGACGCCCTCACGCAGGCCGCGTATTTCATTCCACATGGCTTGCCTCCAGGCCGAAATCTTCAGGGAAAAGGCGCAGCGCCGACATCACGGGGAGGTGCGCCATGCCGCCCAATGCACACAGGCTGGCGTTCTCCATGACATCGAGGAGCCCGAGAAGCTGCTGGTGGTTGGTCGACTTGTCTTCGCCGTGCATGATCTTCTCTATGAGTTCGGTGCCGCGGGTCGAGCCGACACGGCAGGGGGTGCACTTGCCGCAGCTCTCGATGCCGCAGAACTCCATGGCGAAGCGGGCCTGCTCGGCCATGTCCACGGTATCGTCGAAGACGACGATGCCGCCGTGGCCGACGATGCCGAGGTTCTCGGACAACTCTTCGTAGTCCAGGGGCAGGTCGAAGTGGCTCTCATCGAAGTAGGCCCCCAGGGGCCCGCCGATCTGCACGGCCCGCGGCGGCCGCCCGCTCGCGGTGCCGCCGCCGTAGTCCTCTATGAGTTCCCGCAGGGTCACGCCGAAGGCCTTCTCCACCAGGCCCGGGGTCTTGAGGTTGCCGGCCAGCTGGATGGGCAGGGTGCCGCGGGAGCGGCCGACGCCGTAGTCGGCGTAGTACTTGGCACCACGGTCCAGGATGATGGGCACGCTGGCCAGGGAGACCACGTTGTTGACGGCCGTCGGCATGCCGAAGAGGCCCTCGATGGCGGGCAGGGGCGGCTTCGGTCGTATCATGCCGCGCTTGCCTTCGAGGGAATCCAGCATGGAGGTCTCCTCGCCACAGATATAGGCCCCCGCTCCGACGCGCACGTCGATGTCGAAGGACGTCCCGGAGCCCCGTATGTCGTTGCCGAGCCAGCCGGCCTCGCGGGCGGTGTCGATGGCGCTGCGCAGGGCCCGGATGGCGTGGGGATATTCCGAGCGCACGTAGATGTAGCCGAAGGTCGCGCCCACCGCGCGACCCGCGATGGTCATGCCTTCGATGAGGGCGAAGGGGTCGCCCTCCATGATCATGCGGTCACTGAAGGTGCCGGAGTCGCCTTCGTCGGCGTTGCAGGCGATATACTTCTGGGGCGCCTCGGCCTTGAGCACGGTGTCCCACTTGATGCCCGTGGGAAAGGCCGCGCCGCCGCGACCGCGCAGCCCCGACTCGGTCACCTGGGCGACGATTTCCGCGGGGGTGAGCTCGAGGGCCTGCTTCAGGCCGCGGTAGCCGGCGTGGGCGAGGTAATCGTCCAGGGCCAGGGGGTCGGTGATGCCGACCCGGGCGAAGGTGAGGCGCTCCTGGCCCTTGAGCCAGGCCATCTGGTCCGTGGGCCCGTGGCCGAGGCCGTGGTCGCCACCCGTGAGGAAGCCGGCGTCGAACAGCCCGGGCACGTCTTCCGGCGCCACGGGGCCATAGGCCACGCGGCCCGCGGGGGTCTGGACCTCCACCAGGGGCTCCAGCCAGACCATGCCGCGGCTGCCGTTGCGCACCACGTGAACGTCTTCCCCGCGTCGTTTCGCCTCGGCCTCGACGGCTGTCGCCGTAGCATCCGCGCCGAGGGCGAGGGCTGCCGCATCACGCGGCACGTATACCGTCACGCTCATGGGTTGACCTCCCCTTTCGCCGCCAGGCGCGCCGTTACCGCCGCCACCGTGGCCCGGCCCAATGGTTCATCACCAATCATGACGGCCGGGGAGCAGGCGCAGAGCCCGAGGCAGTAGACGGGCTCGAGGGTGACCTCACCGTCGCCGGTGGTTTCCCCCAGGCCGCATCCCAGCTCGGCCTCGAGGTCCGCCGTGAGGGCGCGGCTGCCCATGGCCTGGCACGACTCGGCCTGACAGACCTTCAGGATCCGCCGGCCCGCCGGAGCGCTGCGAAAATCGTGGTAGAAGCTGATGACGCCGTGCACCTCGGCACGGGACTGGTTGAGGGCACGCGCGATCTGGGGTACGGACTCGGGTGGGACGTATCCGAGGGCCGCCTGGATGTCGTGGAGAATGGGCATGAGGTTGCCCGGGATGTCGCGCCAGTGCTCCAGGATCCCCGCCACCGCCTCGGTGTCGTAGGGCAGGTCGGGATCCAGGTCCCTGGTGGTCGCCATTTGCCGTTTCAATCCGCTCTCTCCTCGGTGGTTTTTTAACCGGGGCCCGTCTCGTCGCCGATGCGTTGCGGACCGCCTGTTTGAGTTATGTTGATTGGAGAGCGTAGCCGGTATTTTTTGGAAACGGCAAAGTGTTTTTATCAACTACTTGATAGATAAGACCTATTAATAATCCCCGCAGGCCCATGGGCAAGGGCCTCGGCGACGTTCATGAGGGCCTGGGCGGTGGGGGTGAGGGGCTCGCTCGCCGCCACCACCAGCCCCAGGGTGTGCTCGAGTACCGGCTCCACCAGTTCCAGGACAGTGAGGCGGCCGTCGTCGGGCAGCAGTTCCAGGACGGAGTAGGGCACCACGCTGGCCCACTGACCGGTCTTGAGCAGGGCGGCGAGGGAGGCGACGGAGTCGGTCTCGATAACCGGATGGAGTTCGATCCCGGCGGCCAGGAGCTGGGCCTCGATGATGCGACGGTTCTGCATATCCCCCGGCAGCAGGCAATAGGGCAGCTGGGGTACGTCCGCCCAGGCCATGGCCGTTGCCTCCGTCGACGCCAGGGCGGCCGGCAGAAGCAGCAGGTAGCGCTCGGTGAACAGGGGAATACTGCGGACGTTGACGAGGGGTTCGCGGTCGAGATAAGTGATGCCGGCATCCAGATCATGGTCCTGAAGGCCGCGCTGGATCTCGTCGGAAGACCGCGAATGGACTATGAGCCTGACCCGCGGGTGGTTGGTGGCCACCGCATTGAGCAGGACGGGCAACAGGGTGAGGGCGGTGGGCACTGCGGCAATGCGTATTCCCCCTTCCAGCTCACCCCTCAGCCGCGAGGCCTCCTGTTTCAGGGAACCGCATTCATCGACGATGCGGCGCGCCCAGGCGAGCACCTGCTCGCCGGCGGGCGTGAAGCCCTCGAAGCGCTGCCCGCGCAACACCAGCAGCAGGCCGAGTTCTTCCTCCAGGTGTTTGATGCCCGCAGACAGGGATGGCTGGGTGACCGAGCAGGCCGCCGCCGCCCTGGCAAAATGCCGCTCCCGTCCCAGGGCCACCAGGTATTGCAGATGGCGCAGCAGCATGGAATGGCACCCTGCCTTTGACAAGGCGCCGAATGTAACGAATCCCGACCGTTAATGCACATTAATGGGGCGGCGGCGCTTCCCCAACCGGTCACCTCACGGAGGCAGCGTCAGGCCGCCGTCGGTTCCCCCGGGGCCGCTTCCCAGTCCCCCGACGGCCGGCGCCGCTGCACCTCGCCCTGGTCGTCGATGCGGAACAGGTGCAGCCACTCGTTGGCCACCAGGTCGTGGACCATGGGGTTGCCGGCGATGACGTCGTCGATGGCCTGGGGCGGGGCCTCGATGAACACGGACAGGCGCAGGGGTTCGTGCATCCAGCGCCGGCCGTCGTGGAGGGACTGCAGCGCCAGCCCCTGGCGCAGGTCGCCGCCGTTGCCCTCCAGCACGCCGATGCGCCCGCCCACCACGTTGTGCAGCACCTTGTTGCCGGCCCCCAGGTGGTCATGGTCCACGGTGGAGCCGTAGTACTGCAGGTTGATCCAGTTGGCCACCACCATGGGGGCGCTCATGATGAGGTTGAGGACCTCGAAGCCGCTGTCCCGGCGCCAGTCGTATTCGTGAAGAAAGGCGCGGCCCTCCAGGGACAGGTGGGCGGTGCGGGCCCGCGGCACCGCGAAGAAGGAGGCGTTGTTGGTGAGCCCCCACTCCGGCCGCACCTCGGCCCAGTCGCGGCCGCGCCGGCGCACCGCCTGCAGGGCCCGGGCGGCTTCGGGTGGCACCTCGGCGTCCAGCAGGCGGATGCGTTCCAGGCGGGCGATGTCGCCGGCCCGGACCAGGGTCCCGCGCAGCCCTTCCAGACGGGAGGCGAGGGCCGCGGGCGCGGCGTCGGTGTCCAGTAGCCGTACCTCGTCGGTGGTGGTGTCGTGGAGCGCCGGCACGAACCAGGTGTCCTCGGGGATGGCCTGGCCGCGGGCAGCCAGGGCGTTGCGCACGTCCTGGTCGTTGAGGATGCGGGCCGCCATGCGCACGCTGGCCTCGCCGGTCTGGCCGGCGCAGGCACCGCAGTCCAGGCCGGCCCGCTGGGGGTTGTTGACGGTGGAGCTGCCATGGCCCGCCAGCAGCACGATGGGGGCGAAGCGGGCCTTGAGGCCCATGGCGTTGAGGATGAAGGCGGCCACGTCGGCGCGCTCGTCCCGCGGGATCCCCCAGCCGCCGCCGCCATCGTCGGCGCCGGCCGGTTGGCGGGCGTCGAGGTCGGGGGCAAGGGCGGCGGCGTCCCGGGGCCCGAGGCCCGCGGTCTCCGGATGGGGCACCGGGCGGGTCCAGCCCAGGCTGTCGGTGATGAGCTTGAAGAGGTACATCAGGCCGGCGGATTCCACGAAGGAGAAACACGACGAGCTGGAGAGCTTGAACTGCTTCCAGGCCCTGGACAGGCCAAGGACGCCGCGACGCCGCCCCAGCACGGCCTCGGTGCGGCCGGGCTCGCCGGCGGTCTCGCACACCCGGTAGCGGGGCGGCAGCAGCACCGGCAGGTGTTCCCGCGCGCCGCCGGCGCCCAGGGGACGGTATTGGGCCATGACGCCGAAGAAGCCGGCGAAGCCCTGGGTCTCGATGTCGGCATCGGCGGTCTCCAGGGCACGCCGGAACACCTCGGAGCGCACGTCGATACAGAAGGCGGCCTGGATGGCGGGGCGCGGCAACTCGGCTGTGGCGAGGGGCCCGGCGGCCTGGCGCAGCCCCGTCACCAGGCGGCGCTGGTAGCCGATCTCCATGGCCCGCTGGAGGATGAGGTTCACCTCCAGGGCCCGCGCCTGGGCGGGGCGCAGCTGCCGGGGCCAGCAGCCGAGGGATCGCATCCACTGCTCCAGATGGGCCGGCCGCTCGCAGGTGGCCACCAGCAGGGCCTCCCACACCACGCGGATGGCCAGCAGGTCGACGATGTCGTCGTCATGCCCGCCTTCCATCTCGGCCACCCAGCGCAGGTGGCGGGTGTAGCTGGCCCACCCCCCCACGGTAGCCAGGGCCACGAAGAGGAAATCCTCCAGCCGTTCCGCGGGCACCCGCATGCGTTCCACGGCCGTGCGGATGGCGTCGCGGGGGGAGTCCGGCAGGGTACGCAGGGCCTCGGGGACGTTGCGGATGTCCATGCCCCGGGGGCTGCGATCCATGAGGGTGTAGTGCCACCACGACTCGTAGAGCCCGTCGCCGAAGCGGGGCATGGGCCAGATGGCCTGGCCGAGGTCGTAGTAGGCGGCGCAGAACTGGCTGGTCTGCTGGACCACGTAGCCGGAATGGCTGGGGCGGAAACGGCCGTCCCGCATGTTGGAGTACAGGAGCTGCGGTATGGCCACGGCCACCGGCTCTTTTACCGCGGCCCGCAGCGTCGCAAGGTCCATCTCGGAGCCGGCGCGGGCCAGGGCCTCCGCTAGGTCGGCATCGGTGATGCGCCCGGCGGCCAGCTGTTCCCGGAACAGGTCCCGCTTCATGGTCATGGGCCGCCCGACGACGCGTCGGTGGTACTCCGCCACTTCATCGAAGTGCTGGCCCACGAAGCCGAGGTACGGGTTGGTGGCCACCATGGCGTCGAGGGGCCAGAAGGGCGCGAAGCGCTCGCATACGGCGTCCACCGCCTCATCGGTCCAGCGCCGGGCCTCGTCCGCGGTGGCCGCCGCACCCTGGGTCGTGTGGTTGGTCATGGCGCGCTCGCCTGGGTTGGTGACGGGGTCATGGCTGCAGCGGCCCCCGGCGGCCGGGCAGGTCCCGGAACCGCGCCGGCCATACGCGGTACACCAGGCGCTCCACGGGGAGGTCGGTGTAGAGGCCGTTGTAGAGGTGCACATAGAGCCGCAGCAGCCAGGGCGCGGGCGGGCGGTTGATGAGCACCGTCTGGAAGAGGGAGAGGCCGAGGAACAGGGCCGCCACCACCCCCAGCAGCACATACTGGCTCGCCGGCACCTGGGCGGGGATGGGTTGCAGTACCCCCGCATAAAACCAGGAAAAGAGGGTGTGGAGACCGAAATAGAGGGTGGTCACCAGCAGGGATAACAGCACTAGCCGCAGCAACGGTGCGGTGGTCGACCAGCCCGTGATCAGCAGCTGGGCCACCGCCACCGAGACGATGGTGCCGATGGCCAGCAGGGCCGGCTCCCTGGCCAGGGTGATGCCCCACGCCGCACCCATGGCGAAGGTCATGGCTACGCCGAGGGCGACGGCCCCGGCCCATGCGGCGGCACCGACGGTGCGCCGCGGGCGGGCCTTGGGGGACCTCAGTACGTCCACCATGCTGCCGGAGGACAGGAAGGCATGGGCCTTGTAGAGGGAGTGGGCGACGAGGTGGAGCACCGCCAGCACGAACAGGCCGAGGCCCAGTTCCAGCAGCATGAAGCCGAGCTGGCCGGCGGTGGACCAGGCCAGAGAACTCTTGATGGCGGTCTGGGTGAGCATGGCCAGGGAGGCCACCACCGCGGTGACCAGCCCCACCACCGCGAGGGCCACGAGGGCATGGCCATCGGCCAGCAACAGCTCATGGGTACGCAACACCGCGATGGCGCCGCTGTAGACGATGCCGGCGTGGAGCAGGGCGGAGACGGGTGTCGGCGCCTCCATCACCTGCAACAGCCAGCCATGGAAGGGAAACTGGCCGCTCTTGAGGATGGCGTAGGCCACGATGAGCCAGGCGGCGAGATGAAACTGCCAGTCGAGGTCACCGCCGGAGGCCGTGGCCGTCGCCGCGATGCCTTCGAAGGACGTGCCCCCGCCGCCCGCCGCCATGAGCAGCGCCGCGGCCAGCAGGCAGCCATCGGCGACGCGGCTGAACAACAGCTTCTTGTGGGCCACCATCTGCGCCGGCAGCCGGTCCCGGTAGTGGGTTAGCAGGCGGTTGAGTCCGGTGCCCGTGAAGACCACGGCGATGACGAACATCAGCAGGTTGCCTGCCATCACCACCAGCATGAAGGCACCCGCCGTCGCGGCCAGCCAGCGGAAGAAACGCCCCTGTTCCGCCTCACCCGCCAGGTAGTTGGTGCTGTAGCGGGCGATGATGGCGGACAGCAGGGCCACCAGGCCGAGGATGGTGAAGGTCAGACGGTCCGCCAGCACCGACAGGGCCAGGGGTACGCTGCCCGTATCCTGACCCACCACCACCAGGGTCGCCGGCAGGGCGGGAGCCGCCAGTTCCGCCCACACGGCAGCGGCGAGGGTGGCGGCCAGGCCGGCCAGGCCGGCGCCCTGCACCAGGCGCCCCATGGTGAGGGGGTGCCGGGCGGCCAGGGCGGCGGGCAGGGCGGCGATCAACAGCATCGCCGCGGGGGCGACGAGCAACAGATAGCCGGGCGAATCCAGGATGCCTTGGGACACTTCGGTTCCCTCGTTGCAGGGCCTCGGGGCCCAATTCTTCAAACAGGCGCCGCTCGTTTGCGCCTACCCAAATAATGAGCAATGGAGTGTATGGAACTGAAGCATATGATCCACTAAATGTTTTCCATTTATATCATTGTCCCATATCTATGAATTGAGCAGACCCCGGGATCGGTGTCTCCCATGTCCCGAATATGCCCAATGGCCGGAATAAACGACTCAGGACATTTGAGGGCATGGCCGGGGACCCACCATGGCAGGCGATGGATACAGACTCTCGCGAACGAATCACGGCGCCCGTTGATACAGGAAGCCCCGGTCATGACCCCCTGGGAGGCCACCCCGCCATCGACTTGCCGACCGTGCCTGTCCCATGCCGGGCCGGGACGATGCATGAGCTTTGTCCGGCCACTATCGGGGCGGCCGGACGGGGTCTGACCGTGGACGTGGCTATGGGCCTCGTTCCATGTCCCGGTACAGACGCAGGGCCATCCAGGCGAGGAGAGCCACCCCCAGGGCGAGCACGGCCCACAGGCTGAGGCGCTTCCAGTCCATGGGTGGTGGGGGGGGCTCCAGCCGGCTGCGGTCACCCAGGGCCAGGGGCGGGCCCAGCCCGGCCATCCGCACGAGCTGCCGGTGCCGGACCTCCTCCATCTCCATCAACCGCGACAGGGGGGTGTCGACCCGGCCCACCCGGCCGCTGCCGTAGGCCAGCACGAAGGGGCCCTCGCCCTGGGCCACGAACAGCAACCTTTCCGGCACCCAGCCGAGGCGCAGCTCCATGGCCGCCTCCGGCAGCCCGCCCTCGCCCAGGGGGTCGACCCGCCAGTGGCGATGGGTGGTGGGGGCGACCCGGATGTCCGGCGTGGTGAGGGGCTGGCCCGCCACCTTGAGGTCGTACACCAGACCGTCGTGGCGCCTGGTCCAGGGGCCGCCGGGGTCGGGTGCGGACTCGATCCTCACCCGGGCCAGGGTGTTGGGGCGGGGCAGGGCGAGGTTGGCGCGGTCCACCGGCAGCAGCGCCCGGGTGTCGAACCCATACCGCCCCTGGTCGTCCCGGTGGGTGACGGCAAAGGCCGTCCAGCGGCGTTCCCGGTGCCCCGGGCGTTCCGGGAAGTGGGCCTGGAGGCGGGCGATTTCGAAGGGTTGGCCGCCCTGGAAACCCAGGCGCAGGTAGGTGGCGGGGGCGGCGGGCAGTTGGATGCGCTGCTGCACCAGGGTGTGATCGCCGAAGCGCAGGTGGCTGAGGGTGGCCTCTTCCACCAGGGGCCGCCAGTGGGTCAGGTCGGCACTGTGCTCCAGCCTGACGGTGGTCAGGAGGTCTCCCTGGCCCGCCGGCCACTCCACGGTGAGCATCCGCGGGCCCTCGGGTAGGCCGCTGCCATCGATGATGTAGCCCCGCAGCCGGGGCGGCCGGTGCAGGCCTTCGCCGTAGCTGATGTCGACGATGGTGCCCCCCTCGTCGGTGGTGATGCGCACGTCCCGTTCGTCCGTCGCCGCCGCGACGCCGGCCTCGCCGTAGAGGGGGAACAAGGGCAGTGCCACCGGCGGGAGGGCCTGGGTGCCGGAGTCGGGGACGCCCTCGATATGATGGGGCACGGCCTCTCCCGCACCGTTGAACACCCGCAGGTCGCCGCCATCGGCGCGGGTCAGGCCGCCATAGACCGCCTGGGGCAGGTCGACCCCGTAGATGGCTCCATCGCCTTGGGTCTCCAGGGCATAGCCGTAGGCGAAGTCCTCCATGCTGGCGGCATGCACGGCGCCGGCCAGGGCGGCGGCGAGGAGCAACGAGCCGGCAGGCATCATGCCTGCTGCTCCTTGTCCCGGGGCGGCAGGGGGGACAGGTAATAGCCGAAGACGATGGCCAGCACGGCCACCGTTATGAGGGATAGGATCATGACGAGCTCGTTCTGCCGCGAGATGTCCACCAGAAAGAGCTTGAGGATCACCACGATGAAGAGGCCGAGACCCACGAACCACATCTCGCGGCGGGCGCGGCGGCTGGCCACGGACATGACGCTGAGGGCCACCAGGGTCCAGGCCACCGAGATGGCGGCCTGGAAGACCACGGATTGCATGAGGGCGGCCGGGTGGTGGGCCTCGCCGAGGCCATGGTGCACGGTGCGGGCGATGATGCCGTTCAACCACACGAAGGCGATACCCGCCGCCCCATAGCCCGGCAGACGCGGGTCGATGGCCCCCTCCATGGGCAGGTTGCCCCGTACCAGTTGCAGCCGCCACAGCAGCAGCACGTAGAGGACCAGGCCGACCATGACGTCCACCGGGTTGGCCAGGGGCAGGTAGGCGACGGGCCAGGGATCGCCGGGGTGCAGCAGGCCCATGGCCAGGGCGTACAGGCCCAGCAGCGCCATGACCGGCAGCGCGGCGTGGCCGGCGTACCAGCCATAGTGGGTGGCGATGGGCCAGCCGAGGCCGCGGCCCTTGCTCAGCAGGCCGACCATGAGCAGCGCCGGTGCCAGGCCGACCATGACGTGGCGCCAGGTGTCGCCGCCCACTACGGTCCCGGCCAGCCAGGAGGCCTCCCAGGCCACGAAGGCCAGCACCAGCCAGCAGCCGAAGACGTGCTGCCATTGGAGCACGACCCCGCCCACCACCTCGCGGTAGCGATACAGGAAGGCATAGAGGGCGCCAAAGGCCAGGGGCCAGGCCAGCCAGCCGTAATGGGCCAGGGGGTGGCCGCCCTGGAGGCCGTGGGACATGGCCAGCACGGCCACCATGACGTAGAGCTGGCCGAGCACCGGGTAGCGCAGGGGGGGCCAGGGGAGCCGGCGCTCCAGGTGGTGGGCGAGCCCCAGGCTGGCGGTGACGAAGGCCAGGAGGAGATTCAGGGCCAGGAGATCGTTGGCGACGAAGCGGCCTGTCTCGTGGACCCCGGCGCCGAACCACCAGAGCAGGCCCCATGCCAGCAGCGGAATATGGGCCCTGCCCTCCCACGGCAGCAGACGGGCCCGGTGCCGGTACAGATAGTGGCTGGTGAACAGCCCGGCCCCCGCCACCAGGGCCGCGCCGACCCAGATGCCGTTGAGTACGGGGGTGTCGCCGGCACCGGCGTCCAGGTCCCCGAGAAAGAACAGCCCGGCGCCCAGTTGCAGCGCCACGCCGAAGGCCCGCGCCGCCACACGCCCCTGGCGCACCCCCACCCAGACGATGGCCGCGCCCTCCAGCGCCCAGGCCGCCGAGGTCCAGCGCCCGTCCAGGGCGAGGGGGATGGCCAGGGAGGCGAACACCACCCCCAGGGCGAGAAAGGCCTCGGTGAGCAGGCGCAGGCCCGGCGCCCCCAGGCGCCACAGGGCGGTGGCCAGCACCAGGTAGAAGGCACCGAGGCCGAGGGCGCTGAAGGCCAGGCCGTAGGGCATGTCCCTCACCAGGGCGTACTGGAGGGTGAAGGCGATGATGGGCACGCCGAACACCAGGGTGCCGTCCACGTAGCCCCTGAGGCGCGGCGGCTGGCGCAGGGCGAACAACACGGCGATGGCGACGAAGAACAGGAAGAAAAGGATCAGGAAGGGCTCGACGCTGGCGAAATGGGCCGGCCGGTAATAGCGCGCGCCCCACAGGCTGGCGATGACGAAGGTGAACACGAAGCCCAGCAGGTTGAGTTCGCGCCAGCTGCGGTACCAGGCGATGCCGACGATGCCCAGATTGAGCAAGCCATAGTAACTGAACAACATGACATGGCTGCCGCCGCCGGTGGAGGCCAGCACCGGCGCGAGGAAGCCGCCGGCGGCGGCGTAGAAGGCCAGGTAGCGGGCGTTCTGCATCACCGCCAGGGCCCCCGACAGGGCCACCAGGGCCACCATGACGAGGAAGGCGGCGCCGGCCGGGATGAGATGGTAGAGCCGGGCGGCGCCGAACACCACGAGATACATGACCCCCACGCCGCCGCCCTGGAGCAGCAGGCCATAAACGGGTTTGCGCGCCCGCAGCCGCCACCCGAACACCAGCAGCACGGCCCCGGCCACGCCCATGGCGGCCACCCGCAGTTCCACCGGCACCAGGCTGCGCTCGGCGGCGTACCTGATGAGGAAACCCACGCCGACGAACAGCACCAGCAGGCCGACCTTGACCACCACGTTGCCGTCGGTGAAGAACAACCTCACCCGGCCCAGGGCCCCCTCGAGGATGGCGCTCCCGCGCCCCGGCGCCGGCGCGATGCCCTCCGTCCCCCCATCCCCCATCTCCGGCCCGGCCGATGATGCCGCTGGGCGGCTGCGACGGCGCCTGGTGGTCCCCGGCAGCCATGGTGCGGTGGTCGTGGCGGCGGCGCCCGCCGGGGCGGAATGCGCCGCGGCCGCGGCGGTGGGGGCGGGCTCCCCGGGCGGGGACTCCCGCAGGCGGCGTTCGAGGTCCCTGACCCGCGCGTTCAGATGCATCAGGGCGCCGAAGCCATAGCCCCCGATGAGTCCCAGCAGGAAGCCCCCTTCCCCCTCCGCCGCGCCGCCGAGGATGGCGCCGATGATGGCAAACAGGATTCCCTGGAAGGACATGACTGCATTCCCTTATGGATGGATGCCCGGGGCCATGGCTGCCTGCCTGCCCGGGGCCCGGCCGAAGCCCCATGGTGCAGCACTGGGGCCGGCGGCCTTCGTTATGGGTATTCTCCCGCGATGCCCGGCCGACGCCCCGGATTGGGGGACAGGGGCCCATGGACGCGGGAACTATGGTTAATATGCAGCATACCCCCCAGCCATGACCACCATGGGACCCAGGAGCCACCGAACCATGCCCGAGTCCACCATCATCGTCGTCGCCAGGGAGCGCTTCAGTTGTGCGGTGGTGGCCCTGGAGGGGCTTTACCGCCATACCGCCGAGCCCTTCGACCTGGTCTATGTGGATGCCGGCTCGCCCGACTACGTGCGCCGGGAACTGGAGCGCCTGGCCGCGGTTCACGGCTTCCGGCTGGTTCGCCATGATGGTCATCTGACGCCCAATGAGGCCCGCAACCTCGGCCTCACCCACGCCCGGGCCCACGAGTACTGCGTGTTCATGGATAACGATGTGGTGGTGGAGCCCGGCTGGCTGGCCGCCCTGGAGCGCTGTGCCGGGGAGACGGGCGCGGCCATCGTCGGGCCCCTGTACCTGGAAGGGCCGGCGGACCCGCCGGAGATCCACATGGCGGGGGGGCGGCTCGAGTGGAGCGGGGCCGGCGGGCTGCGGCGCCTCGACGAGAGCCACGGGCTCGCCTTTACGGATTACCGTGAGGCCCGCGGTCGCCTCCAGCGGGAGCGCTGCGACTACGTGGAGTTCCACTGCATGCTGGTGCGCCGCCGGGAGCTCGAACGCCTGGGGGGGCTGGACGAGGCCCTGCTGTGCGCGCCGGAGCACGTGGACCTCGCCCTTGCCGTGGCGGCGGCCGGCGGCGCGGTGTACACGGAGCCGGCGGCGGTGGTCACCTACCTCAAGTACCGGGACTACGCGGTGTCGGACCTGCCCTATTTCCGCCTGCGCTGGGGCGAGACGCGGGCCCGGGAGGGCTTCGCCCACTTCGCCGCCAAGTGGGATATGGACCCCGACAGCCCCATGATCGTCAAGCAACTGGAGTGGATGGCCCGCGCCCGCCGCGCCGTGGACCTGGGTCGCGAGGTGGCGGGGGAGCCCCAGCCCGTGACCCTGGGCCCCGGCCTGCCGGCCCAGACCAACACCCAGCTCTTCAACCAGCTCCAGGACCTCGGCTATGGCGCGGATGAACTGGACCTCGTGGCCCGCTGCTATGGTTCTGCCGTGACCCTGTTCGCCCATCGCTTCCGGGCCTGCGGCAAGCCCTTCGTCAACCACCTGGTGGGCACCGCCTCCCTGCTGGCCGCCCATGGGGCCGCGGTACCGGCGGTGGCCACCGGGCTGCTCCACGCCGCTTACGCCGGGGGGCGCTTCCCCTTACCGGGGGCGGCCATCACCCCGGAGAAGCGGGCCTGGTTGCGCCGGGGCTCCAGCACCGCGGTAGAGCGCGTGGTTCACCTCTACGCCCGCATGGGCTGGGACCGCGCCCTGGTGGAGCGCCTGGACGATGCCCTCGACACCGTCTCGGTGCCGGCGGCCATGGTCACCCTGGTGCGCCTGGCCAACGAGGCGGAGGAGCGGGTGGACCTGGACCTGCGCTACACCGCGGCGCCCCGGGACCGTGACTGGTACGACCCCCTGGCCGCCCTCGGCACGCGCCTGAGTTTCGCGGCCCTGGCGGAACAGTTCCAGGAATCCCGGCGCCGCATGGCCGCCTTCACGCCGGCCCCCTGCCTGGTGTCCGCGCACCGCCACAGCTACCAAGTGGAGGGGTAAGCCCCGGTGCCACCACCGGCGGGGCGGGGCTGAGGAACGGTTGCCGCATCGGCGGCGGTGTCTGGCGGGGAAGGGCGTTGCGGGAGGGGAGCGGCAAGGCGGCCGGCCGCCGCCGCCGCCCACGGCCCATCCGCCGTCGCGGTCTTCAGTGGGCGTGGGTGTGTCCGCCTTCGGTATCCCGGGGGTCTCCCATGCCGCCCTTCACGCCGAGGGCGATGAGCAGGAGGTTGACGGGATAGGCGGCCACCAGACCGATGGTCAGGGACACGATGAGGGAGGTCCAGAACAGGATGTCGCCCATGGTGGCCTCGGCGGCGAGCCACAGGTCGACGCCGATGGCCGTCACCTCCATGGCGGCGATGGTGGCGGTGTCGGCGTAGAAGGTGTCGATGAGGGCGCGCTTGACCGGCACGCCCGCCTGGACCAGGGGCCCGAAGGTCATGGCGTAGCCGAAGACATAGGCGAAGCCCAGGGTGGTGAGGGCGGCGCCCCAGTTGCCGAGGGCCAGCAGGCCCACGGCGACCATCATCCCCGTCACCTCGCCGGCGCCGCAACCCGAGTAGCAATGGGCCACCGAGCGGAAGCCCTTGCGCCAGATGGAGTCGTTGGGGATCTCCTTGCGCCCCGAGTAACGGTAGATGAGCAGGCCGAGGGGCCCCGAGTAGAG
>JAABTG010000049.1 GCA_011389995.1 Thiotrichales bacterium
CAGGGGGTGAGCGTCGCCGCGTCTGCGGTCGCCGGTTCAGCGCAGGGAAGCGCCGCCGTACTGGCCCCCCTCGGGTCCCACGAACCAGCGGTCCGGGCGACTCAGGGCCCATTCCCGGTCCATGCCCGGAGGCAGATCATGACCATCCAGCAGTTGGCCGGGTTCCAGGAAGTCGTAGATCTCCCCGAAATTTCGTATGCGCAGGTCATCGATGCGCCGAAAGATGTGTTCGGGCCGGAGGTCCTCCAGCCGTTGGAGCCCCATGGCGCCGAGGAGCTCCAGGGCACCCCGCACGGTCTCCCGCTGGAAGCGGTAGACCCGCTCGGTCTTGTCCCTCACGTCGAGGCCGTAGACCAGGGAGGGCCGTTGGGTGGTCACTCCCGTGGGGCAGTGGTTGGTGTTGCAGCGCAAGGCCTGGATGCAGCCCAACGCCAGCATCATCCCCCGGGCCGAGGCACACAGGTCGGCACCCACCGCGAGGGCCCGAATGATATGAAAGCCGGTGAGGATCTTGCCACTGGCGATGATGCGCACCCGGTCCCGCAGGCCCACGCCCCGTAGGGCCCCGTGGACGAAAATCCACGCGTCCCGGGCCGGCATGCCGAGGGAATTGGAGAACTCCAGGGGGGCCGCTCCCGTCCCCCCCTCGCCACCGTCCACGGTGATGAAGTCGGGGGTGATGCCGGTCTCCAGCATGGCCTTGCACAGGGCGAAGAGATCGCTGCGGTGCCCCACGCACAGCTTGAAGCCCACGGGCTTGCCGTCGCCCAGGGACCTGAGGCGGGCCAGAAACCGCAACAGCTCCACGGGGGTGGAAAAGGCGGTATGGTGGGGAGGGGAGACTACTGTCTGGCCTGCGGGGACACCCCTGATACGGGCGATCTCGGCATCCACCTTGATGCCGGGGAGGACGCCGCCGTGGCCGGGTTTGGCGCCCTGGGAAAGCTTCAACTCGATCATGCGCACCGTCTCGCCGGCGGCCTGCTCCGCGAAGCGGTCCTCGTCGAAGCGCCCGTCCAGGGTGCGGCAGCCGAAATAGCCGGTGCCGATCTGCCAGATGAGATCGCCGCCGGCCTCCAGGTGATAGGGGGAGATCCCCCCCTCGCCGGTATTGTGGGCGAAGCGTCCCTTGTTCGCCCCTCGGTTGAGGGCCAGCACCGCGTTCTTCGACATCGCGCCATAGCTCATGGCGGATACGTTTAGGAGTGCCGCCGGGTAGGGCCGGCGGCAATCGGGTCCGCCGATGGTCACCCGGGGCTCCTCGGGCGGCGGCTCCCTGGCGGCCACGGAATGGGCGGCCCATTCGTAGCCGACCCGATAGACATCACGCTGGGTACCGAAAGGCTTGGTCTCCAGTTCTCCCTTGGCCCGCTGGTAGACCACGCTGCGGAACTCGCGCTCGATGGGATAGGCGTCGATGTTGCTCTCGATGAAATACTGCTGGATCTCGGGGCGCACCATCTCCATGAAGTAGCGGCCGTGGCCGATAAGTGGAAAGTTGCGCAGTACCGTATGGCCGCGCTGCAGGGAATCCCGCAGGCCAAGCAGGAACAGTGGCAGTATCACCACCAGGGACCAGGCCATGGGTGGCCAGGCCAGGCTCACCGCCGCCACGAGGAAAAGGACGATAGCGGCGATGGCGAAGAACCAGTAACGGACCATCGGGGCCTCCGGAAGCTGGGCGTGTAAGGGGCGCACGGCACCGTTCACGGCAGCCGGCCCCTGTCCTGATGTATAGAACCGTCCGCCCGGGCTTTACCTTACCGGGCTCGGCCCCCCGCGGCGGTGGCGGGGGCTGGTGGGACACCCAAGGACGGGGGGGCGTCGTCCCCGTCTCCGGGCCCGGCCGGCATCAACCCAGATCCACGGGGAAGGGGTTGCGCTCGGCGAAGCCGCGCTGGTGCCAGTAGGGGTAGGGGACGGGGACGGCGCTGGCGGCGTCGAGGCGGGCCACCTGTTCGGGCGTCAGGTCCCAGCCCACGGCGCCGAGGTTCTGGCGCAACTGCTCCTCGTTGCGGGCGCCGATGATGACGTTGGCCACCGTGGGGCGCTGGAGCAGCCAGTTGAGGGCGACCTGGGGCACCGATTTGCCCGTCTCTGCGGCCACCGCGTCGAGGGCGTCCACCACGGTGTAGAGGTACTCCTCGGGGACCTGGGGGCCGACGTCCACCACCAGCTTGTTTTGCAGGCGGGAGCCCTCGGGCAGGGGCTGGCCGCGGCGAATCCTGCCCGTGAGGCGGCCCCAGCCCAGGGGGCTCCACACCACCGCGCTCACCCCCTGGTCCCGGGCCAGGGGCATCAGCTCCCACTCGTAGTCCCGACCCACCAGGGAATAGTAGGCCTGGTGGCAGACGTAGCGGGGCAGGTTGTAGCGTTCGGCCAGCCCCAGGGATTTCATCAGGTGCCAGCCCGAGAAGTTGGACACCCCCACGTAGCGGATCTTGCCCGCCCGCACCAGGTCGTCGAGGGTGTTCAACACCTCCTCCACCGGGGTCACGGCGTCGAAGCCGTGGAGCTGGTAGATGTCGATGACGTCCGTGCCCAGGCGGCGCAGGCTGCCTTCCACGGCCCGTGTCAGGTGATGGCGGGAAGAGCCCATGTCGTTGGGCCCGTCCCCCAGGGGGAAGGTGCCCTTGGTGGAGATGAGCACCTGGTCGCGCCGACCCTTGATGGCCTGGCCCAGGATCTCCTCGGCGGCGCCGTCGGAGTAGATGTCGGCGGTGTCGAAAAGGGTGAGCCCGGCCTCCAGGCAGATGTCCACCAGGCGGGTCGCCGCCGCCACATCGGTGGTGCCCCAGGCCTTGAAGAGCTCGCCCCTGCCGCCGAAGGTGCCCGTGCCCAGGCTCAACACCGGTACCTTGAGCCCCGATCTGCCGAGTTGTCGATGTTCCACAGCACGCCTCCCCTGATGATGGAGCGCCGAGCGTGACCCAAGGCAAAAATCCGGTCAAGCGGGTGGCGCTCAGGCCCCGGCGCCGGCCTCAGCCCAGGCGGAAGTCCCGCCCCAGGTAGGTCTCCCTCACCCGGGGGTTGGCCTGCACCTCCTCCGGGGTACCCGCGGCCAGCACGCGGCCGCCGTCGATGATGAAGGCCCGCTGGCAGATCCCGAGGGTCTCACGCACGTTGTGGTCGGTGATGAGCACGCCGATATGCTGCCCGGAGAGAAGGCGCACCATGGCCTGAAGCTCGGCGATGGAGACGGGATCGATGCCGGCGAAGGGCTCGTCCAGCAGCATGAAGCGCGGCGCGGTGGCCCGGGCCCGGGCGATCTCCAGCCGCCGCCGTTCACCGCCCGACAGGGACAGCCCGTATTCGCCGGCCAGGTGGCCGAGGCGGAATTCCGCCAGCAGTTCCTCCAGCAGGGTCTCGCGGGCCCCGTCATCGAGGCCGGGGCGCAGTTCCAGCGCGGACAGCAGGTTGTCGCGTACGGTCATGCGGCGAAAGACGGAGGTCTCCTGGGGCAGGTAGCCGAGGCCGAGTTCCGCGCGTCGGTGCATGTCGGCGTGGGTGATGTCTTCCTCGCCGAGGGTGATGGTCCCGCCATCGGCAGGGACGAGGCCCGCCAGTATGTGGAAGCAGGTGCTCTTGCCCGCACCGTTGGGCCCCAGCAGACCCACCACCTCCCCCGGGCCCGCGTCCAGGCTCACATCGGCCACCACGGTACGCCCCTGGTAGGCCTTGCGCAGTTGCCGGGCCGCGAGGCCGGCGGCGGGGGCCGCCGTGTCCGCTGGTGCCGGGCCGCCCTGCCGGGTCACGGCGGGCAGGGGCGCGGGTCCAGGTTCAGGGAGGTGTGGCGCAGCCGCAGGTCCATCTTGTGCTCGCCATCACGTACCTGGAGGATGCGCACGGGCATCCAGTGGAAGGCCTCGGCATGCCAGGAGTAGTCGCCGCGACTTTCGCCGTCCCGCAGGCGCTCCAGCTTGGTGGCCGGCAGGCAGCCGTCGTCGTAGGGTACGGCATCGCGGCCCCGTTCCACGAAGGCCTGGACCTCCACTTCGTCGCGCTCCAGGACGTGGAAGCGGTACCGCGGCGCCGGCTCGCCGCCCGCCCCCAGGCGCGCCGCCCCCAGACGCACGGCCAGTTGCAGCCGCACCGTCAAGGGGTCGAGGACTCCGGAGGGCAGTGCCACATCGATGGGACCGCGATGGCTGTCGCCACGCGCACGCAGGGCCTGCCAGTCGAAACGGGCCTGCCAGTGCTTGTTGCGGCCGGGGCGGCGCACCATCTGCTCGTAGCCGAGGGGCCGGATGGTGCCCGCCGCCCAGCGGAACCGGCCCTCCTCGCCGAGGGCAAGGCCGAGGATGCGCAACAGCAGGCTGGTGGCGGTGGTATCCGCCACGTAGCGGTAGCTGCCGTCCTCGTGGCGGGTGAGCTCGATATCCAGATGACCCACCTCCGAGCCCTTCCTGAACACCGCGTAACGGGCCGTATGTTCGGGCAGCGGCAGGGTCGTGCCGGCGACCGCCGCAGGGACGGCACCCGCCGGCCCGGCCGGCCCGAGGGCGAGCACCAGGGGGAGCACCATGACGGCCGCCCAGCCGCGGCGGGGGCGCGGGCCAAAGCGGTGGCGGCCGGGCATGTCAGTCCTGGGGTGCGGCATCGACGAAGG
>JAABTG010000050.1 GCA_011389995.1 Thiotrichales bacterium
GGCCACCAGGCCATCGGCCCCACCGCCGCCCCCTCCGCCGCCGCCGCCGCCGACGACGTCACCGCCGCCGCCGCCGCCACCGCCGCAGCCGGCCAGTCCCAAGACGAGAGCCAGGGTAAGAAGGTTGAGCCAATGTACCGGTTTAGCGTGCCGCAGCCTGGAAGTGGCAGTCATCTTTATATCTCCCCTCGTTTCAATGCATCCCACCGGCAGGACCGTTCCTGCATCGCGTAGGGCTTGCGCGGGAACAATGGCTTGATCCCTCAGTGCCCCTTGCCCTGAAAGAGGCCTCCCCCACGGGGCGCCGTGGAGCGACCCATGCCACCGGGCCCTCGAAGAGTCCAATGTCTCTTCAGAACCTCATGGCGTCATATTCCTGCAACGCAGTACCCAATTACCTGCAAAGATAACCGTCTAATCTTAAGAAAAACTTAAGAAGGCCTTAAGAAATCGCCCATGCACCCATTTCCGTGTGGCCCATGGGTGAGTCTGTCCTTGTCAGGCCCAGGGCCACCCGGGGCTTGGGCCCGCCACGGCCCGGGAAAGGTCGCCCCATCCATCGGCGGCCGCTCGAAAAGCGAGAATAGCCCGGTCCGGAGTACCGGGCCGGGCTGACTCACCGTGGCCGGATTAAACCGGCGTCCGACTAGAGGCTGGCGTAATAGGCCGCCAGATTGGCGATGTCCCCGTCCGACAACGGGCTCATGAGGGCCTGCTTGAGGGGGTTGGCCCGGGCCCCGCTCTGGTACGCCTTGACCGCCTCGGTGAAGGCCTCGGGCTCCATGCCGGCGATGGCGGGGTTGCCTCCACTGCCCTCCCCCGCGGGCCCATGGCAGCCGGCACAGGATGACTGGGCCTGGGCCTCGCCCGCGGCGGCATCACCCGCGGCGTGGGCCGCACCCGTGGCCGCCATGAAGAAGGCCGCGGAGAAAATCAGTTTAGCGAGTTTGGTTTTCATGTTTTTCTACTCCTCCTGTTGGTGACGGACGCCCATGGTAGCGGACGTTCGACGATGAAATCTGATCGACCCCCATGCAGTCCGCAATACCGGCGGACGGCGCCGTTCTGGGGCCGCGTGACCCATGAACCTTATCCGATGGCCGTGGCTCAGGATCGGCTGGAGACCCCCGGGACCACCAGCGGTGAACCTCCGGCAACGCTGGGCGAGTGTAGAGAGTCTGCCCTGAAGATTCCAAGCAGCCCCACGCAACCCGGGGAGGCCCTGCCAGGTCACCACGCGCGGCCGTCTTTCACCGGGAACAACCCTTCAGCTGTCCCGGGCCTTCAACCGTCCCGGGTCACGTTGAGATTCACCTCGGGCCACTCCCGGCCGTGACAGGCGGGATTGGAGCAGAAGGAACCGCCTTCGCGGCCGAACTCCAGTTCGCCATGGCAGGCGGAGCAGGTGGCGTCGAGCTGGAAGCGGTGCTCATGCATGAAGTTCGGCTCGAGGTGGCTGGGGGGTTGTTTGACACCGGGGATCTTGGTGGAGGTGACCGGCTCGGGCCCGCCCTCGCGCTTCACCGCCGGTATGTCGTGGCAGATATTGCATTGCAGGGGGATGGCCTGCCCCTCGTCGTTGAGGTGCTTGCCGTCATGGCAGCGGAAGCAGCCGGCGAAGTCCTTGTGGGCGGAGTTGTCGGGGAAAGAACGCCAGGTTACGCCTGCGGCGTCGAAGGTACTCTTGTGCAGGATATCCGTCATGGTCTCCTCGAAGTCGGCCACGGCAGCGGGATCCTTGTCTTCCTCGCGATAGTCTGCCGCCACTTCGGCCACCAGGGCGGCCACGGCGTCATCGGTGGCCTCGCCCTCGGCACCGAGGGCCACCGCCTTTTCCACCAGCTCCGCCGAGCGCGCCTTGAGATAGGGGAGCTTGCGGCGGTCCATGCGGTCATGGGCAATGGCCGAATCCACCTTGTCCTCGGGATTGGGAAAGGGATGACCCACCGTATTGTGGCAATCGAGGCAATCCATGACGCGGGCATCGGCGGGGTCCACCGCGGCGCCGGCGGTAGGATCGGTCCAGGTATCCTGACTGCCATCGGCATGGGTCACCCGCACCCACGGTATCTCCTGGTTGCGGATATCCGTCGCCACGTACTCTACCGGGTTCTCCACGTGCCAATGGATGCCCTGGGCCTCGGACTGGCGCAACACGTCGAAGCCGGTATGGAGAGTCAGGCGAATGGTGGTCTCGGTACTCTCGGCATCGGTGTCATAGCGCTTCTTGATCAGCAGGGTGTCGGAGTGGGTGGCGGCCGGCCAGTGGCAGGTCTCGCAGGCCTGGCGCGAGGGCTTGAGGGTGGTGGAGATGGTGGGGCGCTCGTAGCCCACGATCATCCCCCACAGCTCGTGGAAGTGCTCCGTCTTGGCCATCATGGCCTTGAGGGTAGGCAGGCGCCCGATATGGCATTCCACGCAGTCCACCCGGGCATGGGCCGCCTCCTGGTGGGCCACCGGCTCCTCGGGATGGACGGCGTGGCAGGCGTTGGTGCAGAAGTGGTCGCTGTTGCTGTACTCATAGGCCACGATGCTGCCGGCACCCAGGGCGGCCAGCCCCAACGCCGCGAGCATGAGCACAGTCGCTCCGCCCCACCAGGTCCTCATACGCATGCCACGGCCTCCGCTGTTAAGGTTTTTAAGGGACGCCTCCCTGCGCGGTTATCTTGTCACAGACGGCGGCGGCCCCGCCACGTCAGCCTGTTCCCGCCCCGGCCCCTCGCACCGGGTGCCGAGGCGGCCCGGGGCAGGCTCAGCGGTAACCGAACAGCATCGCGTAGACGATCAGCACGATGAGGGTCAACCCCAGGGCCAGGGCGCTCAGGCCGAAGAACCTGTAGATCCGTTCGTAGGGTGACGGGCACAGCGGCACCATATGGGCCTCCAGCTCACCGCGGGCCACCATCGCCTCGTACTCCTCGGGGCGCTCATGCTTGAGCTCGTCCACGGACGTGCGGCCGGTGAAGATGACCGGGTCCATGGGGAACTTGTCGGGCCGCAGATGGCCGTTGAAAAAGTGGATGGTGAAGATGAAGCCCACGGCCAGCAGCGCCTCGTCGCTGTGAATGATGGTGGCTACGTTGATGGCCCAGCCCGGCAATACCCGAGTGACGAGCTCGGGGAACCACAGGGCCAGACCGCTGCTGCCGATGACCATCACGCCCCAGAAGACGGCGAAGTAGTCGAACTTCTCCCAATAGGTATAGCGACCGTAGCGCGGCCGCGGGCCCATGCCGAAGAACCATTTCAGGTTGGCCTTCAACTCGGGAAGGTCACGGCCATTGAACAGGATGGAGTTCTGGCCGGTGAGGAGTTCCTTCCAGGTCTGGCCCGAGGCACGCTTGCGCCGCCACACGTCCCACAGGTGGAAGAAGAAGATGCCGAACAGGACGATGGCGCCGAGGCGATGGAGATACCCCATGGCCTGGAAGCCCCCGAGGGCATTGGAGACCCACTGGGCCCATTCCGTGTAGGAGAACTTGAGGGCCATGCCGGTGATGGCCAGCACGAAGAAGCTGAGCAGCATCACCATGTGCTGGGTGCGCTGCAGGCGGTCGAAGCGCTGGTACATCGCGGTGTCCTTGCAGGCGCGCGAACGAGCCTTGTGTTCGCGCCACTCATCGCGGTCCAGCAGCAAGCGCACCAGCCACAGCACGGCGTGGATGAGGGCGATGCTCAAAGTACCGAGAAGAAGGCCGGTCATGCCCCAGAAGGTCCAGAACAGCCATGGATACTCATCGGGATCATGGTGGGTGGCATGGGTCAGATAGCCGGCGAACTGACGATGGGAGCCGGGATGGCACTCGCCGCAGGTGGCCACCACGTTGTCCCGGCTGAGGGTGGAGTCCGGATGGTGGGTGGGCAGGATGTCGTGGGTGCCGTGGCAGTCGGAACACTTGGCCACCTGGGCGGCACCCAGCAGGGAGACCTTGCCGTGGAAGGTGTCGAAGAAGGTCTCCGCCTCCTTCTCATGACAGTACCCGCACTGGTTCATCATGCGCGTGCGGAAACCCGCCTCGTCGGTGCGGGTGATGGCATGGGCGGCGTGACAGTCCTCGCACGTCGGCAGGGCATCGGTCGGGGCATCGCCCACCCCCGGCGCATGGATGCTGTGCTTTAGAGTCTCGGCGATGCCATCGTGACAGTCGCCGCAGGTGGCGGTGATGTTGCTGGCATGGACCCTCGAGGCGGGGTCGTCCGCCGGCAATATGCCATGGGCACTGTGGCAGTCCGAGCAGGTGGCGGACACCAGCAGGCCGCTCTCCACCAGCCCCTTGCCGTGGATGCTGTCGGTGTAGACCTGTACCAGGTCCCCGCCCTCGCCGCGGGCGGCCAGGCCCGGCCCCTCATCCTCGTGGCACTGGCCGCACAGCTTGTGCTGGTTGCGGGGAAAGGTGGGAGACGCGGGCTGCCTGCTGCTCAGGGTGTGGTGGGGCTCGTGGCAGGTGGCACAGGAGGGCGCATCGGCATCGCCCCGGGCATGGGCCCTGCCGTGGCTGCTGCCGGCGAAGGCATCCACCTCGGCGGCGTGGCAGACCGCGCAATCCACTTTCTCATCGATGGGCGCACAGGCCCGTTCGTCGTGGGAGGGGTCCACATCCGTGTGACACTGGGCACAGGCGGTGTCTGCATGGACGCCACTGTTGTACTCCTGGATATCCACATACAGGGACACCTGTTGTCCGTTGCGCTCCCTGGTCAGGGACTGGTCGCCGTGGCAACCCAGACAATCGGCGTTGGCGGCCCCGGCCGGGTAGAGCACGTTGCGGATCTTGTGGGGCTCATGGCAATCCACGCAGACCGGGATCTTCTGCGGCTCTTCCTGCCACAGGCTGCCCTCGATGACCTTGCGGTGCACCTCCTCGATCTGGACATGGCATTGCTCGCAGGTGGCGCCGATGTTGTCCGCATGGATGGATGACTCGGGGTCGGTATGGTCGCGCACGTCGTGGGCGGTGTGGCAGGAGGTGCACACGGCGGTTACCGAGAGGCCCTGCCTGAACAGGCCCTCGCCATGGATGCTCATGGAATAGTTGGCGAGGATGTGGTCCTGGGAGATCTCGTGCGTGCGGGATACGGGAGAACCCTCACGGTGGCAGTTGCCGCACAGGGCGGGGATGTTGATTACCGCGGTGCGGGCGTCGGCCTCATCCGCCGAGCGGATATCATGCTTGCCATGGCAGTCGCTGCAGGTGGGCGCCATGGGATCCCCGGCGGCCAGGGCCTCACCATGAAGGCTATGGGTGTAGACCTCCGCCTCCTTGCCATGGCACCGGGAACAGTCCACCGGGTCCACGGACTTCTTGTGGGGAATGCCGGCGCCGGTAAGGTCCTGGTGACAGGTGGTGCACGGGAACTTGCCGTGAACAGAATGTTCATAGGCGCCCTTGTCCACCTTGAGGGAGCGGGTCTCGCCATCGGGGCCCTTCGTGGAAAGGTCCTGGCCATGGCACATGAGGCAGTTCTCACCACCCTGGGCCATCACCTCCCCGACGCCCGGCAGCAGAGACACCGCCAGCAACAGCACCGTCACCAACAGCTGGCCGGGTCTACCCCGAGCCGACGCGCACCTGCCCATATCCCCTTCCCCCTTCCGCGAAGCCCGTTACCCCATTCTGCACTCTCGCCACCAGGTGTTGATTGCCGATGCCCGACACGGCGTGCTGCTGATGCAACACTAAAAATAGGTCAAGGGAAATGATGAGTGTCAAGTATTACTGATTGGCAGCCCCACTTGCCGGCCTGCTCCCGGGCTTAAGGTTTTCTTAAGGGGCGTTGCATAGTCTTTGGAATCCAGCGACGTCGGTTCGATACACCCAACCAATAAGCGTCCGGAGGCGGTGCCAGGAACGTTGCTCTCCCTGGCCACGGCACCCCGGCATCACGAACCGGCACGAAGTCGCAGGCCCCTCGGCCGAACACACCACGATGGTTCAACGGAAGGAGGCAATCCTCATGAACACCCGGAATCTGTTACGACTCTTCACTGCCGCCGCGCTGCTGCTGGCCGCGGTGCCGGCCATGGCCGGCGATGTGGACGCGGCCATGGTGAGCAACACCTGCGCCGGCTGCCATGGCACCCATGGCGAGAGCGTAGGCGCGGCACCGGTTATCGCCGGCATGTCGGAGCCCTACCTCAAATCGGCGATGATGGACTACAAGGAAGGCACCCGCTATTCCACCATCATGGGGCGTATCGCCCGCGGCTACAGCGATGAGGAGATCGAGGCCATGGCCGGATTCTTCGCCGCCCAGACCTGGACGCCCGGCAAGCAGGAGCTGGACGCGGAGCTCGCCGGCAAGGGCGGGGCCCTGCACGCGGACAAGGGTTGTGCCATGTGCCACGGCCCGGTGGGCACGGCACCGAGCCCCACGGTACCCAACCTGGCGGGCCAGTTCGCCGAGTATCTCTATTACCAGATGCGCGACTACGCCAACCCCCATGCCGCCATACCGACCACTGCCATGGTCATGCGGCCCATGTGCCAGAACCTGAGCGACGAGGAACTCATGTCCCTCGCCCACTTCTACGCCAGCCAGCAGTAAGACCCGCCCACGGAGGAACAAAGCATGTCGCAACTGAATCGCAGATCGTTCATCAAGCTGGCCGGTAGCGCGGGTCTGCTCGGCCTGGCCGGCCCCCCCCTGCTGGCCCATGGGGCCACCAAGGCCCGGGTCGTGGTCATCGGCGGCGGCTACGGCGGCGCCATCGCCGCCAAGTACCTGCGCCTGGCCGACGCCGGCATCGAGGTGACGCTGGTGGAGAAAGACCCCGCCTTCGTGTCCTGCCCCCTGAGCAACGAGGTACTGGCGGGGGACCGCTCCATCGACAGCCTCACCTTCGGCTTCGACGGCCTCGAGGGCCATGGCGTCAAGGCCGTGCAGGGCGAGGTGAGCGAGATCGATGCCGCCAACCGGGAGGTGAAGATCAAAGGGGGCGGCACCCTCCCCTACGACTACGTGGTGGTCTCCCCCGGCGTCGACTTCCGCTGGGATGCCATCGACGGCTACGACCAGGCCGCCACCGAGGCCATGCCCCATGCCTGGAAGGCCGGTCCCCAGACCCTGCTCCTGCGCAAGCAGATCGAGGCCATGGCCGATGGCGGCACGGTGTTCATCACGGCACCCCCCAATCCCTTCCGTTGTCCCCCCGGGCCCTACGAGCGCGCCGCCCAGATCGCCCATTACCTGACCCGCCACAAGCCGAAGTCCAAGGTCATCATCCTCGACCACAAGACCCGCTTCTCCAAGCAGGGCCTGTTCACCGCCGGCTGGAAACGCCACTACGGGGACATGATCTCCTGGGTATCCGGTGCAGAGGATGGCAAGGTGCTGGCGGTGGATCCCAAGAAGGGCGTGTTGATCACCGACTTCAGCGAGCACAAGGCGGACGTCGCCAACGTGATTCCGCCCCAGCGCGCCGGCGCCGTGGCCACCCGCAGCGGGCTGGTGGACGACTCCGGCTGGTGCCCCGTGGACCAGCGTACCTTCGAGTCCTCCATCCATAAGGATGTCTTCGTCATCGGTGATTCCTGCGTCGCGGGCGCCATGCCGAAATCGGGCTATGCGGCCAACTCCCAGGGCAAGGTGTGTGCCGCGGTGATCGCCGCCCGGGTCAACGGTCGGGAACCGCCGGAGCCCTCCTACGTCAATACCTGCTACAGCCTGCTTGCCCCGGACCATGGCATCTCGGTGGCGGCGGTATACCGCTACGAGGACGGCAATATCGTCGCCGTGGAGGGGGCCGGCGGCCTGTCCCCCAGTGACGCCAGTGCCGAAATCCAGCAGCGGGAGGCCGTCTACCAGCGCAGCTGGTTCCGTAACGTCACCGCCGACATGTTCACCTAACGGACATGGCGCGAGGCCACCCCGAAGGATGGAAGGTGCACCATGTCCGTCCCTCACCCCGGCGCTCTCCCAGGGGGAGAGGGAGTCCACAGGTGTCGCTGCGCGACTTTCACGTTAAGGAAGCGCTGCTTCATTCAGCGCCTCCCGTATGGTGCGGCCATGGACCGTCGCATCAATCGCGTGAGCGATTGAAATGCACGGCCCCGACCCGGGCGTGTAGCGGGTCGGGGGGTGCTGATTTCATCCAGGATGGATTCAATCGGCCTTTACCTGGACAGCCGATGAGAATTATGCGACACCTTCTGTGACACCACCGCCATATGCCCGCAATCGGCAGGGTGGTCGACAGTTAGAAGGTGGTCCAGGCCAAAACCCGCCGCACCGAACACCAGCGACATGCCGGGGGACGATGAAGACTCGTTCCTCCGGCATCTGTCGCAACGGATAACGGAGTCGTGTCATGAATATCCTTAAGAATCTGCTGGCGCTCATCGGCCTCCTCGCCCTCATAGGGGCCGCGGTCGGCTATGCCCAGTTTCAAAGCTTCGCCGCCAAACTCGATCCGGAGGCCTTCCGGGTCTACCAGGAAGTGGGGGGGCGCTTCCTGGAGACCCTCGACCCCGGTACCGCGCTGGTGCGGGTGGAGAAGGTCGACGAAGGCCTGACCCCGGAAGACGTGGCCCAGTCCTTGAAGAGCGCCGCCGTGGACCTCGACCTGCTGTTCGTGGGGGAGTCCCCCTTCTACAAGCAGGTGGAGGCGGTCACCGGCGAGCCCTACCGTTACATCAATTTCTTCTCCTTCTGCGATGCCCGGGTGGGTGCCCTCATGGCGGATTACAACAACACCTATACCGCCTTCATGCCCTGTCGCATCGCCCTCGTGGCGGATCCCGACGGCACCCTGTGGCTGCAGATGATGGATCTGGACATGTTGATCCATGGTGGCAAGCCGCTGCCCCCGGATCTCAAGGAAGGCGCCCTAGAGGTCAGCGCCGCCCTGAACGAGCTCATCGAACGGGCCGCGCGGGGGGACTTTTGAACCATGTTGGGAGCCATAGCCGGGGATATCATCGGGTCCGTCTATGAAGCGGCGCCCATAAAGACCAAGGACTTTCCCCTCTTCCACCCCCAAGGCCGCTTCACCGACGATTCGGTACTCACCGTGGCCGTCGCCGACGCCATTCTGCGGGGCCGGCCTTACGAGGAAGCGGTGCGGGAGTTGGGGCGCCGCCACCCCAACGCCGGCTATGGCGGCAATTTCTATCACTGGCTGTTCGCCCCGCAACCCCGCCCGTATCACAGTTGGGGCAACGGCGCGGCCATGCGCGTGGGCCCCGTGGGTTTCGCCTTCGACGCCGAGGCGGCCGTCGTCGCCGAGGCGGCCCGATCCGCGGCCTTCACCCATGACCATCCCGAAGGCATCAAGGGCGCCCAGGCCACCGCCCTGGCCGTCTTCCTCGCCCGCACCGGCCACGACAGGGAGGCCATCCGCGCCGCCATCACAGAACGTTTCGGCTATGACCTTGCCCGCACGGTGGATGATATCCGCCCCGGCTACGGCTTCGACGTCTCCTGCCAGGGCACGGTTCCCGAGGCCATCATCGCCTTCCTCGACTCCAACTCCTACGAGGATGCCGTGCGGAACGCGGTCTCCCTGGGCGGGGACAGCGACACCCTCGCCTGCATCGCCGGCGCCATGGCCGAGGCCTTCTATGGCGGTGTACCCCAGGAGATCCGGCAGCAGGCATGGGAGCGCCTGAGCCCGGACCTGCAATCGGTGATGCACGCCTTCGAGGAACGCTACGGTTTCGCCACCCCGGAGTCGGGAAGCCCCGGTGTCCATGCCCCCTGAGGCCTCCCGGGGGCTCACCGCCCCCCGGTTGCATGGCTGCCGGTACGCCCGAGGGGGTGGGTTGGCTTAGACTGGCGGGCATACTCATCCAGAGGCCCCGTTCCCATGATCAAGGATCCCTTCAAGGCGCTGGTGGTCGAGGCGGATGGTGCGGGGAACTTCACCCGTGCCATCAAACACCGTTCCCTGGCGGAACTGCCCGCCGGCGAGGTACTGGTGCGGGTGCTATGGTCGTCCCTCAACTACAAGGACGCCCTGTCCGCCACCGGGGTCAGGGGCATCACCCGCCACTATCCCCACACCCCCGGCATCGACGCCGCCGGGGTGGTGGCGGCCAGCACCGCACCCGGCATCGCCGAAGGCGATGAGGTCATCGTCACCAGCTACGACCTCGGCATGGATACGCCAGGGGGCTTCGGCCAGTACATACGCGTACCCGGGGCGTGGGTGGTGCCCCTGCCCGAGGGACTGAGCCTCAAGGAGAGCATGATCCTCGGTACGGCGGGCCTCACCGCCGGCCTGTCGGTGGCGGCCCTGGCCAACGGGGTCACCCCGGCCCAGGGCGAGATCCTGGTCAGCGGGGCCAGCGGCGGCGTCGGCAGCCTCACCGTGGCCATCCTGGCCCGCCTGGGCTACGCCGCCGTGGCGGTGACGGGCAAGCCCGAGGCCGCGACCACCCTGGAGTCCCTGGGCGCCACCCGCATCATCAGCCGCGAGGAGGCCCTGGAGGACGGCGCCCGCCCCCTGGCGCGGCCCCGCTGGGCCGGCATGGTGGACACGGTGGGGGGCGAACTCCTGGTATCGGGCATCAAGGCCACCCACCCCTTCGGGGTGGTCAGCTGCTGCGGCATGGTGGCCTCGACGGATCTCCATCTCACCATATTTCCCTTCATCCTGCGGGGGATCACCCTGGCGGGTATCGATTCCCAGGGTTGCCCCATGGAGCGGCGCCGGCGGGTGTGGCGGCATCTGGCCACCGACTGGAGGCCCGCCGGGCTCGACGGCCTGGCCACGGTGGTGGGCCTGGAGGGACTCGACCCCTATATGGATACCATCCTGGGCGGCGGCGTGACGGGCCGGGTGGTGGTGGACCTGGGGGCGTAAAAAACCCCGCGCGGGGCGGGGTTCGGCTGACACATATATATAAGGCGTCAGAAATTGGGCGTGAGCACCATCTCGGGCCAGAAGGTCTTGTCGGGCTCCTTGGCCGCCAGCTCGGAACTCTTCTTCAGCGCCTCCCCATAGGTCATTTCCTCATCGAGATGGCCCTTCTCGAACTGATACTTGTACTTCCAGCCCACCCGGTAGCCGGGGTCCTCCGGCTTATGAACCAGCGTATCCGCCTTGAATGAGAAAGTACCTGACATGGTTGTCTCCTGTTCCTGTCGGGGCAGACGCCCCGTGTTCAAACGAAGGTTCCGGTGACGCCGCCCGTGGGCGGCCCCGCCGGTGTGTGCGGTGCCTTTAACGTGAACGACCTGCCGCAGGCACACGATGTCCCCCTCTCCCTTCGGGAAAGGGCTGGGGTGAGGGAACGTTCAGGGGCGAGGCGGCCTTTCGTCTATGCGGCGTGGAGCGCCTCGCCCCATGAACGTTAGAATAATTAAAAGGATGGCCCCATTTCACCTGCACAAATGGGGTATATGGATCCATTGGCGCCGGTCCGGCCCGGGCGACCCGGGGCCGGAGCGTCAGTCCCCCACCACCTCCTCTGCCAGATAGAGCCAGGTCTCGATGACCGTGTCGGGGTTGAGGGACACGCTGTCGATGCCCTGCTCCAGCAGCCAGCGCGCCAGGTCGGGGTGGTCGGATGGGCCCTGGCCACAGATCCCCACGTATTTGCCCGCCCGGTGACAGGCCTCGATGGCCATGGACAGGAGGGCCTTCACCGCGTCGTTGCGCTCGTCGAAGATACGGGCCACCAGGCCGGAGTCCCGGTCCAGGCCCAGGGTGAGCTGGGTGAGGTCGTTGGAGCCGATGGAAAAGCCGTCGAAGTGCTCGAGGAACTGGTCTGCCAGCAGGGCGTTGGAGGGCAGCTCACACATCATGATCACCCGCAGGCCATTCTCTCCCCGCACCAGGCCGTTGGCCGCCATCAGATCCACCACCCCCCTGGCCTCCTCCACTGTGCGCACGAAGGGGATCATCACCTCCACGTTGGTGAGCCCCATGTCGTTGCGTACCTTGGCCATGGCCTCGCATTCCAGAGCGAAGCAGTCCTGGAAGCTGTCCGCCAGGTAGCGGGAGGCGCCCCGGAAGCCCAGCATGGGGTTCTCCTCGTCGGGCTCGTAGCGCTCCCCGCCAAGGAGGTTCGCATACTCGTTGGATTTGAAGTCCGACAGCCGCACGATCACCGGATTGGGGGCGAAGGCCGCGCCGATGGTGGCGATACCCTCGGCCAGGCGTTCCACGTAAAAGCGCACGGGATCGCCATAGGCGGCGATGCGCTCCCTGACCTCCTGCTTGAGGTCGGCGGGCAGGCTAGGGAACTCCAGCAACGCCTTGGGATGGATGCCGATGGCGCGGTTGATGATGAATTCCAGCCGCGCGAGGCCCACCCCGGCGTTGGGCAGGCCGGCGAAATCGAAGGCCTGATCCGGGTTGCCCACGTTCATCATGATCTTGAGGGGCAGCTCGGGCATGGCGTCGAGCTCGGTGCGCCGTATCTCGTAGTCGAGGAGCCCTGCATAGACGTGACCGGCGTCGCCCTCGGCACAGGACACCGTCACATCCACGCCCTCGAGGATGGCCGTGGTGGCATCGCCGCAGCCCACCACCGCCGGGATCCCCAGCTCGCGGGCGATGATGGCGGCATGACAGGTGCGGCCGCCGCGATTGGTGACGATGGCCGAGGCCCGCTTCATCACCGGCTCCCAATCCGGATCCGTCATGTCCGTGATGAGCACATCACCGGGTTCCACCTTGGACATCTCGTGGATGCCCTCGACGATGCGGGCCTTGCCGGCGCCGATGCGCTGGCCGATGGCGCGGCCCTCGGAGAGCACCGGACCGGCACCCTGGAGATGGAAGCGCTCCAGTACCCGGGCGCGCCGGCTCTGCACCGTCTCCGGCCGGGCCTGCACGATGTAGAGCCGCCCGTCCTCGCCGTCCTTGACCCATTCGATGTCCATGGGGCAGCCGTAGTGCTCCTCGATGGTGAGGGCCTGGCGCGCCAGGCTATGGACCTCGTCGTCGTCGATGCAGAAGTGCCGGCGTTCGGCCTCGGGTACTTCCTCCACCCTCACCGTACCGTGATGATCATCGCTGTCGGCATACACCATGCGAATGGCCTTGCTGCCCACGGTACGCCGCAGGATGGCCGACCGACCCGCCGCCAGGGCCGGCTTATAGACGTAGAACTCGTCGGGATTCACCTGGCCCTGGACCACCGTCTCCCCCAGGCCGTAGGCGGCGGTGATGAACACCGCGTCGGCGAAGCCCGACTCCGTATCCAGGGTGAACATGACGCCGCTGGCGCCGATGTCACTGCGCACCATGCGTTGCACCCCGGCGGACAACGCCACCTCGCGGTGGTCGAAGCCCTGGTGCACGCGGTAGGAGATGGCGCGGTCGTTGAACAGCGAAGCGAAGACGTCCTTGATGGCCCGTTTGGTCTGGGCCAGGCCGTTGACGTTGAGGAAGGTCTCCTGCTGGCCCGCGAAGGAGGCATCGGGCAGGTCCTCGGCGGTGGCCGACGAGCGCACGGCCACGGCGTGCTCGCCGTCGGCCATGATGCGCCCATAGGCCTCGTCGATGGCCTGGTCCAGGGCCGGTTGCAGGGGCGCCTCGGCGATCCACTGACGTAACTGGCGCCCCACCTCGGCCAGCCGGGTGACGTCATCCACGTCCAGGGCATCCAGCAACTCGTGGATACGGGCATCGAGGTGGTTGTGGCTGATGAAGTCCCGATAGGCCTCGGCGGTGGTGGCGAAACCTCCCGGCACCGCCACCCCCGCCTCTCCCAGATGACGGATCATCTCGCCGAGGGAGGCGTTCTTGCCCCCCACGCGGTCCACATCATCCTTTCCCAACTCCTCGAGGGGGACGACATAGCTTGGCATCAGGCTTTCTCCGCTGGTGTTGTCATCGATCACACTTGACAAAGATGTCGACAATTATAGAATTTCATCCCATGCAGTCAATGGTTTTATCCGTTTTAAGCGACAAAAATCCGATAGAGTGTCGACAATATCAGGCAACGATGGATAACCCGGAACCCACCGCCACCACCCTCGCCGACAGGCTGTTCCAGCAGTTGCAGGATGCCATCGTCGACGGCCGCATGGCACCCGGCAGCAAGATCAGCGAGCCGGAGCTCGCCCGTATCCACGGCGTGAGCCGGGGTCCCCTGCGGGAGGCCATCCGGCGCCTGGAATCCTCGGGGCTGGTGGTGCGCCGCGCCAACGTCGGGGCGCGGGTGGCGGAGCTCACCCTCGAGGGGCTGTTCGAAATCTACTACGTGCGCGAGGCCCTGGAGGGCATGGCCTGCCGCCTCGCCGCCCAACACATGTCCGCCACCGAGGTGGCGGATCTGCGCCGCCTGCTGGATGCCCAGCGCCGCGAGATGGAGGGGCGGGAGGCCCCGGTCTACTACCAGCAGGGGGGCGATCTCGATTTTCACTTTTGCATCATCCAGGGCAGCAGGAACCGCAAGCTCATCGAGGTGTTCTGGCGCGACCTCTACTCCCAGGTGCGCATGTACCGCGCCCAGTTCGGCACCGCCGGCCCGCGGGTCACCCATGCCCTGACGGAGCATCGGCACATCGTCGATGCCATCGCCGACGGCGACGGCGAACTGGCCGAGCTGCTCATGCGCCGCCACATACGCCAGTCCCGCCTCAACGCCCAGCGCCAGCTCGACCCCCGGGCGGCGGCCACCGCCCCCGCCCCGACCCCGAACCCGAACCCGACCCAGGACCCGCCATGACCACCAGCAGCCCCGGACAACGCCTCAGGACCGCCCTCGCCGCCGAACGCCCCCTGCAGATGGTGGGCGCCATCAATGCCTACCACGCCATGCTCGCCGAACACGCCGGCTTCCGGGCCATCTACCTGTCGGGGGGCGGTGTGGCCGCCGCCTCCTGCGGCCTGCCGGACCTCGGCATCACCTCCCTGGAAGACGTGCTCATCGACGTGCGCCGCATCACCTACGCCACGGACCTCCCCCTGCTGGTGGATGCCGACACCGGCTGGGGCGGCGCCTTCAACATCGCCCGTACGGTAAGGGAGATGATGCGCGCCGGCGCCGCCGGCATCCACATCGAGGACCAGGTGCAGAGCAAACGCTGCGGCCACCGGCCGGGCAAGGCCATCGTATCCCAGGCCGAGATGGTGGACCGCATCAAGGCCGCGGTGGATGCCCGCCGCGACGATTTCGTCATCATGGCGCGTACCGATGCCCTCGCCGTGGAGGGCATGGACGCCACCCTGGAGCGGGCCGCGGCCTGCGTCGAGGCCGGTGCCGACATGGTGTTTCCCGAGGCCATGACCGACCTCGGCCAGTACCGTACCTTCGTGGACCAGTTAGGGGTGCCGGTACTGGCCAACATCACCGAATTCGGCCATACGCCCCTGTTCACCCGCGACCAACTGGCGGCCACCGGGGTCGGGCTCATCCTCTATCCCCTGTCCGCCTTCCGCGCCATGAACAAGGCGGCCCTGGGGGTATACCGCACCATCCGCGACCAGGGCAGTCAGCAGGGCACCCTGGAGCACATGCAGACACGTCAGGAGCTCTACGAGATCCTCGACTACCACCACTACGAACAGAAGCTGGATGCGCTGTTCGCCCAGGAAGGGGGCCACGACCATGTCTGAACCCGGCAAGACCAAGAAGGGGGTGGTGCTGTCGGGCACCACCGCCGGCAACACCGCCATCTGCACCGTGGGCGTCAGCGGCGACGACCTCCACTACCGCGGCTACGACATCCTGGACTTCGCCGACGAGGCCCAGTTCGAGGAGATCGCCCACCTGCTGATCCACGGCCGCCTGCCCGACACGGCGGAACTCGAGACCTACAAACGCAAGCTGAAGGAGCTGCGGGGCCTGCCCTCGGCCCTCAAGGGGGCCCTGGAGTGCCTGCCCGCCTCCACCCACCCCATGGACGTCATGCGCACCGGCTGCTCGGTCCTCGGTACCCTGGTGCCGGAGCCGCCGGACATGGCGGCCGCGCGGGCCCGGGACATCGGCGATCGCCTCATCGCCAGCTTCGGCTCCATGCTCCTCTACTGGTACCACTTCAGCCACCACGGCCGGCGCATCGAACCGGAGACCGACGACGACTCCATCGGCGGCCATTTTCTCCATCTGCTCCACGGCGAGACCCCGCAGGCCTCCTGGGTGCGGGCCATGCACACCTCTCTCATCCTCTATGCCGAGCATGAGTTCAACGCCTCCACCTTCACGGCCCGGGTGGTGGCCGGCACCAACTCCGACATCTACTCCGCCGTCACCGCGGCCATCGGCGCCCTGCGGGGCCCCAAGCACGGCGGCGCCAACGAGGCCGCCTGCGAGATCCAGCAGCGCTACGCCGACCCCGACGAGGCCGAGGCCGATATCCGCGAGCGGGTGGCGAGGAAGGAGATCATCATCGGCTTCGGCCATCCCGTGTACACCACCGGCGACCCCCGCAACCGGGTCATCAAGGAGGTGGCCCGACGCCTGTCCGAGGAGGCCGGCAGCACCACCATGTACGCGGTGGCCGAGCGTCTGGAGTCGGTGATGTGGGACGTCAAACGCATGTTCCCCAACCTCGACTGGTTCTCCGCCGTCTCCTATCACATGATGGGTATACCCACCGCCATGTTCACGCCCATATTCGTCATCTCCCGCGCCACCGGCTGGGTGGCCCACGTCATCGAGCAGCGCGAGGACGGCAAGATCATCCGTCCCGGCGCCCATTACACGGGGCCGGAGAACCTGCGCTGGGTGCCCATCCAGGAACGAAAAAAATAAGCTCTCGCCAAGACGCCAAGATCGCCAAGTCAGGGATCATTTTTGATACTGGATGCCGTAGTCCTTAACCCCTGGGTCACCGGATATTGATTAGGCCTGCAGCATACAGTCTCTCACGGAGGCACAGAGGCACAGAGAAATACAGATGCCGGGTCTGAAGGCAGCTTTGACTGCGTGGTGAGAGTCCGCCACACCCCCACTGCGGAAGGCCACCCTCGACACGAGGCAGAATCGGCAGGTTCCACAACCTCAGTGCCTTAAGTGCCTCCGTGAGAGATAATGCTTATTTGGTCAACGACGAACAGGCCACTAATACGATAAAAAACAATAAGCTTGAGGTGTTCTTGGCGAGAGGAAATCTGCTCTCTACACACCCGAATTCTGCCGACAAGCCCCTTAATTCCCCCGTACTCCCGCCGCGACAAGAACGCCCGATTGAATCAAGTAAACTGTCCCCGCCATAGGAGCAAGAGTATGAGCAGCCAACACGCCGACGCCAACGTCAGGCCCACCCCCGACCCGGAGCTGGTGGACATCGCCCGCTATGTCTGCGACGCCCCCATCGACTCCGCCGAGGCCATGGACACCGCCCGCAACTGCCTCATGGACAGCCTGGGCTGCGCCCTGCTGGCCCTGCAGTTCCCGGAGTGCGCCAAACACCTCGGCCCCATCGTGCCCGGCACCATGGTGCCCAGCGGCGCCCGGGTGCCCGGCACGTCCCACCAGCTGGACCCGGTGAAGGCGGCGTGGGACATCGGGGCCATGGTGCGCTGGCTGGACTTCAACGACACCTGGCTGGCCGCCGAGTGGGGCCATCCGTCGGACAACCTGGGGGCCATCCTGGGGGTGGCGGACTGGCTGTCCCGGACGGCCGTGGCCGGGGGCGACCCACCCCTGACCATGGGCGAGGTGCTGCAGTGGATGGTGAAGGCCCACGAGATCCAAGGGGTCCTGGCCCTGGAGAACTCCTTCAACCGGGTGGGGCTCGACCACGTGGTGCTGGTGAAGGTGGCCTCCACCGCGGTGGCGGCGCGCATGATGGGAGGCACCGAAGCACAGGTGGTGGATGCCCTGTCCCACGCCTGGGTGGACGGCCAGAGCCTGCGTACCTATCGCCACGCCCCCAACACCGGTTCGCGCAAGTCCTGGGCCGCCGGCGACGCCTCGTCCCGCGGCGTGCGCCTGGCCCTCATGGTGATGAAGGGCGAGATGGGCCTGCCATCGGCCCTCACGGCGCCGCGCTGGGGCTTCTACGACGTGTTGTTCAAGGGCCGGCCCTTCGAGCGCACCCAGGACTACGGCGGCTACGTGATGGAGCACATCCTGTTCAAGATCAGCTTCCCCGCCGAGTTCCATGCCCAGACCGCCGTGGAGGCGGCCCTGGCCCTCCACGGCCAGGTGAAGGAGCGCATTGACGACATCGAGCGGGTGGAGCTCACCACCCAGGAATCGGCCATCCGCATCATCAGCAAGGAGGGCCCCCTCTACAACCCGGCGGACCGCGACCACTGCCTGCAATACATGGTGGCGGTGCCCCTCATCCACGGCGCCCTCACCGCCGCCCACTACGAGGACGGGGTGGCCCTGGATGCGCGCATCGACGCCCTGCGGGACAAGATGACGGTAACGGAAGACCCCCGCTACAGCCGCGACTACCTGGACCCCGACAAGCGCTCCATCGCCAACGCCGTGCAGGTGTTCTTCAAGGACGGCACCGCTACGCCCAAAGTGGAGGTGGAGTACCCCGTCGGCCACCGCCGCCGCCGGGCCGAGGGCATCCCCCTGCTGGAGCAGAAGTTCCTCGATGCCCTGGGGACCCGCCTGCCCCGGGGCCAGACCCGTCTGGTCTACGAGCTGTGCCTCGATGCCGAGGCCCTGGCCACCACCCCGGTTAACCGCTTCATGGACATGCTCGTCATCTGACGCCGGGGGCCGGGCGCGGTAAGAATCCTTGCCCGTCCTGGGTCACGATCCTAGCAATCCCCGGTACGCCGTGGCCGGGGAGGGACCACGACCCAGGAGCAGGCCAGTGCATGCGAAGCCGTTCATAACCGCGACGCGGTCCGTGACCACCGGTCCATGCCATACGGCACCCGTCAACGCCTCCCATCCATCCGCCGCCGGTACCGCCCTCATCGTCGTGGCCCTGCTGGCCCTCACGGCCGGCGCGGCGTCGGCCAATGAGTGGCAGGAGAAATTCGCCGACCGGTGGCCCCATACCGACTTCAGCCGCACCACCGTTGAGGTGTCGGAGATCCATTCCGGCGGTCCCCCGAAGGACGGCATCCCGGCCATCGACGAGCCGCGGTTCGTGGCGGTGGACGAGGCCGCCGACTGGCTCCATCCGCGGGAGCCGGTGATTGCCCTGGAGATTGACGGCGAGGCCCGGGCCTACCCGCTGCAGATCCTCATCTGGCACGAGATCGTCAACGACCGCCTGGCCGCCACGCCGGTGGCCGTGACCTTCTGCCCCCTGTGCAACGCCGCCATCGTCTTCGACCGCCGCCTGGCGGGACGGGTGCTGGATTTCGGCACCACCGGCAAGCTGCGCCTGAGCGATCTCGTCATGTACGACCGCCAGACGGAGTCCTGGTGGCAGCAGTTCTCCGGTACCGCCATCGCCGGCGACTACGCGGGGCGGGAACTGCGGCGCATCGCCGCGCCCATCGTCGCCTTCGAGGACTTCCGGGACGCCCACCCCGACGGCGACGTGCTGTCCCGCCGCACCGGCCACCGGCGGAACTACGGCCGCAACCCCTACCGGGGCTACGACCGCGTCGGCGACCAGCCCTTCCTGCTACGCAAGCCCGCCGATCCCCGTCTGCCCGCCATGGAACGGGTGCTCGGCGTGGAGGTGGGCGACGAGGCAAAGGTCTTCCCCCTGTCCCGTCTCGCCGCCGCCGTCCCCCTGGTGGACGAGGTGGGAGGCACCCCCATCGCCGTGTTCGCCAAGGCCGGCACCCTCTCGGCCCTGGATGCCGGGGAGATCAGGGCCTCCCGCCAGGTACCCGCCGCCGCCGCCTATGACCGGCGCCTGGGCGGGCGCACCCTCTCATTCGAGCGCCGGGGGGACACCGTAGTGGACCGGGAGACGGGCTCCAGGTGGAATATCCTCGGCCACGCCATCGCCGGCCCCCTGGAAGGCCAGCGGCTCTCCCAGGTGGACGGCGGCGTGCATTTCGCCTTCGCATGGCTCGTCTTCAATCCGGACTCCGTGGTGGTGGAGACCCCACTACGCCTTAAATGAGGGCCGGTAGGCTGGGTTGAGGGACGCGAAACCCGGCTGCTGTCCACCCGGCGCCTGCCGATGCCGGAATTGCGCTGCGCTCCATCCCAGCCTACACCCTGACGTTGGCGGCGGGCGCCGGAGCGCTGGGTAGAACCACGCGGGGATGAGGGAAAACCCCCATGGACAAGGATCCGGCGGCGGCGTCACTATTTCTCGTTGGAACGTTCCGACGACACGCCCGTGCCCCGGTCCCGGGCACCCCTTTGCCTGTTTACAAGAATCGACGAGACGCCATTATGCGCATAACCCATCTGACAGGGGTGGTCCTGGCCACCTTCATCGCGGCCACCACCGCCATGGCCTCCGGCCCGGCCGGCGACGCCGCCCGCATCCAGCAGCTGAATGAACGCTGGCTGGCCATGGTCGAGGCCCGGGATGCCCCGGGCATCGCCGCCCTTTACGCCGAGGACGGCCGTCTCATGCCGCCGGCCGCGCCCACGGCGGTGGGGCGCGACGCCATTCGTGAAACCTGGACCGCATTCCTCGCCGCACCCGCCCTGTCCTTCGGCTCCCATGGCATCCACGTGGCCGACTCCGGTGACATGGCCTACGACACCGGCTGGATCGAGATGACCCTGGCGGCCGCCGACGGCGGTACCCAAACGGCCCGGGGCAAGTATGTCGTGGTCTGGGAAAAACGTGACGGCCGCTGGCAGGTGGCGGTGGATATCCTCAACATGGATGGACCGGGCTGAGCCCCACCACCCGCCCCCGCGTTGCCGGGGCCACCCCGGCCGTGGCCTAAGAGCGCTTGATGCGCACCACGTTCATCACTTCCATCTCGATGCCCGCCACGGTCACCGTGGCCGGGTAGTAGGTGAGGTTGACGAGGGCGCCCTGGAGGCTGCGGTAACGCCTCTTGCGCTTGTAGCGAAAGGGCACCTCGTGGCCCTCCACCATGAGGGTGTTGATGGACCAGTCACCCTCCACCCGCTGCACGTGGGATATCACCTTCGCCATGTTCGTTTGAACGAGGTCGGGATGGCGCTCTTGCAGCTTTTCGGATTCGGTCTTCATCACTCACGCGTCTGCCGGGGCGACCCGGTGCCAGGAGCGGGTGCCCGATGGTGGGGGAGGTACGCTGTCCTGGTACCCGTATCGTCCATCCTAAGCCATCCTGGGCCGAAATGAACGCCGCCCTCCTCCCCTGGCGGGCATGCCGGGATGACAGGGGCAACCTCCACACCCGATATCTTACCACCCGGCCACTGACCACGGACCCCGCCCGTGCCGGCGCCGGTGCCCCCCTGGAGCGGGCCATGGACGTTGCGTTCATCCGCCGGCCGGGGTAATTTCCGCTTCCTATACAGCGACATCCGTAGTTGTCACCGAGGGCGCGCCCGACAGGGACTGAGCGATGAACGACCACCAAGACAGCAGCAGCGCGCCCGCGGATGACATGGTCACGGTCAAGTCCAAGGACCTGGCCATCATGTTCGCGGACGTCAGCGGCAGCACCCGCCTCTACGAGCGGCTGGGGGATGAGATGGCCCTGGAGAAGGTGACCCGCTGCCTGGCCATGGCGTCGTCCATCACTCGGGACAACAAGGGGCGCGTGGTCAAGACCATCGGCGACGAGGTGCTTTGCACCTTCCCCACCTGTGCGGATGCCATCTCCGCCGCCTGTGTCATCCACGACCAGCTGGCGGGCCTCAAGGGCGTGGACGATGAGGCCGGCAACCGCCTCGCCATGCGCATCGGTATCCACGCCGGTGCCGCCATCCAGGAGGGCGGCGACGTCTTCGGCGATGCCATCAACGTGGCCGCCCGCATGACCGCCCAGGCCAAGGCACGCCAGACCATCGTCAGCGGCGCCGTGCGCGGCGAGATATCCCCCATGCTGAAGTCCTGCACCCGCTACGTGGATCGGGCCATGGTGAAGGGCAAGCAGGAAGCCATGGAGATGTACGAATTCATCTGCCACCCGGACGATGCCACGGTGCTGGCGGAGCTCACCCTGTCCGGCGGCGTCAGGGCACCGCGCACCCTGGTGCTGAGCTGCGGCGACCGAACCGTGGAGGTCAGCGAGCACAACCCCAGCGTCCTCGTGGGGCGGGACAGCACCTGCGACCTGGTGGTGAACGAGATGACCGCGTCGCGGCACCACCTGCGGGTGGAGTTCAGGAAGAATCGCCTGATGCTGGTGGACCAGAGTACCAACGGCACCTACATCCTGCCGGACCTGGAATCCGTGGTGTTCGCGCGCCGCGACGAGCTCGCCCTCGAAGGCAGCGGCCTCATCAGCCTGGGCTGCTCCTTCAAGCATCGTCCCAAGGCGGTGATCACCTACAAGGTGGAGGAAGACCGTGGCGGACACCATCAACAGGCAAGCGATACCCCATAGTCTTTCGATGTCTGATCCGCGCTGCCAGCCCCTCAGCTGAGCCCGGCCGCCAGCAGCCGCGCCAGCAGTGTCGGCCGCGGCGCCTCCAGCCGCTGGCCGTGGCAGGCGGCGCAGGGGCCGCCGCCGGCAGCGGGTCCGCCGTCCTCGTCGTAGCCCACTGCCTGGAAGATCCAGCGGCCGCGCACGTTCTTTACCTGGCCGATGTGGCGCCCGTCCGCGTCGAATGCCGCGTACAGATCCTGGCGCAGTTCCAGCAACTCGGGCCGCAGCGGGTCGGCCGCGGGGACTGCGGGCTCGAAGCGGTAGCGGGCGACGCCGCGGCCTTCGTCCGCGAACAGCGTCGTCAGCGGCGCGAAACTCCGGCGGTGATGGCGGTTCGGCCCCCGGCGCAACAGGCCGAGATAATGCTCGTCGGTGCCATAGCCGACATTGGTCTCCCAGCGGTAGCCCGGATACTCCGCCGCGAGTTTCCACATCATGCCGTCCCGCGCCACCTTCGCGATCACCGAAGCCGCCGCGATGGACAGAGAGCGTCGATCGCCTTTCACCAGCGTCTGCACCTCACAGGCAAGCGCCGGAGCGGCCCGACCGTCCACCAGCGCGATCTCCGGGGGCTCGCCCAGGGCCTCCACCGCCCGCTGCATGGCGAGCAGGTTGGCCCGATAGATGTTCAGGCGGTCGATCTCCTCGACGCTGGCCACACCGACCCCGACGCGGCCCATGCGCCGGATGAGCTTGTCGTAACGGTCGCGGTGCTCGGCGGTCAGGAGCTTTGAATCCGTGAGGCCGCGCAACTGGCGGGGCTTACCACCCGCGGGCAGTATCACGGCCGCCGCCACCACCGGCCCGGCAATGGGGGCGTAACCCGCTTCGTCCACGCCGCACACCGTGCCGCCCAGCTCTCGCTCGAGATTGAGGGTGGGCCATTTCGGAAGACGCAATGGGGCGGACATCGTGCGGAGGAGGTTATATCAATCCCTGCGAAGTGTCTGCCCCTGATACCTAGCGCAGCACGAGTTCCATGCCGTCGTGGGCGATCTCCACCGCCACGCCGCCCTCGGCCGCGAGACGCCTCAGCTCGGCACCGACCTCACGCTCGTCGTTGCCGACGATGTCGCTGCCGCAGTGGGTGATGATCATCTTCGGCACGCTACAGGGGCCTGATGCGGTAGCCGCGGCGCTCCAGCAGGGCCAGCAGGCCCTCCTCCCCCACCAGGTGGGCCGCCCCCACCAGCACCAGCTCGGTGCCCGGCTCATGGAACATCTCCTCCACCCGGGGCAGCCATTGCCGGGTGCGCTTCACCAGCAGGTTGGCGTAGAGGCCGGGGAAGGCGCGTTTCATGTCGGTCACGAAGAGCTCTCCCAGGGCCCGGGTGTCGCCGCGGCGCCACGCCGCGACGAGTTCGTCCATGAGCTCATCCGTGCGTTCGAGGTCCTCCAGGGAGTAAAGCACGAAGGCGCTCTCGCGCCCCTTCCCCATGGCGGCCAGGTGGTCGAGCTGCTCCTCCACGCTCTCCAGCTCGGCCAGGGCCTTGCCGTCCCGCCGGGCCTTGCGGTACATGAAGCTGTCCACCCCCTCGGCCGCCACCCCGAGGCGTTCCAGCTCCAGACCGATGAGGCTCAGTATCACCATCGCCGGCTTGAAGCGCTGAAGGCCCTGCAGGGGGATCCCGTGCTCCTCGGCATAGGCCTGCAGGGCCCCGTAGGCCTCCGTCGACAGCACGTCCTCCAGGGTGCGCCCCCGCGGCAACGTCATGCGCCGCAGGAGCTCGCCGGCCAGGGCCGGCGACTCCATGCGCTCCACGTCGGTCTCCAGATAGAGGGTGTCGGCCTGCCTGTAGGCCCCCTCGAACTCCGCCGGCAGGGGATAGTCCGTGGGCCGCAGCATATGGATGGTGCCGGCGAGGAGCACCCGCTCGCCGCCCTTCTCCGCCACCCACACGGCGGCGTCCCCCCACGCCGCGGCGGACACCAGCAACAGGAAAGAGATACCCCAAAGTCGTTTCATGCCTGACCTCTCCGCTGCGGGCCGCCCCGCCGGTGCCGGGCACGTACGCCGGACACCGGGCATGCCCATACCCATTCATCTTCGGCCGCAATCACCACCGCCCGTTGCCGCCAAGGCACAACGCCTTGCGCACCCGCCCCCCCAACCCTAGCCGGCATCCCGCTCCGCCGCCAGGCGGGCGCGGCGTCCCTCCCGGCGTTCCTGCCAGCCCATCAACAGGTCCCATTCCACGGGGATGACGAACAGGGTGAGGAAGGTGGCCGTGGCCAGGCCGGCCACGAAGGTGGAGGCCATGGTACCCCATACCAGGGAGTAGCTGGGGATGCCTACGGCCATGGGCAGCAGGCCGAGGCTGGTGGTGAGGGTGGTGAGAAGGATGGGCCGCAGACGCACCCGCACGCCCTCGAGGATGGCATCGCGGCGGCCCATGCCGGCGCGGTAGTTCCGATTGATGAAGTGCAGCAACACCAGGGAGTCGTTCACCACCACGCCCGTCACCCCCACCATCGCGATGAAGCTGTTGACGGTGAACAGGGATTGGGAGACGAACTTGCCGAGGACCACGCCGACGATGGCGAAGACCACCGCGGACAGGACGATGAGGGGCTGGGCGTAGGACCGGAACTGGGTCGCCAGGATCAGGTAGATGAGCAGTACCGCCAGGCCGAAGGCATAGGTCAGGGAGCGGTAGGAACGCTGGGTGTCGTCGAAGGCCCCGCCGAAGGTGATGGTGGCGCCCGGGTAGTCGTCCCGGATGGTGGCGTAATGGTTCGTCACCCACTTCACCACCAGGGGGGTGGAGATGGGGGCGCCGCTGCGTATATTGGCGGTGATGGTCAGGCTGCGCCGGCCCTGATAGCGGGAGAGCTCGTCGAGTTCCACCGCCGGCCGCGCCCGCACCACATCCCCCAGGCGCACCGGACCGCTGGGGTGCTCCAGGGCGAGGATGTCCAGGGCATCGTGCGGACGCTGCAGATAAGCGGGATCCACCCGCAGCTTGAGGTCCACCTCCTCATCCCCGGTGCGGTACTTGCCGATGTAGCGGCCATCCAGCACCGACGCCGCCAGGCGCGCCGCCGCCCCCTTGGACAACCCGTACTCGTGGGCCCGGGGCTCGTCCACCTCGAAGCGATAAACGCGCGCCGGCTCACCGCGATCGTCCCCCAGCTGGAACAGATGGGGCGCGAGTTGCGGGTTGGCCTTCAGGGCGCCGAGGATGGCATCGGCCAGCGCCGTGACCGCCCCGTCGTCCGTGCCCACCACGCGGATACTCACGTCCTTGCCCGCCGGCGGCCCGTCCATTTCCGCCCGCACCCGGATGCGGAAGCCGTCGGTGCCGAAACGCGCCCCGAGGCGTTCGGCCATGGTCTCGAGGTGGTCCAGGGCATCCCCGAAGCCGCGATCAGCGGACGCCGGCAGGGCCACCATCACGGTCCCCAGATGGCGGCCGAACTGCTGCTCGTAGTTCTCGTCGATGACGAAACCGGCGAAACCGGCGGCGGACCGGGCGGCACCCGGGCCGTCGGCCATGATGAATTCCGAGATGGCCCGTACCCTTTCGGAGGTGTCGGCGATGGCGGTATTGGGCGGCCCCTCCACGAAGGCGTAATAGAGGTTGTAGTCATCGGGGAAGAACGTGATGCGGATGAGGGGGGCTATCCCCGCCACCGACACCGCCAGCATGGCCAGGGACACCACGAAGGCGATGAACACCGTGACCACGGTGGTGACGCGAAAACCCAGGGTGATATGAATGAGGCGGTTGGTGAGTCGGCGCAGGGGCACCATGAGGGCATTGTCGTGGTCCGCGTCGGGGACCCCACGGCCGCCCGGCCGCGGACCGTAGTCCTTGAAGTGGATGGGCAGGATGAAGATGCACTCGATGAGGGAGGCGACGATGGCGAAGGCGATGGCCTTGGGAATGAGGGCGAAGAATTCCCCCGTGGCCCCGGTCATGATGAGCATGGGCAGGAAGGCGGCCACGGTGGTGGCGGTGGCGGATACCACGGGCATCAGCACCTCGCCGGTGCCGTTGACGATGGCCTCCTGGAGTTCCTCGCCGTTCTGGACGTGGCGGTAGATGTTCTCCACCACCACGATGGCATCGTCCACCACGATGCCCGACACCAGCACGAAGGAGAACAGGGTGATCTCGTTCAGGGAATTGCCGGTGATATACATGAACACCATGGTCACCAGGAACGCGAAGGGGATGCCGATGGTGGTGATGGCGGCATTGCGCAGCCCCATGAAATACCAGATCACCAGACTCACCAGCAGGATCCCGAGGGCCAGGTTGGCGCCCAGGGTGGTCATGGCCTCCGCGATGTAGGTGGTGGAATCCTGGGTGAGGACCACCTCCACCCCCTGGCGGGCCAACGCCGGGGCGAAGTCGGCCACCGCCTCCCCCACGCGGTCATGGATATCCAGGGCATTGCCCTGCTCCGTCTTCAGCATCCTGATGGTGACGCAGGGCCGGCCGTTGACGGTGGTGATGACGTCGGGGTCGCGGTAGCCCATGGCAGCCCGGGATGCCACGTCCCCCACGGTGACGAAGGAGCCGTCGGCGTCCCGGCGCACCACGGTGGAGACCACCTGCTGACGGCTGCGGAAGCGCTCGTCGGCGGTGACCACGAACTCCCCCGAGGCATCGGTGAAGTCCCCTGCAGGAATGGATACGTTGGCATCCTGCAGGGCCGCGGCCACCTGATCGTAGCTGACGCCGTGGGCCCGCAGGCGATGGGGGTCCAGATAGACATGGAACTCCCGCACATACTCCCCCTGGAGCTCCGCATCCATCACTCCGGGGATGGCCCTCAGGGGCACCCGCAGCTCCTCGGCCATCAGGGACAGGGCGCGGTTGGAACGCTCCCCCACCAGATTCACCGATACCACGGGCAGCCAGTCGGAGGTCTTCACCAATTCGAAGGTGGGCGGGTCGACGCCTGCCGGCAGTTCGTCGAGGACCGACAGCACCCGGAAGCGCAACTCGTCGTAGAGGGCCTCGTAGGCGGTATCGTCCCGGAACTTCACCATCACCGTGGATACCCCCCGGGTGGAGCTGCCCTGGATGAACTCCACATCCGCCAGGCCATCGAGGGACTCCTCCACCTCCCGGGTCACCAGGGCCTCCACGTCCCGGGGTGAGGCCCCGGGGTAGACGGTGACGATGAGGGCCTTGCCGAAGTTGACCTCCGGGTAGCGCTCCACCGGCATCTGCATGATGGAGAAGGCGCCGGCCACCATGAGCAGCACGAACACCAGGTTGAACAGCACCGTCTGGCCCAGGGCGAAGCGCACGATGGGGGTCATGGCGGCGCCGCCTCGGATACAGGGGCCGCCGCGACACCGCCCCGCGGCAAACCGGCCGGGCCTCGGGGCCGGTCCCCGGGCCGCCGCGCCAGCGATGGCGTGGTGCCGGGGATGGAAGGTTCGTTCACGGCGGGCCGTCCGGCGGGCGAACGCGGAAGACGTCGCCGGGGACCAGGCCGGGGGCGTTGACCGTGACCGTATCGGTCTCCTGACCACGCAGCACCGTGACCGTCACCCGCTCGCCGTCACCACGCACCAGCCAGTGCTCCCCATAGCTGCCCCGGAGGGCCTGGCGGGGCAAGCGCACCGTGCCCGGCTCCGCCATCAGGTCGAGGGCAAGCAGGGCCCGCCAGCCACCCCGTGCCTCGTGGGGCTCGAGACGGATGGCCAGTTCCACGGGGATCTTGCGGGTCGCCGGATTGAAGGCCGGGTCCACGCGGTGGACCCGGGCCGGCACCTTCTTCGCCAGTTCGGGCAGGACCAGGTGGAGCGCGGGGCGCGCCCTCAGGGCGGTGTATTGCTCGGCGGTGAGGGCATAGGGCACCACCAGCAGGGACAGGTCCACCACCTCCCCCAGGGGGTCGCCGACGTTGACCCACTGGCCCGGCTCCACCTGCCGCCCGCTCACCCGCCAGCCGGCGGGGGCGTGGACACGAGTGCGCTGGAGGCGCTCCTCCAGCACCCGGCCCGCCACCGCCAGGGCGTCGAGGGCGAAGCGGTCATCCCGCAGGGCCTGCTCGGCGGCATCCAGGGCGGCCCGGGAGGTGTCGCCCCGCTCCACCAGGGCCCGCTGGCGTTCGGCCTCCTTGAGGTCGTAGGCGATGCGGGCGCCCAGCCTCGCCCGCTCCACCTCGTTGGCCTCCAGCTCGAGGGCCAGGAAGGTGGGGTCGAGGCGGGCGAACACCCCGTCCGCCGCCACCGCCTCCCCCACGTCCCGGGGCACCTCGAGGACCCGTCCGGCCTCTTCGGTGACCACCTGCAGGCGGGTCCGCGGCCGCGTGAATCCCGACAGCTCCACCTCCCGCACCGCGGCACCGGCCGTCACCAGGCCCTCCCCGGCGAACACCGGCCGGGCCGCAGCCAAAGCCAAAGCCAGGGCCCCCAGGCAGGCCAGGATCAGCGTCCGGCCCGTCACGGCTCGCTCCCCTCCCCCAGGGCCCTGATGCCGGCCACGGAAAAGTGGGTGATGTGCTCCACCAGAGCGATGATCCGCTCCTCCGGGGGCGGTCCGTCCGGGTGCAGGCGTTGGATGAGGGGACGGGCATGGTAGTAGTAGAGCAGTTGACCGATGACACTGGCCGAGCAGTCGATGACCGTGGGACGGTCCGCCCGCGGGCCGAGGAGGGCGGCGACGATGTCCCGCAACTCCTCGGCGTCGTGACGTATGTACTCCTCCACCACCCGATCCAGCACCTCCGTCGGACGCACCATCTCCATCAGGTACATGGCGGCGAGGCGCGTGCATTCGTCCGGGTCGCCGAGACACTCGAACATCTCCTCGAAAAGGGCCTGGAGAAACACCCGCAGCCGCTCTTCCGGGGGCCGCTGCGGCGGCAGAAAGCGCCGCCGCCGGGCGCGCAGCTGGGCGAACACGCTGTCGAAGATGGCCCCGTAGAGCCGGTGCTTGTCACCGAAGTGGTAGTTCACCGCCGCCACGTTGGTGCCGGCCCGGCGGCAGATATCACGCACCGTGGCGCCCTCGTAGCCATGCTCGGCGAACACCTGCACCGCCGCCGCCATGAGGCGCGCCCGGGTGGCGTGGGAGCGCCGGGAGGTGTCTGCGACGGGGGTCATGGGCCTATTGTCAAACAACTGTTTGAAACGGGCAATGGGTTTTCTTGGGGCCGGGGGCCGGGGGTCG
>JAABTG010000051.1 GCA_011389995.1 Thiotrichales bacterium
CGCGGGCAAGCCCGCTCCTACGGGGGCCGGGGAGGATCTCCTTGTAGGAGCGCCCTTGGGCGCGAACGGGCCACGGCGGGCCGTTCAGGCGTGGGCGTTCGCGGGCAAGCCCGCTCCTACGGGGGCCGGGGAGGATCTCCTTGTGGAGCGCCCTTGGGCGCGAACGGGCCACGGCGGCCCGTTCGGGCGTGGGCGTTCGCGGGCAAGCCCGCTCCTACGGCGGGCGGGGGCCGGGCGCCTGCATCCCCCATCATGCGGCCCTGTCGCCAGTGGCCGTGGTGCCTGTCGCGATGGCTGCCTGGGCCGCCGCCAGGCGGGCGATGGGGACCCGGGGGCCGGAGCAGGAGACGTAGGTGAGGCCGATTTCGTGGCAGAAGCGGATGGAGGCCGGGTGGCCGCCGTGCTCGCCGCAGATCCCCACCTTCATGTTGGGCCGGGTGCCGCGGCCCCAGCCCACGGCGAGTTCCATCAGGCGCCCCACGCCCTTCACGTCCAGCACCTCGAAGGGATTGTCCTGGAGCACCTGCTTCTCGTTGTACATGGGCAGGAATTTGTTCTCCGCGTCCTCCCGCGAGAAGGAGAAGGCGGCCTGGGTGAGGTCGTTGGTGCCGAAGGAGAAGAAATCGGCATGCTCCGCCAGGTTGTCCGCCCGCATGCAGGCGCGCACCACCTCGATCATGGTGCCGAACTTGAAGTTGAGGGTGACGCCGTAATGGGTTTCCACGGCGTGGCGGATGCTGTCCACCGACTCCCGGACCCGCATGAGCTCCTGGGCCGTGCAGACCTGGGGCACCATGATCTCGGGGTAGACCTCCAGGCCCTCCCGGGTGCACTCGGCGGCGGCCTCCAGGGCGGCGCGGATCTGCATGCCGTAGATCTCGGGGAAGGTAAGCCCCAGGCGCACGCCACGGTGCCCCAGCATGGGATTCACCTCGGACAGGGCGCGCACCTTGCGCAGCATGGTCTCCTTGCGATCGATGGCCTCGTCCACCAGTCGTGGATCGGCCAGCTTGGTGACGCTGGGATGCTCGCTGGTGGTGCGGTACATGAAGTCCACCGCGTCGGCCAGGATGTTCATGCCGAGGAGGGTCTCCTTGAGGTGATGGAGCTGATCCAGCTCGTCCACCAGCTGATTCTCCGAAGGCAGGAACTCGTGGATGGGCGGGTCCAGCAGGCGGATGGTCACGGGGCGCGGGGCCATGGTGGAGAACAGGCCCTTGAAGTCGGCGCGCTGGATGGGCAGCAGTTTGTCCAGGGCCCGCTGGCGGTCCTCCCGGGTATCGGCCACGATCATCTCGACGACGATGGGCAGGCGCTCGGAGGCGTTGAACATGCGCTCGGTGCGGCACAGGCCGATGCCCATGGCGCCGTATTCCAGGGCCTTGACGGCGTCCTCGGGGGTGTCGGCGTTGCCCATCACCTTGAGGGTGGAGGCCTCGTCTGCCCACTCCAGCAGGGTCTGCAGCTCGCGGGAGAACTCGGCCTCCTTCATCGCCACCTCGCCCAGAAAGACATCGCCGCTGGTGCCGTCGATGGTGATGAGGTCGCCTTCGCTGATGGTGGTGTCGCCGATGAAGGCCTCGCGCATGGCCACGTCCACCCGTATGCCTTCGGCGCCGGCGACGCAGGGCTTGCCCATGCCGCGGGCCACCACGGCGGCGTGGCTGGTCTTGCCGCCGCGGGAGGTGAGGATGCCTTTGGAGGCGAAGAAGCCGTGGATGTCCTCGGGCTTGGTCTCCTCGCGCACCAGGATGACGCGATGGCCGGTCTTGCCGAGCTGTTCGGCGCGGTCGGCGTCGAACACCGCCCGGCCCACGGCGGCACCGGGGGAGGCGGGCAGGCCGCGGGCGATGGCCTTCACCTTGGCGGTGGGATCGAGCTGGGGAAACAGCAGCTGCTCCAGGGCATCGGGGGGGATGCGCATGAGGGCCTCGGGCTTGGTCAGCAGCCCCTCGCGCACCATCTCCACGGAGGTGCGTACCAGGGCCACGGCGTTCATCTTGCCGTTGCGCGTCTGCAGGCAGTAGAGGGTACCCTTCTCGATGGTGAACTCGAAGTCCTGGACCTCCCGGTAGTGGCTCTCCAGGCGGTCCCGCAACTCCACCAGCTGGCGATAGAGCTCGGGCATCTCCTCGTGCAGGGCATCGATGGGTTTGGGGGTGCGGATCCCCGCCACCACGTCCTCGCCCTGGGCGTTCACCAGGTATTCCCCGTACATGCGGTTCTCGCCGGTGTCGGGATAGCGGGTGAAGCCCACGCCGGTGGCCGAGTCGTCACCGAGGTTGCCGAACACCATGGTCACCACGTTGACGGCGGTGCCGTTGGCCATCTCCGGGGTGATGTGGAACTCCCGCCGGTAGTCCACGGCGCGACGCCCGCTCCAGGAACGGAACACCGCCTTGATGGCGATCTCCAGTTGTTGCAGCGGGTCCTCGGGAAAGGCATGGCCGGTCTCCCGCTCCACCACGTCGAGGAAACGGTCGGAGATCTCCTTGAGGTCCCGGGCCGACAGGCCCACGTCCGTCTTCACCCCGGCCCGTTGCTTGACGGCCTCGAACTCCTCGTCGAAGGCCTCGTCGGAGACCCCCAGGGCCACCTTGCCGAAGAGCTGGATGAAGCGACGGTAGGCATCGAAACCGAAGCGCTCATCGCCGCTCTGCTTGATGAGGCCGCGCAGGGTCTCGGTATTGAGGCCGAGATTGAGGATGGTGTCCATCATGCCGGGCATGGACATGGCCGAGCCCGAGCGCACCGATACCAGCAGGGGGTTGTCGGCGCCGCCGAACACCTTGCCGGTCTGGTCCTCCACCCGCTGCAGATGCCCCCGTACCTCGTCCATGATACCGGCCGGCAGGTCATCATCGGCGTTGGCGAGGTAGTCCAGGCAGGCCTCGGTGGAGATCACGAAGCCCGGTGGCACGTTCAGCCCGATCTGGGTCATCTCACACAGGTTGGCGCCCTTGCCGCCCAGCAGGTGCTTGTTCTTGCCGTCGCCTTCAGAAAAATCGAATACCCATTTCTTCGTCATAGTCTGTTCCTCCGAACAAGTGTTGGCCGTGATTTGAATGAGGCCCCTGCATGGGGGCCGGGTGTTCTGGTCGTGTAAGCATCCTTGCCCGGGTCCCTGGGGACCGCGGGGCGTCAGCGTTCAGTCGATGGGCGGTTCTGCCTCCCCGCGCATGCGGCGTAGGCGGGCGATGAGGCCCGTGGTGGAGCCGTCGTGGCCGGCCCCCGGCTCGCCGCCCAGTTCGGGGAGGATGGCCTGGGCGAGCTGTTTGCCCAGTTCCACACCCCATTGGTCGAAGGCGTTGTTGCCCCATATCACGCTCTGGACGAACACCTTGTGCTCGTACAGGGCGACGATGGCCCCCAGCAGCCGGGGCGTGAGGCGCCGGTAGAGCAGGACGCTGGTGGGCTGGTTGCCCGGCAGCGTGCGGTGGGGGGCCAGGGCACGGGCGTGTTCCCGTGGCGCGCCGGCCGCCTCCATCTCCGCCGTCGCCTCCTCGGCCGTGCGCCCGTGCATCAGGGCTTCGGCCTGGGCCAGGGCATTGGCCAGCAGCTTGTGTTCGTGGTCCTGGCGGCCCCAGTGGCCGGTGGCCGGTACCAGGATGTCGGCGGGCACGATACGGGTGCCCTGGTGCAGCAGCTGGTAGAAGGCGTGCTGGCCGTTGTTGCCGGGGGCGCCCCACACCACGGGCCCGGTGTCCCAGGCCACGGGGGCGCCGTTCTTCATCACCCGCTTGCCGTTGCTCTCCATGTCCAGCTGCTGCAGATAGGCGGGCAGCAGGCGCAGGGCGTAGTCGTAGGGCAGCACGGCATGGGTGGCGGTGCCGAAGAAGTTAATGTACCAAACCCCCAGCAGCCCCATGATCACCGGCAGGTTGTTCTCCCATGGGGTGTCGCGGAAGTGGCTGTCCATGTACCGGGCCCCCTCCAGCATCTCCCCGAAGGCCTCACGGCCCACGTAGATCATGACGGGCAGGCCGATGGCCGACCACACCGAGTAGCGACCGCCCACCCAGTCCCAGAAGCCGAACACGTGGTCGGCGTCGATGCCGAAGCGTTCCACCTCCCGCTGGTTGGTGGACACGGCCACGAAATGGCGTGCGACCGCCCCTTCGTCGCCGCCGAAATGGTCCACCAGCCAGCGGCGGGCCGACAGGGCGTTGGTGAGGGTCTCCTGGGTGGTGAAGGTCTTGGACTCCACCACGAACAGGGTGGTCTCGGGGTCGACGTCCGCGAGGATGGTGCCCAGGAGCTCGTAGTCCAGGTTGGAGGCGAAGTGGACCCGCAGCCGCGGGTGGCCATAGGCACGCAGGGCGGCGCTCGCCATGGCCGGACCGAGGTCGGAACCGCCGATGCCGATGTTGACCACCACCTCGATGGCACGGCCGCTGTGGCCCTTCCACTGGCCCTCCCGCACCCTCTCGGCGAAGCGGCCCATACGCTCCAGCTCCCCGTGCACCGCCGGCACCACGTCCTCTCCATCCACCTTGATGTGGGTATCCCGGGCCGCCCGCAGGGCGACGTGGAGCACCGCGCGGTCCTCGGTGTTGTTGATGGGCTCGCCATGGAACATGGCCTCCACCGCCGCCCCCAGTTCCCGCTCGCCGGCCAGCCCACGCAACAACTCCATGGTCTCGGCGGTGATGCGATGCTTGGAATAATCGAGGAACAGGCCGCAGGCCTCGGTGCTGAAACGGCTGAAGCGTTGGGGATCGTCGGCGAACAGTTCCCGCAGGTGGGCCTTGGAGAGGGTCTCCCAATGTTGGTTCAGCCGCTGCCAGGTGGCGGTGTCGACGGGGCGTTGGTCGTTCATGGGGCGAGATCCGGGGATTGCTCGAGTCGCTTGGAAAGAAGGGCGGCGCCCAGCATGCCCAGGTGATCGTTGTCCTTCATGACCTGAAGGGTGTGGCTGTCCCGCAGGGAGGCCATGGAGTGGGCGGCGACGGCACTGCAAAAGGCACCGCCCATGAGGTCCCAGGAGGCCGCAAGGCCCCCGCCCACCACCAAGTGAGGGACATCGAGGACCTTCATGAGGCCGGCGGCGGCGGTACCGAGATGCTCGCCCGCCCGGGTAAAGGCCGTCGTGGCGTGGGCATCACCCTGGTAGGCCCGCCGGGCCACCGTCGCGCTGTCCAGGGCTTCGCCGGTGGCCTCCTGGTAATCCAGGGTCACCGCCGTGGCCGAGGCGTAGCGCTCGAGGCAGCCACGGTCACCGCAGCCGCAGGGACGACCCCCGGCCACCGCCTGCAAATGGCCCACCTCCATGGCGAAGCCCCGCTCCCCCCGATAGGGCGTGCCGTCGAGGATGAGGCCGCCGCCGATGCCGGTGCCCAGCCCCAGAAAGATCAGGCTGCGGGGTCGTTCGGGATGGGTCTGGTAGGCCCCCCAGGCGGCTGCCAGGGCGTCGTTCTCGACGATGACTGGCAGCCGGAACTGTCCGGACAGGCTGCCGGCCAGATCCAGATCCCGCACCCCGGGGAGATTGGGGGCCTCCCGCAGATGGCCGTTGCGGGGGTCCACGATGCCGGGTACCGCGATGCCCATCGCGGTGACGTCGGGGTGCCGCTCGAGGGCATGCTGAAGGGCCGCACCCACCTCCTGCATGACGAGTTCCGCCGCCTCGCGGGGGGCATCCTCGCGGCAGCGCGTGGAGAAGGTCACATGGACCTTGTGTTCCCACACCACGGTGGTGCGCTCCACCACTCCGACCCGGAGGTTGGTTCCGCCCAGATCCATTCCTATCAGTCTGCTCATATCCCTTCCGACCGCATTGCCCCGCCCGGGAGACGCGACTTCTTCTCTTCGCCGCGGGCGTGGGGCCGGAGATTATACGCGACCATAGAGCTCCAGCAGATGACGGTATTGCTCCACGACGCCGTCCTCCAGTTGATCCCAGGAGAAACGCCACTGCCAGGTGTTGCCGTGGGACTGCCCCGGGGAGTTCATGCGGCTTTCGTCGCCGAGGCCGAGGATGTCCTGCATGGGCACGATGGCCAGGCGCGCCACCGAGGCGAATGCGGCGCGGCCGAGGGCCAGGGGCATGGCGTTGGCGGTGCACCCCAGGTAGTCGAGCACATGCTGGCGTTCCCCGTCATCCAGTTGGTGGAACCAGCCCAGGGTGGTGTTGTTGTCGTGGGTGCCGGTGTAGACCACGGTGGCCGGAGGATAGTTGTGGGGCAGGTAGGGATTGTCGGCAGCCCCGCCGAAGGCGAACTGCAGGATGCGCATACCGGGCAGATCGAATTGCGCCCGCAGGGCCTCCACCTTATCGGTGATGGTGCCGAGGTCCTCGGCCACCAGGGGCAGCCGGTGGAAGGTGCGGCGGAAGGTCTCCAGCAACTCGGCGCCGGGGGCCTCGGCCCAGCGGCCGTCGATGGCGGTGTCCTGGTCGGCCGGGATCTCCCACGAGGCCTGGAGACCGCGGAAGTGGTCCACACGCACGATATCGAACAGTTCCAGCTGGGCGGCCATGCGCCGCACCCACCAGTCGAAGCCGGTGGTTCGCATGGTGTCCCAGTCGTAGTGGGGGTTGCCCCAGCGCTGGCCGGTGGCCGAGAAATAATCCGGCGGCACCCCCGCCACCACCTCGGGACGGCCGTCCTCGTTGAGGCGGAAGCATTCCCTGTGGGCCCACACATCGACACTGTCCTCGGCCACGAACAGCGGCAGGTCTCCGAACATCAGGATACCGCGTTCGGCCCCGTAGGCGCGCAGCTCCCGCCATTGCCGGTAGAAGATGTATTGCAGGAAGCGCTGCTGCTCCAGGGCCTTGGCATGACGAGTGCGGATGGTTTCCAGGGCCTCCGGCGTGCGATCCCGCAGGCTGGAGGGCCACTCCCACCAGGGCCGGTGGTGATGGACCTCGCGGATGGTCCTGAACAGCGCGTAGTCCTCCAGCCAGGCCGCGTGGTCGGCGACGAAGGCCTGGTAGGCCTCGCGCTCCTGCGGCGTGTCGTCGCCGGCGAAGGCCTCGCCGGCTGCCGACAACAGGCGCCGCCGGCAGGCGCGAGGGTCCTCGCCGGGCCGCCGGCCGAGGTCCTCCCCCAGCCAGCCGGCCTCCTGCAGCCGTTGCAGGCTGATGAGATCCGCGTTGCCGGCGTGGACGGACTGGCAGGCATAGGGCGACAGGTCATCATGGACGGGACCTAGGGGCAGGGTCTGCCAGACCGTGAAACCGCAGGCGGCCAGCGTGTCCACGAAGCGGAAGGCGTGGGGGCCGAGCACGCCGTTGGGACCATCCCCGGGCAGGGAGGTGGGGTGGAGCAGCACGCCGGCACGGCGGCGTTCCGTGATGGGATTCCGCCAGGCTTCGATCTCTGTCACAGGGTGATATCCATGGTGTTTCGTCCTTTATCATGGGGTGTCCCGCCGTCTCCCGGCGGGGGCCGGTGTGGGAATGGACTCAACCGCCTTGCTGGCCGGGGCGCATGACACCGCCGCGGTCGGGGGTGCCGTGGCCCTGGGTAAACGAGTGGGACAGGTAGTCGGGTGGGGGCATCCCTATGAGGTGGTAGAGGTTGGCCAGGTGCATGCGGTACAGATATTCGAAATCACTGACGGCATCGGCCGGGTTGTAGTCGCCGAACCACCAGAACCAGTCGGAGCCTTCGCACACGGCGAGTTGTTTCTCGGCCGCCGCCGCTTGGGCGGCATCCAGGGTGCCCGCCGCCTCCACCTCGTCGTAGGCACGCTTGGCATCCACCAGCATCTCCCAGCCGCGGTTCTTGCCCGCTTCGCCGATCCAGGTGGAGAGGCTGCCGTAGACCCAGCTGCCTGCCACGACGCCGGGCAGCCTCCCCGGCTTCACGTCGCCGGCATCGAGGACCTCGCCGAAGGTGGTGAGTTCGATGTCCGGGTGCTCGGCCAGCTTCTCGTAGAGGGCGTTGAGGAAGTAGTAAGCGTTCTCCGGGTAGTATTCCCAGGCGTTCTCGCCATCCAGGATGATGGGTACGCAACGGGGCCCGTGGGCGCGGCCGGATGTCTTAAGGTTCTCCAGATGGTGGATCAGGTTGGCCACGGCGTCGTCGGCGTGCCAGTCGGAATAGGTGAAGCCGATGAGGTCCGACAAGCCGTCGTCGCGGAAGAAGCAGGCGATGCCGTCTGCCTCCAGACGGTAGGGGCGGCATTGGACCTGGTCGGCCCAGCGGTCCGGAGTGGCCGGCGCCCGGGCCAGGGAATTGTGCAATACGCTCTCGCCGCTGGCCGCCCACTCGAAGCCCAGGGACCCCAGCAGGGCGAGGGTGTCGTCGCACACCGCCCCTTCCGAAGGCCAGCAGCCCCGCGGACGCCGTCCAAAGTGGTGCTCGAAGACCTCTATCCCCCAGTCCATGTGACGGCGGGCCCGGGCCTCGCCGTCGGGATAGGCCTCGGCCGCCGGCAACGGGGCGTCGGCCACAGCCTGGCGGGCGCTGCGGAGATCCAGCAGCAGGGGAATGATGGGGTGGGCGTAGGGCGACATGGCCAGCTCCACCTTGCCGGCCTCGGCCAGGGCCCGGTAGCGGGGGATCAGTCCCTGCAGCTGGTCATTGATGATCTCCAGCAGCAGATGCCGGTGCCGGAGACGAAAGTTGCGGGCCACCGCCGTGAGCTGTTCCACCCGCGGGTCGTCCCGCCGCACCGTCTCCGCCAGCCAGCCGATGTGGTACCACACCACCAGATCGGCGAGGAACTGGTCGGACAGATAGATATGCTTCTCCGGGTATTCCAGAAACCAGTGGGCCATCTCCACCAGTTCCCTGAACACGGGGAAGCGGTTGATGACGCGCTCCTGGTTCACCTTGAGGCAGGATTTCACCAGGCCCACCCGGTGTTCATGGTCCGTGGGCAGGGCCGCCATGTCGAGGGCGGCGAGGAGGGGGTCGCGGATAGGCTGGGAATCGTTGAGGAAGCCGTCCACCTGGTGGCCGTAGTCCGCGATCTGCTCCAGCAGGGTGGGGGCGAAGTTGACCACCGCGCGGGCCCCGGGGACGGCCTCCAGATGGGCCGCCATGTCGGTGTAATCCTTGATGGCGTGGAGGTAGGTCCAGGGCAGCTTGTAGGAGCCCTCGATGAGGTCCTGGTAGTGGGGCTGGTGCATGTGCCAGCACAGCACCACGCGCAACGGCGCAACGGCGGTTGGCTTAACGGACATGGTGGAGTTCCTGGCCCAGCATCTCCGGGGTCACCAGGGTGATGCCGCCCTCGGTGACATAGAAGCGTTCGGCATCGGCCTCCGGGTCCTCGCCGATGACGGTGCCGGGGGGGATGAGACAGCCCTTGTCGATGACCGCCCTGGTGATACGGCAGTGACGCCCGATGTCCACGTTGGGAAGTACCACGGAATCCTCGAGGGTGGCATAGGAGTTGATGGTCACGCCGGAGAACAGGAGAGAGTGTTTCACCACCGCACCGGAGATGATGCAGCCGCCCGATACCATGGAATCCACCGCCATGCCGCGCCGGCCCTCGTCGTCGAAGACGAACTTGGCGGGAGGGAGCTGTTCCTGGTAGGTCCAGATGGGCCACTCCTCGTCGTAGAGGTTGAGCTCGGGGCTGACCTTGACGAGCTCGAGGTTGGCCTCCCAGAAGGCGTCCACCGTCCCCACGTCCCGCCAGTATCCCAGGGCCCCGGTCTGGACGTCCCGGAAGGGATAGGAGTAGACGCGGTAGCGGTTTATCGCCTCGGGAATGATGTCCTTGCCGAAGTCGTGACTGGAAGTCGGGGAATCGGCGTCGCGGATGAGCTGCTCGTACAGAAACACGGTGTTGAACACGTAGATGCCCATGGAGGCCAAGGCCATGTCGTCCTGTCCCGGCATGGGCTCGGGTTGGGCGGGCTTCTCCTTGAAGCCCAAGACCTTGCCGTTGGCATCCACGGACATGACGCCGAAATCGCGGGCCCGTTCCAGGGGCACCTCCATGCAGCCCACGGTCATGTCGGCCTCGCTCTCCACGTGGGCGGCGATCATGGGGCCGTAGTCCATCTTGTAGATATGGTCGCCCGCCAGCAGCAGCACGTAGGCCGGATCATGGCCGCGGATGATGTCGATGTTCTGGTACACGGCGTCGGCAGTGCCCTGGTACCAGCTGGACTCTATGCGCTGCTGGGCCGGCAGGAGCTCGACGAATTCACCGAACTCGCCGCGCAGAAAGCCCCAGCCCCGCTGGATGTGCAGCAGCAGGGAATGGGCCTTGTACTGGGTCAGCACGCCGATGCGGCGGATGCCGGAGTTCATGCAGTTGGACAGGGGAAAGTCGATGATGCGGAATTTGCCACCGAAGGGGGTGGCCGGCTTCGAGCGCCAGCGGGTGAGATGCTTGAGTCTGGAACCCCTGCCACCGGCCAGGATCAGGGCCAGGGTGTCCCGGGTGATGCGGCTGACGAATCGTTCACTCGTGGGTTTTTTCATGTCGGAGACGGTTGAGCCTGATATAGGTTAAGGTCGGTGGCGGGCCAGGAGATGGTTTCCGATTCCCACGCTGCCGATGATACCATTCACGCCGTGAATGTCGCGATGGAACCAACGCGACATCGCCATGCCGGCGCCACCGGACCATGATCCCATCTCACCATGGCATTTATCTTAAGGACCCTGTGACCACACTCATAGAAGACCTGAAAGTCAGCGATTTCGGCCCGGCCCTCAAGGCGGTTCTGAATGCCCGCCACCACGACCCGGCGGCCGTGCTCGGCTGCCATGCCAGCGGCGAGCGGGAGCAGGTGCTGGCCTACCTTCCGGGCGCCGCGGATGCCCGGGTAGTGGAAGTGGACGAGCCCATGGAACGGGTGCCCGACTCCGATCTGTTCCACTGGAATGGACCGCGCGGCACCCTGCCGGGCCGTTACCGGTTGCGCTGGACGGACCGCCATGGCCAGGTTCAGGAACGCCACGACCCCTACTGCTTCCCCCCTCAGCTGGGTGATCTGGACCTGCACCTGTTCGGCGAGGGTCGTCACCGCCACGCCTACCGTTTCCTGGGCGCCCACGAGGCCATGGTGGACGGCGTGGCGGGCACGCTGTTCGCCGTATGGGCCCCGGGTGCCGAGCGGGTCAGCGTGGTCGGGGACTTCAACCATTGGGACGGCCGCCAGCATCCCATGCGCGTGCGCGGCGGCGGCGGTATCTGGGAACTCTTCGTGCCCGCTCTCGGTGCCGGCACCGTCTACAAGTTCGAGATCCGCAACCGCGATACCGGACAGGTATTCCTCAAGACGGACCCTTATGGCCAGCTCTTCGAGCGCCGTCCCGCCACCGCCGCCGTGGTGACGGGCGGTGACGATTACGGCTGGGGCGACGGCGACTGGCTGGATGCCCGGGGCCGTCGCGACTGGCAGCGGTTGCCCATGTCCATCTACGAGGTCCACCTGGGCTCGTGGCGTCACGGCAGTGGCGGTGCCTTCACCAACTACCGCGAGCTGGCGACGGCACTGGTGGATCACGTCAAGGCCCTCGGCTTCACCCATATCGAATTGCTGCCGGTCACGGAGCATCCCCTGGATGCCTCCTGGGGCTACCAGACCACCGGCTACTATGCCCCCACCAGCCGTTTCGGCATGCCCGACGACTTCAGGTTCTTCGTGGATCACTGCCACCAGAACGGTATCGGTGTACTCATGGACTGGGCCCCCGCCCACTTCCCCCGGGACCAGTTCGCCCTGGCCACCTTCGACGGCACCGCCCTCTACGAGCATTCCGATCCCCGGCGCGGCGAGCATCGGGACTGGGGCACCCTGATATTCAACTACGGCCGCAACGAGGTGAAGAACTTCCTGCTCTCCAGTGCCATCTACTGGCTGGATGAGTTCCACATCGACGGCCTGCGGGTGGATGCGGTGGCCTCCATGCTGTACCTGGACTATTCCCGGGAAGACGATGACTGGGTGCCCAACAAGTACGGTGGCAACGAGAACCTGGAGGCCATCGAGTTCCTGCGGGAGCTGACCGAGGCGACCCACGGCGAACACCCCGGGACCCTGATGGTGGCGGAGGAATCCACGGCCTGGCCCCAGGTGACCCGCCCGGTTTGGGTGGGCGGCCTCGGCTTTTCCATGAAGTGGAACATGGGCTGGATGCACGACACCCTGGAGTACATCACCAAGGACCCCATCCACCGTCACTTCCACCACGACCAGCTCACCTTCGGCCTGCTCTACGCCTTCACCGAGAATTTCGTACTGCCCTTCTCCCACGACGAGGTGGTGCACATGAAGGGCTCCATGTTCGAGAAGATGCCGGGGGACGACTGGCAGCGCTTCGCCAACCTGCGCCTGCTCTACACCTATATGTGGACCTATCCGGGCAAGAAGCTGCTGTTCATGGGCAGCGAGTTTGCCCAGGGCCGGGAGTGGCGGGCCGATGATCAGCTGGACTGGTATCTGCTGGACTATCCCGCCCATAGCGGGATGCAGGCCCTGGTGCGTGATCTCAACCACCTCTATTGCGCATCCCCGGCCCTCCACGAGCGGGAGTTCGAGCACGGTGGTTTCGAGTGGGTGGACTGCCACGATGCCCCCCAGTCCACCATCTCCTACCTGCGCCTGGGGGGAGACTCCGTCCAGGTGGTGGTGTTGAACTTCACGCCGGTGCCTCGCCAGGGCTACCGCATCGGCGTCCCGGCCCCCGGCGTCTATCACGAGGTGCTGAACTCCGATTCCCGCTTCTACGGCGGCAGCGACGTGGGCAACGGCGGCGACCTGGTGGCCGAGGCCCAACCGTGGATGGGGCGGCCCTATTCCCTCAATATCACCCTGCCGCCCCTGGGCGCCGTGGTGCTGCGCCCCGCCGGGTGAACCGCGTCTCGCGCGTTCGGCTTCGCCAGCGGCCGGGGCCGGCAGGCCCATGAACATCCTGTTCGCGGCCTCCGAGGCCCATCCCCTGGTCAAGACCGGCGGTCTCGCCGACGTGGCGGCCGCCCTGCCCCAGGCCCTGCGCCGCCTGGGGGAGGACGCCCGCCTCATCCTGCCCGCCTACCGCGGGGTGGCGGAGGCGGCGGGGGCCCAGGCCATCACCAGCGAGATGGGCCTGCTCACCGGCACCCCCCCCGCGCGGCTGCTGCAGGGCACCCTGCCGGGCAGCGACGTGCCCCTGTACCTGGTGGAGGCCCCCGGTCTCTATGACCGGGATGGCGGACCCTACGCCTCCGCCGGGGGGCTGGAATGGCCCGACAATGCCCTGCGCTTCGCCCTGCTGGCGCGGGTCGCCGCCCTCTTCGGTCAGCACGATGGCGTGGCGGGCTGGCGGGCGGACATCCTCCATTGCAATGACTGGCAGACGGGCCTCACCCCGGCCTACCTCGCCCTCACCGAGGGCACCGTGGCCCGCACCGTGATGGGCATCCACAATCTGGCCTTCCAGGGCAACTTCCCGCCCGCCCTGATGCCCCTGGTGGACCTGCCGCCCTATTCGTTTCAGGTCCACGGCACGGAATTCTTCGGCCATCTGTCCTACCTCAAGGCGGGCATCTATTACGCCGACCGCATCATCACCGTCAGCCCCACCTATGCCCGCGAGATCCAGACGCCTGAGTTCGGCTTCGGCATGGAGGGGCTGCTGGCGAGCCGCAGCGGGGCCCTGTCCGGCATCCTCAACGGTATCGATACCGATTACTGGGATCCGGCGGCGGACGAACACATTCCCGCCGCCTACGACGCCACGGATCTCGCGGCCAAGGACACCAACCGGCGTGCCCTGGAGCAGTATTTCGGCCTGGAAATGGATACCGATGCCCCCCTGCTGGGCATGGTGACCCGGCTCACCTGGCAGAAGGGCATCGACCTGGTGCTCGATGCCCTGCCGGCCCTGCTGGAGCAGGGTGCGCGTCTTGCCGTGGTGGGCAGCGGCGAGGCCCGCTACCAGGAGGCCCTGGAGGCCCTGGCGGCGCAACATCCGGGCCGCATCGGCCTGCATCTGGGCTACAGCGAGCCCCTCGCCCACCTGGTGGAGGCGGGTGTGGACCTTTTCCTGATGCCGTCGCGCTTCGAACCCTGCGGGCTCAATCAGATGTACAGCATGCGCTACGGCACGCCGCCCGTGGTGCGTCACACCGGCGGCCTCGCGGACTCGGTGGTGGATACCACCTTCCGCTCCCTTCAGGACGGCACCGCCACCGGCTTCGTGTTCACCGCCGCCACCGCCGGGGCTTTGCAAGAGGCGCTGATGCGCGCCTTCATCCTGTGGCGCGACAAGACCTCCTTCGAGGCCCTGTGCCGTCAGGGCATGGGCCGGGACTTCAGCTGGGAAAGAAGCGCCCGCGCCTATCTCGCCGCCTATGGCGAGATGCTGGGCGGCGGCGGGTAAAGGACGGGGATAGGGGATAGGGGATAGGGAATAGGGAATAGGGAATAGGGAATAGGGAATAGGGAATAGGGGATAGGGAATAGGGAATAGGGAATAGGGAATAGGCGCGTAGGTCGGCTGTTCCTGGCAGCCGACGGAACCCCTCAGAGGCCCAGGAAGGCCCCTCCCAGGTACACCACCACCAGGGCGAAGATGCCCGCCACCACGTCGTCCAGCATGATGCCGAGGCCGCCGTGGACCCGCCGGTCCAGCATGCCGATGGGCCACGGCTTGAGGATATCGAAGAAGCGGAAGGCGACGAATCCGGCGGCCATCCACGGCCACGAATGGGGCAGGGCGAGCATGGTCACCAGATAACCCACCACCTCATCCCACACGATGGCGGGATGGTCATGGCTGTCGAGGCGCGCCGCGGCGGCCCCGCAGATGGTGATGCCGGCCACCAGCAGCACCGCCACCGTTGCCAGGTAGGCCACTCCGGGCAGGTAACCGAGGGGAATGAACAGGGCCACCCCCGTCAGGGTGCCGAAGGTGCCGGGGGCCTTGGGGGCGAGGCCGGTGCCGAAGCCGAGGGCCAGCAGCATCACGGGTTGGCGCAGATCGGCCGGGGTGGGGTCGCGGGGGTTCATGATGTCATCATAACCGGACGCCGGGCCGCGCCTCAGGCGAAGTGGCGATAGGCCGTGGCGGGCAGGGCGGCCACCTTGTCCGCGGGCACGAGGCGCAGGCCCGGCGTCTCATCGATGGTGCCGATGCAGGCGATGACGACCCCGCAGTCGAGGCCCAGGCGTTCCACGGTATCGCGTCGCGCCGGCGGTACCGTGAAGCACAGCTCGTAATCGTCCCCGCCGCCCACCGCGTAGGGCAGGGCCTCGTCCCCCGCCAGGGCCCGCAGTTGGGAGGACAGGGGCAGGGTGGTGATGTCCACGGTGGCGCCGACGCCGCTGGCATCGAGGATATGGCCGAGGTCGCCCGCCAGGCCGTCGGACAGGTCGATGGCGGCACTCGCCACGCCCGCCAGCACATGGCTCACCTCCAGGCGTGGCTCCGGCCGATGGAGGCGCCGCTCCAGGGGCGCCATGTGGCCCGGGGGCAGGGTGGTGCGCCCTTCCAGGACCGCCACGGCCAGGGCCGCATCCCCGAGGGTCCCGGTGACATGGATGAGGTCGCCGGGCCGGGCGCCGTCCCGGCGCAGGGCGCCCTGGGGGGCGACGCCGCCCATCACCTCCACGGTGACCGCCAGGGGGCCCTCCACCACCTCGGCTTCGGTTACCACCATGCCCCAGGCGCTCGCCAGGGCATGGAAACCGCGGGTGAATTCGACGAGCCAGTCCGGGTCGTCCGTCGGCCGGCTCAGTTGCACCGTCGCCGCCAGGGGGCGGGCGCCCATGGCGGCCAGGTCACTGAGATTCACCGCCAGGCACTTGTAGCCCAGGTCCCCGGGTGCCACCTGGGGAAAGAAATGCACCCCTTCCACCATGGCGTCCACGCACAGCACCAGATATTCGCCGGCCACCGGCCGCGGCATGCCCTGGGGCGACACCCCCAGGGCATCGCGCAGGGTGCGGGTGGCGGTGTGGACGAAGGTGGCGGGAAGGGGGGGCACGGGGAGGACGGGGAGGACGGGAGGGCGTCCGGGCGGATCAGGCGGTGCGGCTGTTGCGCCGGGCATTCACCTCCACCGGCCGCAGGGCGGTGGCGAGGCGGTCCATGGCGGCGTTGACGAAACGATGACCCTCGGCGCCACCGAAGCGCTTGGCCAGCTCCACGGCCTCGTTGATGACCACCTGATAGGGGATCTCGGGGTGAAACTCCAGCTCGTAGGCACCGATGCGCAGGGCCGTGCGCTCCACCGGATCCACCTGCGCGATGGGACGCTTCAGGGTTCGCGCGATGCCCTCGTCCAGGGTGCCGGCCCGCGCGGTGATGTCATGGAGCAGTTCCCGGAAGTAGGCCCGGTCCGTGCGTGCCATGTCCTGCTCCTGGAAGAACTGCACCTCGATGTCGGTGACGTCCTGGCCTCCCATGTACCACTGGTAGAGGGCCTGCAGGGCCGCGCGCCGCGCGCGGGTGCGGGCATGGTGCTCCTGGACGGCGGTCATTCCCCGAGCCGGCGCAGCAGGCTCACCATCTCCAGGGCCGACAGGGCCGCCTCCTCGCCCTTGTTGCCCGCCTTGGTGCCGGCCCGCTCGATGGCCTGCTCGATGGTGTCCACCGTCAGCACGCCGAAGGCCACGGGCAGGTCGTACTTCATGGTCACCTGGGCGAGGCCCTTGACGCACTCGCCGGCCACGTAGTCGAAGTGGGGCGTACCACCGCGGATCACCGCGCCCACGGCAATGAGGGCGTCGTAGTTGCCCGACGCCGCCATGCGGTTCGCCACCAGGGGCAGCTCGTAGGCCCCCGGGGCCTTCACCACCGTCATGTCCTGGGCCGCCACGCCGTGGCGGGTCAGGGTGTCGATGACGCCCCCGAGGAGGCTGTCCACGATGAAGCCGTTGAAGCGGCTGGCGACGATACCGAAACGGGCCTGGGGCGCGGTGAAGTCGCCTTCTATGGTCTTGATTGTGGCCATGGGGGTTCCTGAATGCTGGGGTAATCCGGGCCCGGCGCGGCGGGCGCTGGCGTGGAACCGGTAAGTATAACCCAGATTGTGCCCCACCGGCCGCCCCCCAAAAAGGTGTCAGGAACCTTTTCCAGGAACAGGGAAAAGGTTCCTGACACCTTTTAATCGGAACTCGGGCCTTGGGGTGGGGGCGATCAGGCGCCGGGGAGGTGGAACAGGCGCAGGGTGCCGTCCACGCTGCCCACGGCCAGGTGGTTGTCCCGGGGGTGCCAGGCCAGGAGGGTGATCTCGCTGCCCAGGGCCAGGTCGTGGCTCAGGGTACCCTGGGGCGTCCACAGGCACAGCCTGCCGTTGCGGTCGCCGCTGGCCAGCCAGCGGCCGTTGTCGGACCAGGCCAGCACGGTGACGGTATGGTCGTGGTGGCGCAGGGGGCTGGCCTCGCGTTTGCCGTTGCGCGGGTCGAGACGCCACAGCACCACGTCGCTGCCGCCGCAGGTGGCGATGAGGGGGGAGCCGGGGCGGCCCCGGGGTTGCCATGCCAGGGCACTGACCTTGCCGGGATAACCGCTCATGGTGAGGAGGCGGGGGGTGGTGCCCGGGGCGTGGAGGCGTACGTAGAGGAAGCCGTCCTGGGTGCCGGTGGCCAGGGCCTTGCCGTCGGCGCTCCAGGCCAGGGCGACGCTGGCGCCGGGGAAGTCCATCACCCGCACCGGTTCCCAACTGCCCACATTCCACAGGTGGACGCCCTTGTTGGCGCCGCTGGCGAGGCGCTTGCCCGAGGGGGCCCAGCGGATGGCGCCGATGTTGCCCGGGTGACCCTCCCAGGTATGGCTGGCGCCGTGGTGGTCGGTGACGTGGAGGCGGGGTCCGGCGGCGGCCGCCAGCAGGGTGCCGTCGGGGGACCAGGCCAGGTGTTCTATCCATTGGCGGTCGGCCACCGGTGTGGCCAGGGCGTCGCCGGTGTCCCCTTGCCACAGCCGCACGCGGCCGTCCTCGCCTGACGTGGCCAGGGTGGTGCCGCCGGGTTGGGCACACACCCGGGTGATGCCCTCGTCGTGGGCCTGGCAGCGGAAGCGCCAGTCGCCGTCCTCCGCCAGAGCCACCAGCAGACCATCGGCGCTGCCGGCGTAGAGGGTGGTGCCGTCTGCGGACCAGGCGAGGCCGGCGATGCTCTCCGCCATCACCGTGGCCCAGGCCAGTTCCATGGGAGTGGGGTCGGCTGCCATAGGGGTGGTCCGGGCCGGCTCGTTCATCAGGCGCGGCAACTGGCGAAACCGGCCTCGAGGAAGGCCCGGTCCAGGTTGCGACCGATGACGATCATCTGGTTCTCGCGTCGGCTGTCGGGTTCCCATTCCCGGCCCGGCTGGCCGTCGAAGAGCATGTGCACGCCCTGGAATACGAAGCGTTTGGAATCGCCGGCCAGGGCCAGGATCCCCTTCATGCGGAAGATGTCGGGGCCCTTGGTGCGCAGCAGGTTCACGATCCAGCGCTCGAAGCGCTGGGGGTCCAGGTCGCCGGGCAGGCGCAGGCCCACCGAGCCCACGGTGTCGTCGTGTTCGTGGGGGCTGGCGTAGCGATGCTCCGCCAGGGGCGTGAGGGGACCCGCGGCACCCTCCAGGGTCATGGAGAATTCTTCCGGCAGGTGCTGGGTGAGGAACACGTAGCTGCCCGGCGCATCGATGGCCAGCCTGTAGGTGGTCTCGCGGGCCTCGGCGATGGCGAGGCGTTGCAGGGCCTCGCCGGGCACCAGGGGCTCCCGGCCGTAGCTGGCGGGCGGCCCGGAGTAGAGGAGGATGCCGGCCTGCTTCCAGTAGTCGAACTCCCGGTCAGGGGCGACGGACCCCACCACTACGTCCATGGTGGGATCGGGCCCGGGCTGCAGGCGCAGGGTGTACTCGCCGGTCTCCAGGGCGAAGGTGCCCGCCCACTCGAAGGGCAGTTCCTCGGTGAGGAAGTCGGGGATGTCCCGGGTCTTGGCCGCCAGGTCGAAGGCCCGGACACCCAGTACGCGGTCGAGATCGATGGCACCGTACCGGGTGGTGTGGATCCTCGCCATGGGGTTGCGGGTGGTGATGTCGCGGCGGATCCCCTCCAGGGTGGCGTCGTCCACCAGGTCCGCCTTGTTCAACAGCACCACGTCGGCGAAGGCGAGCTGGGCCTCGCATTCCCGGGAGTCCCCCAGGTGCTCCCCGAGATGGCGGGCGTCCACCACGGTGACGATGGCGTCGAGGCGCAGCTTGTCCTTCATCTCCTCGTCCATGAAGAAGGTCTGGGCCACCGGGCCGGGGTCCGCCATGCCGGTGGTCTCGATGAGGATGTGGTCGAACCGGTGCTTGCGGCGCATGAGGCGCCCGAGGATGCGGATGAGGTCGCCGCGCACGGTGCAGCAGATGCAGCCGTTGTTCATCTCGAACACCTCTTCGTCGGTGTTCACCACCAGCTCGTGGTCGATGCCGATCTCACCGTACTCGTTCTCGATGACGGCGATGCGCTTGCCGTGCTGCTCCGTGAGGATACGGTTGAGGAGGGTGGTCTTGCCGGAACCCAGGAAGCCCGTCAGCACGGTGACGGGTACCCGCTGGTCCAGATTCTCGACGGGGGCGGCCCCGGCGGGCTCGTTGCAGGTCTCGTTCAGGCAGGTGCTCATGCCACGCGCTCCTCTTTGGTGGGGGTTTGCCGTTGCCGCCGGACGGCTGGCGGCGGGGCCACGTCCTCGCCGTCCCGGGCCGGATTCACCTCCGGCGGGAAGGGGCGGCTGTAGCCTTCTTCATCGGCGCCCGGGGCGGGGGCGGGGGCCGGGCCGCCGGCCAGCTCTTTGGAGCGGGTCACCAGGAAGTCCACCAGGTGGTTCCTGATGCGGTAATAGCCGGGGTCGTGGATGATGGAGCCCCGCTCCCGGGGCCGCGCGATGTCCACCCGCACCGCCTCGGCGATGCGGGCGTAGGGTCCGTTGGTCATGAGGAGGATGCGGTCCGCCAGCAGGATGGCCTCGTCCACATCGTGGGTGATCATGAACACGGTCTGATGGGTCTCGCTCCAGATCTTGACCAGCTCCTCCTGGATGTTGCCCCGGGTGAGGGCATCCAGGGCACCGAAAGGCTCGTCCAGCAGCAGCAGCTTGGGCTCGATGGCGAAGGCCCGGGCGATGGACACCCGCTGGCGCATGCCGCCCGACAGCTCCGAGGGCTTGCGCAGCTCGGTGCCGCCGGTCAGGCCCACCATCTCCAGGTACTTGTAGCAGTGGGCCCGGATCTGCTCCGACGTCCAGCCGGGCCAGCGGGCGCGCACCGCGAACTGGATGTTGCGCAGGGCGGACATCCACGGCATCAGGGAGTAGTTCTGGAATACCACGCCGCGGTCCAGGGCCGGCCCCTTGACCTCCTTGCCTTCCATGTAGACGAAGCCGTCGGTGGCCGTATCGAGGCCGGCCAGGATGTTCATGATGGTGGACTTGCCGCAGCCGGAATGGCCGATGATGCAGACGTACTCCCCCTTCTCGATACCGAAGTTGGCCTGCTCGAAGACGGTGAGCTGACTGGCGCCGTTACCGAAACGCTTGCTCAGGTTCTCGACCTCCACGAAGTGATGACGGGTCATGGGCTTACTCCTCGTATTCCACGAAGCGGGTGGCGGTGGACAGGGCGAGATCCAGCATCATCCCCACGATGCCGATCATGAGGATGGAGAAGATCACGCTGGTGAGGTCCAGGTTGTTCCATTCGTTCCAGACGTAGTAGCCGATGCCGGTGCCCCCCACCAGCATCTCCGCCGCCACGATGACCAGCCAGGCGATGCCGATGGAGATGCGCATGCCCGTGAGGATGGTGGGCGCGGCGGCGGGCAGGATGACGGTGAAGGCGGTGCGCAGGGGCGAGAGCTCGTGGGTGCGGGCCACGTTCAGCCAGTCCTGCCGCACGTTGGCCACGCCGAAGGCGGTGTTGATGAGCATGGGCCAGATGGAGCAGATGAAGATGACGAAGATGGATGAGGCCTCCGAATCCTTGATGATGAACAGGGCCAGGGGCATCCAGGCCAAAGGCGAGATGGGCCGCAGCACCTGGATGTAAGGGTTCAGCGCCTTGTGCATCATGGGCGACATGCCGATGAGGAAACCCACCGGGATGGCGATGAGGGCCGCCATCAGAAAACCCGCCAGTACCCGGTAGATGGAGTAGCCGAGCTGGATGCCGATGCCCTTGTCGTTGGGGCCCTTGTCGTAGAAGGGGTTGGACAGTTCCTCCACGGCCAGGCTGATGACGGCCGATGGCGGCGGTACCCTGGCCTCCTGATCGGCGCCACCCATGAGCAGCTCGTATTCCGTGAGGGCCTTTTCGGCCTTGGGCGGCTGGTTGGCCAGCTCCCAGATGCCGAGGAAGGTGGCCAGCAGCACCACCGACAGCAGGGCGGCGCGCAGGTTGAGGGACTTCAACATGAATGACTCCGGACGGGGTTGAATATGTTGGATCGGGTGTTGGAGGGGGTGGAGCAATTTCCATGCCGCGTTTTGCGGGGGCGAAAAAAAGGGGGGATTGCGTCAATCCCCCCTCGAGTCGTCGACCCAGTTTGGTGCAGCGGCTGTCGGGTCAGCCCCGTTTGATGGCAAAGCTGTCCACATAGGCCTCGGGAGCGGCGGGGTCGAACTCCTTGCCCATGATGGTGTAGGACTCGTAGGTCTTGTCCGGCACCGGGTAGCCCAGCTCCTTCATCATCTTGCCGGCATCGGCGGCGAGGTAGACCTCCTCGGCGATCTTCTTGTAATCGATGTCACCCTCCACGTAACCCCAGCGTTTCATCTGGGTGAGGATCCATACCGCCATGGAGTGCCAGGGGAAGGGGTCGAAGTCGATACGGTCGGGCTCGTTCATGACATTGCCGAGGCCGTCGGCGTAACGCCCCGTGAGCACCTGCTCGATGACCGGCACCGGCTGGTTGAGGAAGTTCTTGGGCGCGATGGCGCGGGCGATATCCTTACGGTTCTCGTGTTTGGACGAGAAGGCCGTGGCATCCACGATGGACTTCAGCAGGGCCGAGTAGGTGTTGGGCAGGGTGGTGGCGAACTCCTTGGAGCAGGCGAAGGCGCAGCAGGGGTGACCGGCCCAGATGTCCTTGGTGAGGATGTGGATGAAGCCCACCTTCTCCCACACCGCGCGCTGGTTGAAGGGGTCCGGGCTGAGGTAGCCGTCCAGATTGCCGGCCCTCAGGTTGGCCACCATCTCCGGCGGCGGCACCACCCGGATCTGGATGTCCTGGTCCGGGTCGATGCCGTGCTCGGCCACGTAGTAGCGCAGCAGGAAGTTGTGCATGGAATAGTCGAAGGGCACGCCGAACTTGAAGCCCTTCCACTGCTTGGGGTCGCGCTTGTCCTTGTGCTTGACGTGCAGCACGATGGCCTGACCGTTGATGTTCTCCACCGCCGGCATGAGAAAGGGCTCGGCGGTTGAACCGGCGCCCATGGAGATGGCCAGGGGCATGGGGGTGAGCATGTGGCTGGCGTCGTATTCCTTGTTGAGAGACTTGTCCCGGGCCACCGCCCAGCCGGCGGTCTTGATGACATCCACGTCCAGGCCGTACTTCTCGTAGAAGCCCATCGGCTTGGCCATGATGATGGGGGTGGCGCAGGTAATGGGCACGAAACCCACCTTGAGCTTGGACTTCTCGGGTTTGCCCATGCTCTCCTTGACGGCCGCCTTCACCTTGTCCATGGGCAGCATGGTGCCGAGGATGGCAGCCAGGGTGGAGCCCCCCACGGCGGTCAGGAAGCCGCGGCGGCTCATGTCGTCGTGGCCGAACACGCCGCGCACGATGGCGCTCTCGATGGCCCGGTCCATGACGTCATCCGCCGTCTCCAACTCGTCGCCCCGGCTGGGGGCGGGCATGGAGGCCTGGGTGCCGGAGGCGATGGTGCCCTCGAACACCGCCCGTTCCAGGCGTTCGGTGAGTTCCGTCTCGCTGCATTCGTAGCGGGCCTCGGCCTGCTCGCGCTGGAATACGCAGATGGGGCAGTTGCAACCCGGCCCGTGGGTCAGGTCGGAGTTCTCGTCGTAGGGGTTGCCAAGGCTCTTGTAGGACATGGGTCTTCTCCTGCTCTGGTGATGTTCGAAACCGCCGGTCGCCATTCCTGGCACGTATCCTGCGATAAAACCGCGAGTTGCCACCGTGGCGCGTTGTGCCGCGCCCCCGGGGCCCTGGGGCGCCCCAATCTGGGCGCCCCTGCACCCCTGCGGTGCAGGTGGGGCCGGGGCCGGGGACCGGCGCCCGTGTTGCCGCGCCGCACTTGCCGGAGGCCATTGCAGGCCTCGTGCCAAACCGGTCTTGTGGCTGCAACCCATTGAAAGGAAAGAGCATTGATTGTCGCTGTGAGCAAGGTGGGGATTCCGGAATATCGTGATTCACGAACTTTCGTAGGGCCGCCTACGAGGCGTCGTGGCGGTAGTAACGTCCTGGCGGGGCGATGGCCATGACCTCCGCCCTGCACCTGCCGGAAGTGGCCACCGTCGGGGATACCCCGTCATCTCTTACCGCGCCCGAGTTGGTGGTGGACCCGGCGGACGATCGCCTGGTCCATGCCAACGCCGCCGCCTGGCGGTTGCTGGGGTGGGGGGAGGCGGACATCACCGCTCTGCGGGTCAACTGGCTGCACGGCGGGCCGGGGAGGTCGCGTCTCGCCATCGCCGCCCGGGCGGGCCCCCTGGCAGCCCCCATGGCTGCCGGCGGTGAGGCCGGCCCCCGCCTGTTCGAGTACGCGGCCGAGGTCTTCAAGGAGGGTGGGCGCAGCCTTCTTCGGCTGCGTCTCACCCCCATGGAGCGTCCCGCCCCGGGGCAAGTGACGGCGGAACGGACCGGTGCCGCCGCCGGGGATTATCACGAGATCGTGGGCACCAGTGCCGCCGTGCACCATGTCCTCAAGCAGGTGGAACTGGTGGCCCCCACCGGGGCCACGGTCCTCATCACTGGTGAGTCGGGCACCGGCAAGGAGCTCATCGCCAACGCCATACACCGGGCCAGCGAGCGTCGCGACGGCCCTCTGGTGCGGGTCAACTGCGCCGCCGTGCCCCGGGACCTCTTCGAGAGCGAGTTCTTCGGCCATGTGCGGGGCGCCTACACCGGTGCCGTCAAGGACAGGGTCGGGCGCTTCGAGATGGCCCATGGCGGCACCCTGTTTCTGGACGAGGTGGGGGAGATCCCCCTGGAGATGCAGGGCAAGCTGCTGCGGGTGCTCCAGGCCGGCGACTTCGAGCGCGTGGGGGAGGGCGTCACCCGCGCGGTGGACGTGCGGGTGGTGGCCGCCACCAACCGCAACCTGCAGGAGGCGGTGGCGGCCCGGGAGTTCCGGGAGGACCTGTACTATCGCCTCAACGTCTTCCCCATCGGCTCCGTGCCCCTGCGCGAGCGCCCCGAGGACATCCCCCTGCTGGCCAGCCATTTTCTGTTGCGGGCCAGCCGGCGCCTGAACGTCCCCCATGTGCGCCTGACCCGGGAAGACATCGAGAGCCTCCAGGCCTACCCGTGGCCCGGCAACGTGCGAGAGCTGGAGAACGTGGTGGAGCGGGGAGTGATCGCCTCCGTGGCGGGCCGCCTCACCCTCCACCTGCCCGCCGTCGATGGCCAGGCCATAGCCCCCGCCGATTTCCCCGCGGGCTCCTCTCCGGAGCCCGACCTCATGGGCGAGGCCGAGCGCCGCCGCCGCGACCGCGAGATGATCGTGCGGGCCCTGGAGAAGACCGGCGGCAAGGTGTTCGGCGCCGGCGGTGCCGCCGAACTCCTGGGCGTCAAGCCCACCACCCTGGCCTCACGCATGAAGCGCATGGGGATCGAGAAGCCCGGGAAGGGGTAGGGGGCTTCGTTTGTACCTTCTTCGTCCCCTGAAGATTGTTCCCATCTCATCCGGTGTGCCTCGACCCTTCCCGGGAGACTCCCCTCCATGAGGGGGCCCCTGACTCGTTACACAACTTATTCAGTTCGGAGTGGTTTTTACTCTGACCCCAAACCTTCCGGCGAGGTTTGGGGTCAGAGTAAAAACCCTTCAGCTGTATCCCACCCATGGAAGGGTCAGGCTTTCCTTTTACGCTTGCGAAAACTTCCCCCGTCCCGGTTTGATGCGACGTGTCAGGCGTCCGATACTTTGGCGAGCGCGAACCGGGTGTTCCGGATCATCCGAGGCTTTCCGCCCGTAATGGCCGGGGCCGGGGAGCCGAGGCGTCCTATTACTCGCTGCGGTGATGGGACTCGCCGAAGGCGCGGGCGACGTCGGACATGTCGTGATAGGTGCGCTCCGGGAGACGCCGGATGGCGGCGGTTTCGGAGTCGCTGGCCCGGGCATGCACGTGGTCGACGAGGTCCTGGCGGGTGGCCGGAAACTCGATGCCTTCCAGGAGTGTCGCGACCCGCGCGGCGGAGAGGGACTCCAGGGCCCTACGGCCGCCGCGTGCACTGGGCTGGTGGTCCGGCTTGTGCTGGTGACTGCGTAACTCGCCGAAGGCGCGGGCGACCTCCGCCGCGTCCCGGTAGCGGCGGGCGGGGAGCTCCTCCAGCAGGGGGGCGATGTCGTCGTGGCCGCCCTCGCGGGCGTGGCGGACCAGTTCATCCCTGGTGGCAGGGAACCCGATGCCCGCCAGGGCGCCCTCCATGTCCGCCGCGGAGGGGGCCTGTTCGGGATGGGAAGTCTGCATGTGTCGGCGGTAGGCCGAGCGCTGCTCGAAACCCTCGCCGCAGACGGGGCACTGGTACTGGGCCATGTTATCTCACCTCGCCCACGGCCCGGGTCACGTCGGCCATGTCACGGAATTCCCGGTCCTCCAGTGCCTCGAGCAACTCGACGACCTCGGCGGGGGCGTCGTTGGCCCGGGCATGGCGTACCAGCCCGGCACGCCGGCGGGGCAGCTCGATGCCCTTCAGCGCCGCCGCCACCCCGGCGGCAGAATCGGTTGCCGCGGCGGCGCGGCCGCCCCGGCGTCCACCCTTGCTGCGATCGGCGGGGGGCTTGATGGGTTCGGCGTCGAAGGTCGGTGCGGCAAGGTCCCCCTGGCGCAGCGCGGCGGTGGCCCAGGCGCTCTCCTCGAGTCCGAGGGTGCGGAACGGGTCCGCGGCCCCTCCCAGGTCCACATCCACGGCGTCCAGGCTGTCCAGGGCCCCGATGAGCACGAGCTGGGCGTTCTCGAAGTCGAGCAGGGCGGGGTCCGAGACGTCGATCCAGCGCTCGTCCGCGAACATCTCCGTGAGCTTCCGCGGGTAGTCGGGGGTCTCCTCCGGGAAGCCTTCCACCCGCACCTTGGGATTCTTCACGGCGATGACGTAGCTCGCCTCCGAGCGGATACCAAAGATCTCCTGCGCCTTTCCCGGCTTCCCGGGTGCGCCGAGGCGGTAGGCGAGGTGGCTGGCATCTCCCAGTTGGACCACGGCGTAGCGGCCGGCGCCCGCGGGTACCGCTTCGCCGGTGTTGCGCTCGCCCTGCCTGTCCGTTTCGTAAGTGACGGGGTGGAGGGCGCGGCCGATACCCCGGGGCGTGTCCACTGCGTAGTCGAGGAGCCAGTCGCGCTCCCTGGCGTGGCTTTCCCCGCGCCGGATCTCCGGCAATTGCTTCCTGCCCACGATGAACAGGCGGGCCCTTTCTGCCGGGTCGGGCACCAGGACCATGTACAGGCGCTGCACGTCGTCCAGTCCGGCGGGCTGCCCCACGTCCATGCGGATGCGGTAGAAGAAATAGATGTCGCCGGTTTCGAGGGGGTCACTCATGTCGGTAGAACCGTTGCCATCGGAAGGGCCGGTATTTACGAGCATCCGTCGCCAAGAGGCCGCCGGCATTGAAAAACAGCAACGCCACGCCGTGGTGGCAGGAAAAGGAGGTGGCCTCGGGTGCGGCGGAACGGGAACCGTTCCGGCACGAAGAGGGGGCCGCGCCGGGCCTTCCCGGTGGTGGAATGCACCCGTCGACGAAGCCGCCGGCGGGGCAAATTAACCGGGCTGGCCTGAGCACCTCCCGTGGCTGCCTCCATGGGGAGGCCCTGGGCGTGGGCATGGATCTTGTATTCGTTGAAATCAGGGACAGGTTCCGGGTGCAATCCCCGCACAGAGGAAAAAAACTATGGTGGACGTCGAATTCGTCATCAGAACACCCCATGGCCCGGGGCCGGGGTGGCCCGGCCACGAGGGGGTTGCGGTCACGGGGCACGGGGCACCGGGCCGGCCTGCAAGGGCCGATAACGAATCATGACGAGGCCCCACGGGTCATCGAAGCGACCACAGGATAAGCCCCTGGGGGCCCTTCCCCTGGGGCGTGTGGCCGGTGTCCAGGTCAACCTGGACTGGAGCCTGATCATCATCTTCCTGCTGATCACGACGAGCCTGGCCGTGGGACTGCTGCCGTACTGGCATCCGGACTGGGGCCCCGCGGTCACCTGGGGCACGGCGGTGGCGGCCGCGGTGCTGTTCCTGGTCTCGGTGTTGCTCCACGAGCTATCCCACGCCGTGGTGGGGCGGCGCCTGGGCATGCGTATCGAGCGCATCACCCTGTTCGTGTTCGGCGGCATGGCCCACATGGAGGAAGAGCCCGCCACCTGGCACACGGAGCTGAAGATGGCCATCGCCGGCCCCATCACCAGCCTGCTGCTGGGCTTCGGATTCCTGTTCCTCGGCGGCCTGCTGGCCGGTCCCGTGGAGATCTCCCGCGAGGACCCGGCGGCGGCCATGGAGAAGCTCGGCGCCCTGCCCACCCTCATGTTGTGGCTCGGACCGGTGAACATCGTGCTGGGCCTGTTCAACCTGGTGCCGGGCTTCCCCCTGGATGGCGGGCGGGTGCTGCGGGCGGCGTTGTGGGGCGCTACCGGCGATCTCCGTCAGGCCACGCGGCTCGCGGCCGGGGCCGGCCGGCTGCTGGCCTGGCTGCTGATCGCCAGCGGTTTCGCCATGATCCTCGGCGTCCACGTGCCCCCCTTCGGTAGCGGCCCCCTGGCGGGCCTGTGGATCGCCATCATCGGGTGGTTCCTGAACAACGCCGCCATCTACGGCTACCGCCAACTGGTCCTCAAGGAGGCCCTCGAGGACGTGCCGGTGAAGCGGCTGATGCATGCCGATTACGAGTCTGTAGGGCCCCATGACACGGTGGCCGAACTGGTGGAGGACAGGATCCTCCGCCACAGCCAACGCATATTCCCGGTGCTGGCCGAGGGGCGCCTGCAGGGCCTGGTGGGTCTGGAGGACGCCCGCGCCGTGGCCCGCGAGGAGTGGCAGGCCACCGCCGTGAGAGACATCATGACGCCGCTGGCGGAGTTGCACGCCCAGGCCCCGGACGACAGCGCGTCGGAGGCCCTCAGCCTGCTGGCCGAGCACGGCATCAATCAACTGCCGGTGCTGGAGGACAAACGTCTGGTGGGGCTGGTGACCCGGGAGGACATCCTCAAGTGGCTCGCCCTCAATCAGCCGCGGGATATCGAGGCCCAGGGCAGGGCGCTGTTCGGTGGACGGGGTGGGGCGGGGGAGGAGCCGCGCGGTCGGTGAAGGGCCTGGGGAAGCCCTGGCTAGGGGGCTCCTTATACCCGCGCAGCCTGGCCCTCCCAAGGACCCCGGGTCAGGCCGCGGCGAGGGCCTCCACCACCCGCGCCAGGGCCTTCAGGGCCCCATGGGGCGATGGATCGTAATGGGCGCGGACGATGGCCCCGTCCACCGCCAGGGCGATGGCCTCGGCCCGCGCCCTGCGTCCCGGCCCCGGGCCAAGCAGGCGGGCGATGACGGTGGTCATATCCTGCTTGTGCCGGCGCACGGTGTC
>JAABTG010000052.1 GCA_011389995.1 Thiotrichales bacterium
CATCACATCGATAGTCATAGGTCGGCATCTGTTTCACCCCTCGTTATGGATATACATCATCAACCATTATATGGCCCCCCCGGGGCTAAAACAGCCACCCTCCCACGGCGGGCTCCCGGGCTCTAGGGTCCGGCGTCCGCTATGGCACCAGCCGCTGCAGGGAGCCCGCTCCGTCTCAGGGCCCGCTCCATGGCCGTGGCCGCGGCGAAGAAGCCGAAGGTGGCGGTGACCGTGGACACCGCGCCGTAACCGAAGCTGCAATCCAGGGACACACCGTGGATGCCCGGCTTGGCGCAGTTCACCGAGCCGTCGGCCCGGGGATAGACCGGCGCCTCCGTGGAGAAAACGCAGGGCACACCGAAGGAACGCTTCGGATTTCTGGGGAAACCGTGCTCCTGGCGCAGTTGCTTGCGCACCCGGGCGGCCAGGGCGTCGTTGCAGGTACGGCTGAGATCGGCGACGCGGATCCGTGAAGGGTCACGCTTGCCCCCCGCCCCGCCGGTGACGACGACGGGGATCCTGTGGCGGCGACAGGTTTGGATGAGGACAGTCTTGAATTTGATGCTGTCGATGGCATCCACCACGCAGTGGTAACCACGCAGAAGGTAGCTCTCCATGGTGGCCAGGGTGAGGAAATCGTCTATGGCGTCCACCTGCACCATGGGATTGATGGCCACCATGCGCTCCTGCATCACCGCCACCTTCTGGCGACCGATGGTATGGCCGGTCGCGTGGACCTGACGGTTGATGTTGGATTCCGCCACATCATCGTTGTCGATGAGGGTGATGCGCCCCACCCCCGTGCGTGCCAGGGCCTCGGCGGTCCAGGAGCCCACGCCGCCGATCCCCACCACGCAGATGTGCATATCCGCCAGGCGTCCCGCGTCCTCGAGACCGTAGAGCCGTCGGACACCGGAGAATCGTTCCCCCGTCAGCAGGCTACCCTCTCCCATGGAGGGGCTCAGGAGGGCATGCTGAGAACGACCTTGCCCTGCATGTGGCCCGCCTCCAGGCGGGCGTGGGCCGCGGCGGCCTCCATCAGAGGAAAGGTATGGCCCACATGGATATGAAGCCGGCCCTCATCGGCCAGGGCGGCGCAGGCATCGAGGATCTCACCGTGATGGGCGCGGGCGGCGGGCAGATCCCGCAACATGGGGGTGAGCATCAACACCAGGCTGATACGCAGATTGCGATTGCGGGCCTCCTGCCATCGGGGGGCCCCGGGATCGAGGACGGTCACCAGGTCCCCGTAGTGGGCCATCGCATCCACCGTACGCTGAAAGACCTCGCCCCCCTGGGTGTCGAGGGCGATGTCCACTCCCCGACCGTCGGTGAGGCGGTTCACTTGGGCCACGAAATCCTGAGCCTCGTAATCGATCGCCTCGTCGGCCCCCAGGCCGCACACGAAATCGGCGCGCTCGCGCCCCCTCACCGTGGTGATCACCCGGGCTCCGGCGTGTTTGGCCAACTGGATGGCCACGTGACCCACGCCCCCCGCACCGCCGTGGATCAGCACCACCTTGCCGGGCCCTGCCGATGCCCGATCGAACAGGGCCTCCCAGGCGGTGATCAGCACCAGGGGGGCTGCGGCGGCGTGGACGAAACCGAAGGCCCGCGGTTTCGGCCGTGCCACATGACCGGGGACGAGGGCATACTCGGCGTAGTTGCCCAGCCCACCGCCCAGGCCACCGTGACAGAACCATACCCCATCGCCCACGGCCACATGGTCCACGCCGGGGCCCACCGCCGCCACCACGCCGGCGCCGTCACAACCGAGCACCGCCGGCAGGGAGGCCGTCAACACGCCGCGACTGCGGATCTTGGTATCCACCGGGTTGACCCCGGCGGCGCGCAGCTTGACCAGCACCTGATCATCCCCGGTCAACACGGGGACATCCACCTCCCGGGGCTGCAATACGTCCACCCCACCCACGGCGGTCATGTGAATCGCCTTCATCCGCGCCTCCTCGGTTGCTCAGGAACCCTTGGTATCGTCCCCGGGGGGAGGAAACAGGCGCTCCAGTTCCTCCCTGGCGCGCCGCACCTCTTCGCTCTCGTCACCTTCCTGCGCGGGGGGCGGGGCCAGCCCGAACAAGGCCTCGAGTTCCGCCCGGGCACGGGCCGCCGCTTCGTCGTTGCCCGGTGCGTAGGCACCAGCCCGCGGCTGGAAATAGCCACAGAAATTGGCCTTATCCTTCGCCTTCACCTCGTCGGCCACGGGCTCGCTGCAGGACTGGGCCGCCCGCTCGTCGTAAAAAGCGCACATCAGGCAGACATGGAGGTCGGCATTACAGGCCGGGCACTCTGCCCGGCGCGACAGGGGAAGGGGCAACTCTTCGATGGACGCGCCGCAATGCCAGCACACCAGGGACTCTGTCATGGCGCGCCCCCCGCTGCCGCGGCATCCCCCACGAAGGGGTTGGAACGGCGCTCCTCGCCGAAGGTGGACACGGGACCATGGCCCGGTAGAAACGTCACCTCATCGCCGAGGGGAAACAGGCGGTCGCGGATGGACGAGAGCAGCGTGGCGTAGTCACCCCGTGGAAAATCGGTGCGTCCAATGGAGCCTTTGAAGATGACGTCGCCCGAGATGACGAAGCCGTCCGCGGCGTCGAAAAACACCACGTGCCCAGGGGTATGACCCGGACAATGCAGTACATCGAGCGTCGTCTCACCCACTTTTACGGTATCACCATGCACGAGCCAGCGATCCGGCGTGAAGGGGCGACAAGCCGGCAGGCCGAACTGCTGTGCCTGCTCCGTCATGGCCTCCACCAGAAAGAGGTCATCCCAATGGGGCCCCTCCACCGGCACCCCCAGGCGCTCGGAAAGGTCGGCCACCGCGCCGGCATGGTCGGCATGGCCATGGGTCACCAGTATGCGCTCCACCACCGCATGATCCCCGCGGATGACCTCGAGGATGCGCTCCTGATCGCCCCCCGGATCCACCACCGCAGCGCGTCCGGTGCGGTCGCACCGCAGCACGCTGCAATTCTGCTGAAACGCGGTTACGGGGATGGCTTTGACTTTCAACATGGGCCCTATAGTGACAGACCTTGAGGGCTTCATGCACTAGCCTGCCCTATCCCCGTCCGGCCTGCGACCGCCGGCGCGGCGCCGATCCCTTTCGCCCTTGACCATCCGGTCCCCTTGACCGTCTGACCAATTTGACGCACCTTCCCCGCGGCATCCCAACGACTCGAGAACCGGTCATCCATGCGTTATAGAATAGGTGAACCCCCCGAGCAGCAAATGATGCTGCAGTTCGACGGCGGAATATTCGTGATCGCAGCGGTGCTGGGTCTGGTGTTCGGCATCATCCTGACCGGCCTCGGTATCCATGGCCGTCAGTTATGGCTCCGGGTATGGGGCAGCGGACTGGTGCTGGCGAGCGTCATCTTCATCACCGCGGCCGTGAGTGGCGTCATCTGATGGGCGCGGCCTGAAGCGAACCCATGGGCCGTTACCGTCCCCCCGTCGCCCCCGCCTCGCCTTACGTCACGCCCGAGGGTTTTTTCCGCCTCCAGGAGGAGAACGCCGAATTATGGCGCCGCCGTCGCGTGACCGCGCAGGCCCTGGCGGACGCGGCAGCGGAGGGCGACCGCTCGGAGAACGCGGAATACATCTATCGCAAGAAGGAGCTCCGGGAGATCGACCGGCGTATCCGTTATCTGCAGAAACGGCTGCCCGAACTCAGGGTGGTGGATTCCCGTCCGGACGACGAGGAACGCGTCTACTTCGGCGCCTGGGTCACCCTGGAAGACGTGGACGGCCGGGAAAGGAGATATCGCATCGTGGGCACGGATGAATTCGACCCCGGGACCCACTGGATCAGCGTCGATTCACCACTGGCCCGGGCCCTGCTGACCCGCCGCGTGGATGAGGAAATTACGGTGGACACGCCGTCGGGACGCACCCATTACCTCATCGCGGAGGTACGTTACGATGCGCCCGATGAATAACCCGGCTGTCAGCGGACCGTCTGAACCCGGGCGCCGGAAACGTAGTGCTGGAGGCCGCCATCCGCGGCCCGGGCCGGACCGGACGATCGCAGGGCGAGGGGGGCCAGTTCGTTGAGGGCCCGTCTGTAGACGCCGCGCTTGAAAAAGACCACCTCCCGCAGCGGCCGCCAGTAGTGGACCCACCGCCAGTGGTCGAACTCGGGCTTGTCACCGGCATCCAGCCGCACGTCCGAGGCATTACCGAGGAAATGCAGGACGTACCAGCGTTGTTTCTGACCGATGCAGACGGGAACGCAGTTGCGGCGGATGAAGCGCTTGGGCAGGCGGTAGCGCAACCAGCCCCGGGTGCATCCCATTACCTTCACGTGGCCGGGCTCCAGCCCTACCTCTTCGTGAAGTTCACGGTACATGGCCTCTTCAGGCTGTTCACCCGGCTGTATCCCACCCTGGGGGAACTGCCAGGAATCCTGACCAATCCGGCGCGCCCACAGGACACGGCCAACGTCATTCACGAGGATTATCCCGACGTTCGGCCTGAAGCCTTCCTCGTCTATCACAATCCACCCACCTTGAAAACACCCACCTGTTACAAATTGTTTCACATCTGTTAAGGGGCGGCAAACCGTCTGTACCTGCGGTACTTGCCTGTGTATGCTGACGCGCCCTTTTGTCTTCGTGAGGCCTCCATGATTCTCGCCCTGTTCGACCTGGACAACACCCTCATCGGTGGAGACAGCGATTATCTATGGGGCCGGCACCTGTGTGACATCGGCGCCGTGGACGGGCAGTGGTTCAAAGAGGAGCATGACCGCTACTACCGCGAGTACCTCGATGGGACCCTCGACATCACCGCGTTTCTTCGTTTCCAGCTGGCCCCCCTGGCGCGTAACAGCCTGGAAACCCTGATGCGGTGGCGTGATGACTACATGGCCACCCACATCGATCCCATCATCCTGCCGCACGCCCGGGAGTTGGTGGAATCCCATCGGCGTCTGGGTCACCTGCCCGTCATCATCACGGCAACGAACCGCTTCATCACCGAGCCCATCGCGCGGGAACTGGGGGTGGAACACCTCATCGCCACGGAGCCCGCGGTATCGGAGGACGGCTTCACCGGGGAGGTATCTGGAACGCCGTCCTACGCCCAAGGCAAGGTCACCAGACTGGAGCAGTGGTTGAGTGACCGGGATGAAACCCTGGACGGGAGTTGGTTCTACAGCGATTCCCACAACGATATACCGTTGCTCGAACGCGTGGATCACCCGGTAGCGGTAGACCCCGATCCGATCCTCCGGGATGCGGCGACAGAACGGGACTGGCCCATCATCAGCCTGCGCTGAGACACTACCGGAAACTAAAGAGACTCGATTACCCGGCGCAGGACACCGTATGGCCAATGCCAGCGGGGGAAATTATTTGCCCTTCCTGCTTGCCACCAGCTTCTTGATACGGTCCTGCTCCTTGCGGCGCAGGGCCCTGGCCTTTTCCTTCAGCTTCTCGTTGCGCCAGAACTCCCGCTCCCATTTGGCCGCGAACGCCTCGATGGCCTTCTGCTTGGCCTGCTCCATGCGGGCCAGAACCACGCTCCCTGCTCCGCTGGCATGCTTCGCCGCCGCACCTTCACTCCCAGGTGCGGCGCTACTAGGGGCAGCCTTGGTTTTGGCCCCCGCCTTCTTCTTCGGTGCGGCCTTCTTCTTCGGTGCAGCCTTCTTCTTGGGTGCGGCCTTCTTGGGTGCCGCCTTCTTGGGTGCGGCCTTCTTCGGTGCGGCCTTCTTGGGTGCGGCCTTCTTCGGTGCCGCCTTCTTCGGCGCCGCCTTCTTCGGTGCAGCCTTCTTCGGTGCCGCCTTCTTCGGTGCAGCCTTCTTCGGTGCAGCCTTCTTCGGTGCCGCCTTCTTCGGTGCCGTCTTGGTCGCCGATGCCGCCTTCCTCGTTGCCGCCTTCTTCGCTAGCGCCGTTTTCTTCACGACATTATTGGTCGCCGCCTTTTTCTTTACAGCCATCTTCTGTCTCCCCCACCATGATGAACATCATGCACTACATGCCTAGGCTTACTTTAGCCCACAGTGCACGCTATGCAAGGGTTGCACCGTGAAAACATACGTTTTCACGCAACCGGCGGAATTTTTAATGGCTCACCACCCATGATTTAATCGACGTCGCGGATGGCAGCATTGATTCGCCGGCCCGTATCACGAGCAATAAAGGGAGCCCTCTTGAAACTTCAACTCGATAGCGGTGACAGCAAGTTCGCCATCACATCCTACGGTGTGGGCCAGGTGGTCGTGCGCGAGGAGCGGATAACCCGGGCGTGCATCATCGGGCCGACGGGCATCGTACGGGACTGGGGCCCCCGGGATGTCCAGGACATGATGCCCCGGCACATGGAAGCCATACTTGCCCTGGACCCCGAGGTCATTCTGCTGGGCACGGGTGCGCGCCAGATGTTCCCTGCTTCCCATGTCATGGAGCCGCTGCGCAGCGGTCAAGTGGGCCTGGAAGTGATGGATACGGGAGCGGCCTGCCGAACCTATAACATCCTGCTGGCCGAGGGACGCCGCATCGTGGCGGGACTGTTGATGATCTGAAAAAGGCCTGACGAAGGGCTGATTTATTCAGCGCTTTCCGTGGGGTCCAGGGTTGGGCCCAACCGGGGACAAGGGCCGGCAGACCTCATACCCGGCGAACGGGCGAGCCATGGAAGGCCTGCCCCGGTCTCGCCTGCGGCGCAGGACAACAGCGCGTGGTGAGGACCGCAGCGTCAATCGGGTGACTGAATGTTTGAGCCGATCCCGGGCGTGTACCGGGGGCGGGAGCGCCTGATTTAATCCAGGGATTAAATCAGTGTTCGTCCAACCATCAGGGCTCGAAGACGGTTTCCACCGAGAAGCCTTCCCGCTCCAGGATGTCACGCAGGCGACGCAGGGCCTCGATCTGTATCTGGCGCACCCGTTCGCGGGTCACGCCCAACTCGTTGCCCACCTCTTCCAGGGTCGCTATCTCGCGCCCGTAGAGGCCAAACCGACGCTCCACCACCGCACGCTGTTTGTCGTTGAGCTTGCTCAGCCACAACTCGATATGGGCCTGCACGTCACGGTCCTGCAGCAACACGGATGGATCGGCGTTGTTCTCGTCGGGAATGGAATCGAGCAGTGACTTGTCGTTGTCGGGGGCCCGGGGGACATCCACGGATGTCACGCGCTCGTTAAGCCCGAGCATACGCTTGACCTCACCGATGGGCTTGTCCAGCATCTCCGCCACATCCTCGGGACTCGGTTCCCTGTCCAGTTGCTGGGCCAGCTTGCGGGCCGCACGCAGGTAGACGTTGATCTCCTTGACCACATGGATGGGCAGACGAATGGTGCGGGTCTGATTCATCAGGGCCCGCTCGATGGTCTGGCGGATCCACCAGGTGGCGTAGGTGGAAAAACGAAAGCCCCGCTCCGGATCGAATTTTTCCACCGCCCGGATGAGCCCCAGATTACCCTCCTCTATGAGGTCGAGCAGCGCGAGCCCGCGGTTCATGTAACGGCGCGCTATCTTCACCACCAACCGCAGGTTGCTTTCGATCATGCGCTTGCGCGCGGCCTCGTCACCCTTCTGGGCGAGACGCGCGAAGTACACCTCCTCCTCCGCGCTCAGGAGGGGGGAAAAACCGATCTCACCGAGGTAGAGACGGGTGGCATCCATCTCTCCTTCCACCATCTCCCGGGTGCCGAAGGGGGTTGCCTTGGGCGCATCGGGGGTTACGGGCGAATCGGTTGCGATATCCGTTCCTTCTATGGTGTCGTCCGGGAGGTCGCTGTCGCTGCCGCCGTCATCCGTGTCAAGGACACCAGCGCCAGCAATATCAGTATCGTCGTCCCGCTCGACCATCAGGATCTCATCCCTGTCTTCGTCTCTTTCAAGCATCTGCTCTCTCCGCTGGCGGCTTCTTCCCCGGAAGATAAAGCAAAGGGTCGACTGGCTGACCGTTACGACGAATCTGGAAATGCAGCTTCACCCGGGTCGTCCCGGACTGGCCCATACGGGCGATACGCTGACCTCCATTTACCCATTCACCTTCCTGTACCAACAGCTGATCATTGTGCGCGTATGCGCTCAGGTGGGTGTTGTTGTGTTTAATGATAATAAGCTTGCCGTAGCCTCGAAGTCCACCGCCTGAATAGACGACCTTGCCCGCCGATGCAGCAATGATCGCCGTACCCTGACGGCCCGCGATGTCGATGCCCTTGCTGCCCCCGCCACCGCCGAACCGTGCCTCGAGGAGACCCGTGGCAGGCCACTGCCACTTGAGTGGCCCGACGGTCTTGGGGGGTGCGGAGGATGGCGGCTGCCGGGCGGGTGGCGGCGGCCGGGTGGAGGGTGGAGGTTTGGCGGGGGACTCCTTTACAGTGGGCCGCCGGGCGACCGCCGCCGACCCGGACGGTGCGGCCAGGGACAGCCGCTGCCCCGGATAGATCCGGTAGGGTGGCGTGATGGTGTTCCAGCGCGCCACGTCCCGGAAGTCGAGCCCGTGGGCCCACGCGATGCTGTACAGGGTATCGCCCCGGCGCACGGTATGGATGTCGGCCGGGGACCGTTCGACGGCCGGCCCCTGCCGCCCCTCGACGGGTGCGCGGGCCGGCGACCCGCCACAGGCCGCCAACAGGGCCACCAGCCAGCACAGCACCAGCGTTTTGATGAGAGAGGGTATCGGCGACATCAGCAAACGCCGGGAGGATCGTTACTGGAGCCCACCCAGCATGGGAACGAAACTCACGGCGTCGAGTTGTTCGCGTTTGAATTCATCGCCGTGCCGGGTGATGACGTTGAGATACTGTAACCCATGCTGCTCACCCACCGGTATCACCATGCGTCCTCCATCGGCCAGCTGCTGGCAGAGTTCCATGGGGAGCGCCGCGGGGGCCGCCGTCACCAGCACCCCGCCGAAGGGGGCATACTCGGGCCAGCCCCAGCTGCCGTCATTGTGGTTGACCTTGATGTTGTGGAGCCCGAGGGCATAGAACCGCTCCCGCGCCTGATTGATGAGGGCACCGATGCGCTCGACGCTGTATACCCGATCCACCAGCTGCGCCAACACCGAGGCCTGGTAACCGCAACCGGTGCCGATCTCCAGTACCTTGTGGAGGGGACCATCCGCCAGCAGGGCCTCGGTCATACGGGCCACCACGTAGGGCTGGGAGATGGTCTGACCGAAACTGATGGGCAGGGCGGTATCCTCATAGGCCCGGCTGGAGAGGGCCTCGTCGACGAACACGTGGCGCGGCGTCTCGCCCATGGCGGCCAACACCCGTTCGTCCCGGATGCCGGCGGCCCGCAGACGGGTCACCAGGCGATCGCGGGTGCGCTGGGAGGTCATGCCTATGCCACGCAGATTCGCCTTCACCCGAAGTCAACGCCCTGCACCCAGTCACGCATCTCGTCCATGGCGCTGTAGCGGGTCAGATCCACCTGAATGGGCGTGACGGAAACGAAGCCGTTGTTGACGGCATGGAAGTCGGTCCCCTCGCCGGCGTCCTGCTCCGGCCCCGGGGGGCCTACCCAGTAGACCTTGTCCCCCCGGGGATCCGTCATGGGGATCACCGGCTCGGCCTTGTGGCGATGCCCCAGGCGTGTCACCTGGATACCCTGCAGGCGCTCCCAGGGCAGGTCCGGCACGTTGACGTTGAGTATGGTGCTCGATGGCATGGGACTCCGCGCCACCTCCTGCACCAGCCGGCGCGCCACCCGGGCCGCCGTGGCGAAATGTTCGCCCCCCTTCCCCACCAGCGAGACGGCAAGGGCGGGCAGGCCGAGGAAACGCCCTTCCATGGCCGCCGCCACGGTGCCGGAATAGATGACGTCGTCGCCGAGATTCGCCCCCGCGTTGATCCCGGACACCACCATGTCGGGGTCCCTGTCCAACAATCCGGTGATGGCGAGATGGACGCAATCGGTGGGGGTGCCGTCCACGTAGATGAAACCGTTGGGCGCGGTGCGGGCGCGCATGGGCAGGGTCAGGGTCAGGGAGTTGCTGGCGCCGCTACGATCGCGCTCGGGTGCCACCACCGTGACCTCGGCGAATTCCGCCAGGGTCTGGGCCAGGATCCCGATACCCGGAGACTGATAACCGTCGTCGTTGCTGACCAGAATGCGCACGCGTCTTGCCCTGCCACGCCGAACATGGATGTCGGCGGGTGAATGAATGGTGTGTGCCCCATGCGGCCCCGGGCGATGGCCCGGCTGAGGACCGCCGCCTGCCCGCACATGACGGCCGGCGAGAAGTATACGGCCAAACGCGGTGTCACCCCACCTGGGATGGCCTCAGGCGGGCCCCACCAGCAGGAACTCAAGCAGCGCCTTCTGGGCATGGAGGCGATTCTCCGCCTCGTCCCACACCACGCTCTGGGGCCCCTCCAGCACGTCCACCGTCACCTCTTCGCCGCGATGGGCCGGCAGGCAATGCATGAACAGGGCGTCGGGATGGGCCAGGGACATCAGCCCGGCGTTGACCTGATACGGTGCGAAACGGGCGGCACGCTCTGCCTGTTCGCCTTCCTGGCCCATGCTCGCCCACACGTCCGTGACCACCAGGTCCACCCCTTCGACGGCATCCCTGGGATCACGCACCAGTTCGGCATCGCCGTTGGTCTGCAGGATATCCGGGTCCGGCATATAACCCTCGGGACAGGCGATGCGCAGCTTGAAACCGAGTTGACGGCTGGCATTGATATAGGAGTGACACATGTTGTTGCCGTCCCCCACCCAGGCCACGGTACGGCCGCAGATGTCGCCGCGGTGCTCCGCATAGGTCTGCATGTCCGCCAGCAACTGGCAGGGATGGAAGCGATCCGTGAGGGCATTGATTACGGGCACCCGGGAATAGCGTGCGAACAACTCCAGTTTGTCATGCTCGAAGGTACGCACCGAGATCACGTCCACCATTCGCGACAATACCCGGGCGGTATCCTCCACCGGCTCGCCACGGCCGAGCTGGGTATCCCGCGGCGACAGGAACAGCGCCCCGCCCCCCAACTGCTGCATGCCCACCTCGAAGGAGACCCGGGTGCGGGTGGATGACTTCTCGAAGATCATGCCGAGGGAGCGGTTCTTGAGGGGTTCGAATATCTCGCCGCTAAGATGGAGGGTCTTGAGGATGCTGGCGCGGGTGATGGTCCGGGTGAGTTCGTCCGGGGAGAGGTCAAGCAGGGAGAGGAACTGGCGCGGCCGGGGCATGGCTAGGACAGAAAACCGCGAACCAGGCCGATGACGCCATCGGCGAGCCGGTCCGCCTCCGCGTCACTCATCACCAGGGGTGGCACCAGGCGGATGACCCGCTGGGCGGTGACATTGATGAGCAGCCCCTCCTCCAGGCCCCGCGCCACCAGTTCACCGCAGGGCCGATCCAGTTCTATGCCCACCATCAGGCCACGGCCCCGTATCTCCACCACGCCCGGGAGCCCGCCGAGAGCGCTGCTGAGACCCTCACGCAGCCGCTCTCCGAGGATGTGGGCGCGCTCCACCAGGCCGAGTTGGTCGACGGTCTCCAGCACCGCCGACACCACCCGGGAGGCCAGGGGACTGCCGCCAAAGGTGGTGCCGTGGCTGCCCGGCCCCATCAGGGAGGCGGCCGTCGCCCGGGCCACGCATGCGCCCACCGGAAAGCCGTTGCCCAGGGCCTTGGCCAGGGACATGGCATCGGGCACGGCGCCCTCATGCTGGTGGGCAAACCAGTGACCGGTCCTGCCGATACCCGTCTGTACCTCATCCATCAGTAACAGCCACCCCGCGTCATCGCACACCCGGCGCACCCCCCGCAGATAGCCGTCGGCCGGGACGTTCACCCCGCCCTCGCCCTGGATGGGTTCCAGCAGCACCGCCACCACATCGTTATCGCCCCGGGCCAGGGACTCGAGGGCCGGCAGGTCGTCGAAGGGGACGCGCAAAAAACCGGACACCAGGGGCTCGAATCCCGCCTGGACCCGACGGTTGCCGGTGGCCGACAGGGTGGCCAGGGTACGGCCGTGGAAGCTGTTGTCCATCACCACGATGACCGGGGCCTTGATGCCCCGCTGATGGCCGTGCAGCCGCGCCAGTTTGATGAGGGCCTCGTTGGCCTCGGCGCCGGAGTTGCAGAAGAAGGCCCGCTCCATGCCGGCACGGGCGGTGAGCAGCTCACCCGCCTTCTCCTGCAACGGGATGTGGTAGAGATTCGACGTATGCATGAGCCGCGATGCCTGGTCCTGCAGGGCCTCGGTGACGGCGGGATGGGCATGGCCGAGGCCGCACACGGCGATGCCCGCCACGCCATCCAGGTAGCGCCTGCCCGCCGTATCCCAGAGCCACACGCCCTCCCCACGGTCGAATTCCACGGGCAGCCGTGCGTAGGTATTGAACAAGACCGTCATACTCCGTCGATTCTTCGCGTCATCCAAAGCAAACGCGGCAGCACGAAGCTGCCGCGGCAATACATAAGGAAGCGCTGACCGGCCAGCGCTTCCCGTGAGGCCCTTGGGTGAGCCGGCCTCCGCAAGAGGTCCGGTGGGCCTTGCTTCCGGTGAACGGGCAAGCCCTGGAAGGCTTCCCCGCTCTCGCCCGCGACCGAGGACAGCGTCGCGTGCTGAGGGCCAACCCATCAATCCCATGACCGCTTGAAATACGGGGGCCCGACACGGGCCCGTAACCGTCGGGCGGCGCTGGCTCAATCCGGACTGATTAAATCAGCGTTTCCCTAAGGGCCGGATAGTTAATCAGGCTCCGCGTCACAAAACAAGCCACGCCCGGGCGGCACCTCAAAAGCAGGACGCCACCCGAAGGTGGCGTCTCTAAGGAAAGCCTGATTTAATCCGTCCAGGATTAAATCAGGCGCGTCGGCCCCGGTACATGCCCGGGCCGGACTCCCGCACTTCAATCACTTACGTGATTGGTGCGATGGTCCTCTCCACGCGGTGCTGTCCTGCACCGCGGGCGAGGCCGGGGCAAGCCTTCCATGGCTTGCCCGTTCGCCGGGGACAAGGTCCACCGGACCTTGTCCTGAGTCCGGCTCACCCCTGGGCCGCACGGGAAGCGCCGAATAGATCAGCGCTTCCCTAAAGTTTGCCGGGGCGGGCAGGCTCAGAGCCGGCCGGCCACCGCGTTCCAGTCCACGAGGTTCCAGAAGGCCTCCATGTACTTGGGGCGGGCGTTGCGGTAGTCGATGTAGTAGGCGTGCTCCCACACGTCACAGGTCATGAGGGGTGTCTTGCCATCCGTCAGGGGCGTGCCGGCATTGCTGGTATTGACGATCTCGAGACCGCCGTCGGCACCCTTCACCAGCCAGGTCCAGCCGGAGCCGAAGTTGGTCACCGCGGACTTGGTGAAGGCCTCCTTGAAGTCCGCGAAGGAACCGAACTTGGCGTTGATGGCATCGGCCAGGGCGCCGGAGGGCTCGCCGCCGCCGGTGGGCGACAGGCAGTTCCAGTAGAAGGTGTGGTTCCACACCTGGGCGGCGTTGTTGAACACCCCCCCGCTGGACCTGGTGATGATGTCCTCGAGAGACAGGTCCGCGAACTCCGTCCCCTCGATGAGGTTGTTGAGGTTGGTCACATAGGTCTGGTGGTGCTTGCCGTAGTGATACTCCAGGGTCTCGGCGGAGATGTGGGGCTCGAGGGCGTTCTTCTCATAGGGCAGCGGCGGCAGTTCATGTACCATTTACTTCTCCTTTAAGCTTCTTAATGACGGCTGCAAAACTCAGCGCGTCTCATGTGGGCCGGTATGGCCCGACACCTGCGATGGCAACCGGAAAATACCTGAGCGAATAAGTAGACTTAGTCTAATGTTGGACCGTCACCTTTTCAAGAAACGCGCGCCATTACAACCGCGGCTTCGTGAGCGCCCGTTGCGCTCCGCCCCGGGGCCCGCCCGCCGGCATGACCATGGACGCCATCGAACTCAGCCTCTTCCATAGCCGCGTCCAGGCGGTGTGCGAGGAGATGGGTGCGGTGCTGCGACGCACCGCCCTGTCCACCAACATCCGCGACCGCCGTGACTACTCCTGTGCCGTCTTCGACCACGCCGGCCGCCTGGGCGCCCAGGCGGCCCATATACCGGTCCACCTGGGCAGCATGGCCTACGCCATGACCGCCATCGTGAGCGGCCAGGACTGGCAGCCCGGCAGCACCCTGATACTGAACGACCCCTTCCTGGGGGGCACCCATCTGCCCGACGTCACCCTGGTCTCGCCGGTGTTCCTCCATGGCCGCCTCAAGGCCTTCGTGGCCAACCGCGCCCATCACGCCGACATCGGTGCCGCCGCCCCGGGTTCCATGCCCGTCTCCACCACCCTCGACGAGGAGGGCCTGGTGATCCCGCCCACCTTCATCGCCCGCCACGGCCGCCTGCTGGACCGTCGCCTGGCCAACATCTGCGCCGCCACCGCCAACGCCGCGGACTGTCATGGGGACATGACTGCCCAGATGAGTGCCAACCTGAGCGGTGCCCGGCGGCTCCACGAACTCATGAAGGCCATGGGGGAGCGCGCCTTCGACGGCGCCCTCGACGCCCTGAACACCTACGGCGAGACCCTGGCCCGCCAGACCGTGGAGAACATCCCGGACGGCCGCTACACCTTCACGGATCTCCTCGACGACGATGGCGCCGGCACTCTGGACCTGCCCATCCGCGTGCGCCTCGACATCGCCGGCGACGGGGCCGTGGTGGATTTCGCCGACACCCACCCCCAGGTCAGGGGCAACGTCAACTGCCCCCTGTCGGTGACCGCGGCCGCCGTGTTCTACGTCTTCCGCTGCCTCATGCCCGCCTCCACCCCGGCCTGCGACGGCGCCCTGCGTCCTCTGACCATCGCCGCACCTGCCGGCAGCCTGGTGAACGCCCGCCGCCCGGCGGCAGTGGCGGCGGGCAACGTGGAGACCAGCACCCGCATCGTCGATGGGGTGCTCGGGGCCCTGGCGGAGGCCCTGCCGGAGCGCATTCCCGCCGCCAGCCACGGCTCCATGAACAACCTGGCCATGGGGGCCCGGGATTGCGACGCCCCGTGGGACTACTACGAGACCATCGGCGGCGGCATGGGAGCGGGACGGGACGGCGGCGGCCTGGACGGTGTCCAGACCCATATGACCAATACCCTCAACACCCCCGCGGAGACCCTGGAGATGCGCTATCCGTTGCAGGTGACCCGCTACGCCCTGCGCCGGGGCTCGGGGGGAGCGGGCCGGCGCCGCGGTGGCGACGGCCTGATACGGGAGCTGCTTTTCCTGCAGGAGGCCACCGTCACCCTGCTGACGGAGCGCCGCCGCCACGCCCCCTGGGGCCTGGCCGGAGGTGGCGACGGCGCCGCCGGCCGCAACCTGCTCAACGCCGAGACCCTGCCCCCCAAGACCACCTTCACCGCCCGCCCCGGCGATCGCCTCACCATCGAGACCCCCGGCGGCGGCGGCTGGGGCGCCGTCGAGAAGTAACCTGTCGTCATTCTGTTAAACCACGAAAGACGCGAAATACGCGAAAGAAAATTGAGATGACGGTCGAAGGCCCCGGAGCGGTCTCCAACGGGCTCGGATTTCTCCAGGCGTGTCCCTTGTCCACCCGGCCAGGATCTTTTCGCGTATTTCGCGTATTTCGTGGTTACCATTTTTTTACCGCCACACGAACAACACGCGGATCGCACCTCGCTTGATCCCGCCGGGGTGCGGGACACGGCGGAACTGTTAGGATCGGGATCCGACGGAGCCATGGGAGGAGGGTGATCGATGTGTGGCATTTGTGGCGAGTTGCGATTCGACGGTACCCGACCCGACCCCGAGCCCCTGGGACGCATGAGCGCGCGCCTGGCCCGCCGGGGCCCCGACGACAGGGGCGAATTCTTCGACGGCGCCGTGGCCCTGGGTCATCGCCGCCTTGCCATCATCGACCTCAGCGAACGGGCCCACCAGCCCATGCTCGACACGGCCCACGGCCTGGCCCTGGTGTTCAACGGCACCATCTACAATTTCCGCGCCCTGCGGGACGAACTCGCGGGACTCGGCCATACCTTCCGTTCCGCCGGCGATACCGAGGTGATCCTGGGTGCCTACCGGCAGTGGGGTGATGATTGCCTGGCGCGCCTCCAGGGCATGTTCGCCTTCGCCCTGTGGGACCGGGAGCGCGGGCGCCTGCTGCTGGCCCGCGACCGCTTCGGCATCAAGCCCCTCTACTATTCCCTGGACGGCCAGCGCCTGCGTTTCGCCTCCAACCCCCAGGCGCTGCTGGCGGCGGGCGGCGTGGACACCCGCATCGACGCCGTGGCCCTGCATCACCATTTTACCCTCCACGGCGTGGTGCCGGCGCCGCGCACGGTCCTCGCCGGGGTACGCAAGGTGGAGCCGGCCACCACCCTCGCGGTGACCACCGACGGCCGGGCCGCGGCCCACGGCTACTGGGATCTGCGGGCTCAACGTCCGGCCGTGCCCCGCAGCGAGGACGAATGGGTGGAGGACATCCATGACGCCCTGCGCGGCGCGGTGGAGAAGCGCCTCAAGGTGGCCGACGTGCCGGTGGGGGTGCTGCTGTCGGGCGGCCTGGATTCGAGCCTGCTGGTGGGCCTGCTGGCCGAGGCCGGGGTGGCCGACATCCGTACCTTCTCCATCGGCTTCGAGGATGTGGCGGGCGAGGCCGGCAGCGAGTTCATCTATTCCGATCAGGTGGTGGAGCGTTTCACCACCCGCCATCGCAAATATCAGATCCCCAACGACGCCGTCCTGGCACGCCTGCCGGAGGCGGTGGACCAGATGGCCGAACCCATGGTGGGCCAGGACGCGGTGGCCTTCTTCCTGCTGGCGGAGCAGGTGGCAAAGGAGGTCAAGGTGGTGCAGAGCGGCCAGGGGGCCGACGAGGTGTTCGGCGGCTACTTCTGGTATCCGCGCATGCACACCGATGGCGCAGGCACCCCCGCCGAGCGTTTCGCGCGGCACTATTTCGACCGCGACCACGAGGAGTATCTCGCCATGGTCACCACCCCCTACTGGGGCCCCGACCACACCTCCGAAACCGTGGCCGAGCGCCTGGCCCGGCCCCATGGGGACGAATTCCTGGACCAGGTGCTGCGCATGGACGTCACCATGCTCATCGTGGACGACCCGGTGAAGCGGGTGGACAACATGACCATGGCCTGGGGGCTGGAGGCGCGGGTGCCTTTCCTCGACCAGGACGTGGTGGAGCGGGCGGCGGCCCTGCCCCCGGCGCTGAAGTTGGGCGCCGGGGGCAAGTACGTCTTGAAGCGCATCGCCCGGGGCCTCCTGCCGGACGCCGTCATCGACCGCCCCAAGGGCTATTTTCCCATGCCCGCCCTCAAGTTCGTGCGCGGGCCCTTCCTCGAGTTCATGCGCGACATCCTCAACTCCCCCGCCTGTGTGGGGCGCGGGCTCTACCAGCGCGCCTATGTGGAACGGCTGCTGTCCGAACCCGAGGCCCACTTCACCCGCCTCCAGGGCAGCAAGCTGTGGCATCTGGCCCTGCTGGAACTGTGGCTGCAGCGCAACGTGGACGGCCTGTGATGCGGGGGGCGGAATAGCCTCATAACCCACACCTTTATCGTGCCGACCCTGCCCTCTAGACTGGTCAATGTATTTTTATCGACACACCTAGAGAGGTAGCGCAATGGACGTAATGGACCGCATCCGCGACGCGGTGGAAACCACCCCCGTGGTCATCTTCATGAAGGGTACGCCCCAGTTCCCCCAATGCGGCTTCTCCAGCCGCGCGGCGGCGGCCCTGTCGGCCTGCGGGCAGGAGTTCGGCTACGTGAACGTGCTGGCCGATCCGGAGATCTTCGAGAATCTGCCCCGCTTCGCCAACTGGCCCACCTTCCCCCAGATCTACATCAACGGCGAACTGGTGGGGGGCTGCGACATCACCCTGGAACTCTATGAGAAGGGCGAGTTGAAGAAACTGGTGGAGGACGCCGCCGCCGCCAACGCCAAGGAGGCCTGAGGCGGGCGCCCCCGGGCGTCAGGCCGGCAACGGCCAGGGCTCATGGTGGATGGCCACGGCCAGCATGTAGCCGTACACCACCAGGGCCGCCGCCAGGGCCCCCGTCCTGATGGCGCGGGTGCGTCCGCGCTTGAGGGCGAGGGTGCCCAACAGGATGTAGGCCAGCAGGGCCACCAGCTTGGCCATGAGCCAGGGCTGGTGGATGGGATTGAGCTGGGCCCACACCGCCAGGCCGACCCCGCTGGCCAGCAGCACGGTATCCACCACGTGGGGCAGGACCCGCGTCATACGCCGTTTCAGTAGCACCGATCCCCGCAGCATCCACCAGCCCCGCAAGGCGAAACCGCCCAGGGACAGCAATGCCACGCCCACGTGGGCCTGCTTGAGCAACAGGTAGCTCACCATTCACCTCCACGGAAGGGCCGCAAGACCCGTCGCAGCTCAGGGCGTCCCATCGCGGTCCCCTTCCAGCCACAGACAGCCCCCTTCACTGGCCGCCTGGATCTCCTGCAGGCGCGCCTCGTGGGCGGCCGCCTCGGCGGCACTCGCACGCACCACCCGCAGAGGTGGACGCTGCGCTCCCAGGCGCCGCACGTCACCGCCCACCGCCGCCGTACCTTCCTCCCGCCCCAGCAGCAGGGCGGTCTGTCCCCCCGTCATGGCGAGGTAGACCTCCGCCAGGATCTGGGCATCCAGCAGGGCCCCGTGAAGCTCACGCCCGGAGTTGTCCACGCCATAGCGTTTGCACAGGGCATCGAGGCTGTTCTTCTGCCCGGGGTGCCGATCGCGCGCCATGAGCAGGGTATCCAGGACCCGGCAGCGATCCCCGATGCGCCCCATTTTTCTCATCAGATACTGCAACTCGGCGTTGATGAAGCCGACGTCGAAGGGGGCATTGTGGATCACCAGTTCGGCATCCCCCAGGTAATCCAGAAACTCCTCTACCACGTCGATGAAGCGGGGCTTGTCCGCCAGAAATTCGTTGTCGATACCATGCACGGCCACCGCACCCGCATCGATGCGGCGATCCGGATTGAGGTATTGATGGTAGTTGTTGCCCGTCAGGCGGCGGTTCAACAGCTCCACGCCGCCGATCTCGATGATGCGGTGGCCATCCAGGGGGTCCAGCCCCGTGGTCTCGGTATCCAGCACGATCTGTCTCATGATGAGCCTCCAAGCTGGCGCAAACAGGCCATGCCCTCGCGGGCCAGGGCGTCCGCGCGCTCGTTCTCGGGGTGTCCGGCATGCCCCCTGACCCAGTGCCATGACACGGCGTGACGGCCGGTGGCGGCATCGAGGCGGCGCCACAGGTCCTCGTTTTTCACGGGCTTCTTCGCGGCGGTGCGCCAACCCCGGGCCTTCCAGTTCGCGAGCCACTCGCTGATGCCCTTCTGCACATACTGGGAATCGGTGTAGAGGCGTACCGTGCACGGGCGTTTCAGGGCCTCCAGGCCCTGGATGGCGGCCATCAGTTCCATGCGGTTGTTGGTGGTGGCATTTTCTCCTCCACAGAGGGTACGTTCATGCCCCCCGTAGCGCATCAGCACCCCCCACCCCCCCGGCCCGGGATTGCCGCTGCAGGCGCCGTCCGTAAAGAGCTCCACCACCTCGTCAACCACGATGGGCCTCCGAGGCGGCGTGGCGGGTGGTGGGCTCGGCCCACCCCGTCGGCAGCAGGCGCCGGCCCGGGCGCCAGCGCGGTTTGAGGGGGGTGAGGGCCACCACCCGCTTGCGCGCCACCATGACGTAGATCCCGCCGCCCATGCCCCACAGACGCCGCCCCATCCCGTCCAGGAAACTCAGCCTGTCCATCAGCCCCGGATGATGCAGGGGGGGGCGGTAGAAACAGCTGTCGGTGAGAATCACATCGAAATCCAGCAGCGCCATCCAATCCTTGAGACGGCTAATGCTGATGAAGTCGCCGCTCCAGGGCACCACGGGACGGCGCCGGGCCAGCAGGCGCCGCACCCCCATCAGGCTCCACGGATTGAAGCCGGTGACCACCAGGTGGCCCTCGGGTACGAGGACCCGCTCCGCTTCCCGCAAAGCCTGGTGGGGGTGGTCCTCGAACTCGAGCACATGGGGCAACACCACCACGTCGATGCTATCGGCGGCCACCGGCAGGGCCGCCGGAACACCACGAAAAAAGCTGTGCCGGAGATGCTCCGGCCGGCTTCCCGCACCCATTACCATGGTGTTGAGTACCCGACTGTCCTTGAGCAGATCCACACCATCGAGGGACTCCACCTGCAACAGGTGGTAACCGAACAGGTCCGGCAGCACCTGACCGAGGGCCGCCACTTCCTCTTCCAGTACCCAACTGCCGGGGCGGGTACGGAACCAGGCCCTCAGCTGCCGGCGCCTGTCGGCCTGCGGCGTCCCGGCGGCCGTGCTGTGGGAGGGCTGTGGTGGTTCGAAGGACATGACTCGGCTCGGGCGCAGGTGAGTGGATGGTCCGTGGTCAGGTTCAGGCGGCCTGAGCATAGCCCACGGACAGCCAGGACGATCATACCCCATCATGGACCCTGCCCACCGCCCTCCGGAACCCTTCCTGACGCCCCGGCATCGCCATCTCTCGGGCTTGACCCCCTTGACTCCCCTCCCTAGGATTGCCCGCCATGAAGGGGGGATACAAACCATCATCGTTCTGTCTGCCGGCCCTGGCAGTGCTGGCCCTGTCCGGGTGCTCGGGCCTGCCGTCCCTCGAGGGACCCGATACCAAGGTGACGACACCCGCCGCCGGCGCCGCTACCCCACCCCAGCCGCCAGGGGCTGCGGCCTCGCCCCTGCCGGCGGACGACCACCTCCGGCCGAACACCGCCGACCCTTCCACTCCTCCGGCCGATCTGTGGATACGGCTGCGCGGCGGCTTTAGCCTGACGGCGCTGCGGGATGACCGCATCCGGCAACAGACCCGGCACTGGCAGGAGCAGACCCGACACCTGGCCACGGTAAGCGAACGCGCCGAACCCTTTCTTCACTTCATCGTCTCCCAAGTGGAGGAGCGCGGCATGCCCGGCGAGGTGGCGCTGGTACCCTTCGTGGAAAGCGCCTTCGACCCCACCGCCCATTCGCACCTCAAGGCCGCAGGCCTGTGGCAGTTCATGCCCGCCACCGCCCGCCACTACGGTCTGCACAGCGACTGGTGGTATGACGCCCGTCGCGACGTGGTGGCCTCCACCGCGGCGGCGTTGGACTACCTGAGCCACCTCAACGGGCTGTTCGATGGCGATTGGCTGCTGACCCTGGCGGCCTACAACGCCGGCCAGGGCACCGTGCGCAGGGCCATGAGGCACAACCGTTCCCGGGGCCTGGGCACGGATTACTGGTCCCTGGATCTGCCGCGGGAGACCGAGACCTATGTACCACGGATCCTCGGCCTGGCCCGGGTGCTTGCGACCCCGCAACGCCACGGCATCCGGCTGCATCCCATCAGCAACCGGCCGCGGCTCGCCGTGGTGGATCTCGAGGCCGCCGTGGAACTGGACCTGGCGGCACAGCTCAGCGGCCTGGATGCCGCCACGGTGCGCCGCCTGAACCCCGGTCATGTGCGCTGGGCCACCGCCCCCGACGGCCCACACCATCTGGTGATGCCCGCCGACAGGGCCGAGCCATTGCGCCGGGCCCTGGCCGGGACGCCGCCCGCGCGCTGGGTACGCTGGCACCGTCATCAGGTACGCCGGGGTGAGTCCCTGTATGTGATCGCACGCCGCTACGGCACCACTGTGGACACCCTGATGCGGCTGAACGGGATGTCGGGGCATCTGCTCGCGGTGGGCCGGGACCTCAAGGTGCCCCGGGCCCCCGCGTCCCCGGCATCCAGCGTCGGCGAAGCCACCGCCGGGGCCTACACGGTGCGTCCCGGCGACAGCCTGTGGGCCATCGCCCGGCGCTTCAATGTCCGGGTCCACGACCTCACCCGCTGGAACGACCTGTCCCGGAATGCGGTGTTGCAACCGGGCCAGGTGCTGGTCCTCGGACCGCACCCCACGACCGCCGCCTGAGACCCCCTCCCCCGGGTCTGCAGGAACGCCGTTCCCCGCCTCCGGCCGGCCCGCGTCACGTGTCCGTCGACCCCCCCATGGGTTAATCTTCTGCCATGATTGAAGTACCCGAAAAGCTGGGCAAGTACGAGGTCATGGACCTCATCGGCAAGGGGGGCATGGCCGAGGTCTACCTGGGCTACGATCCCTTCGCCGATCGCAAGGTCGCCCTCAAGGTGCACAAGACCGCCGACGGCGACGACAACGCCCTGCGCTTCCAGCGCCGGCTCTTCTTCAACGAGGCCCATACGGCGGGACTGCTGGACCACAACAACATCATGACCGTCTACGATGCCGGGGTGGAGGAGGACCTGCCCTACATCGTGATGGAGTACGTGGCCACCGCCCGCACCCTCAAGGACCACTGCACCCGGGATAAGCTCCTGCCGGTAAGGGACGTGGTGGAGATCATCTTCAAGTGCGCCCGCGCCCTCGACTACGCCCATCGCCAGGGCGTGGTACACCGTGACATCAAGCCCACCAACATCATGCTGACGGACAGTGGCGACGTGAAGATCGGCGATTTCGGCATCGCCCAGCGCATCGCCTCCGAGACCACCCAGATGCTCGGCATGATCGGCTCGCCCCGTTACATGTCCCCCGAACAGGCCCAGGAGGGGGATGTATCCCATCTCTCGGACCTGTTCTCCCTGGGAGTGGTGTTCTACGAGTTGCTGACGGGCAGACAACCCTTCGCGGCCAGGACCTTCTCCCATCTCATATACACCATCATCCACGAGAATCCCCCCGCCCTGCGCCACATGCGGCCCGACCTGCCGGGGGAGCTGGAACCCATCGTCGACAGGCTGCTGAGAAAGGACCCCGGGCGGCGCTACCAGCGCGGCAATGACCTCGCCGCCGATCTCAGCCGCGCCTTCGGCTATCTGGAAACCGCCGAAAGCACCATCGACGACGACGAGAAGTTCAACACCGCGCGCAAGCTGGAGTTCTTCGGTGAATTCACCGACACCGAGCTCTGGGAGGTGTTGAGGGCCGCCCTGTGGGAGCGTTACACCACCGCCGACCGCATCATCACCGAGGGCAACGTGGACCAGGCCTTCTACATCATCGTCCACGGCGACGTCATGGTGAAGAAAGGCGCCAAGCTCCTCGGCATGCTGGAGACCGGCGACTGCTTCGGCGAGATGGCTTACCTGTCCAGCACCCAGCGCACCGCCAGCATCTATGCCGTCAACGACGTGGCCACCCTGAAGCTGAACGAGTCCCTCATCGAACAGACCTCCACCGAGTGCCAGCTGAAGTTCCTCAAGGTGTTCCTGCGCACCCTGGTGGCACGCCTCACCCACACCAGCGAGAAGCTCAGCAAGAACCCGTGAGGCCATCATTACCATGACCCTGCGTATACTCCACATCACCGACACCCACTTGTTCGCCACGCCCCACGCGCGCCATCACGACCTCGATACGGAGGCCACCCTCGAAGGCGTGCTGAGGGCAGCGGCCCCTCGGGCCTGGGATCTGGTGCTGGTGACCGGGGATCTCGTCCATGACGGCTCCACCGCCGGCTACCGGCGTCTCGCCGACCACCTCGGGGTGTTGGGGGTCCCCGCCCTGTGCATTCCCGGCAACCATGACGACCCGGCCACCCTCGCCGCGGCCCTGCCCAGGGGAGCCCTGACCTGGCGGGGGCGCCATGAGGCCGCGCCGTGGACCCTCGTGATGCTGGACAGCCACCTTCCGGGCGCGGTGGGCGGGGAGTTGGGAGGGACCGAGTTGCAGCGCCTGGGGGCCGAGCTCGCCACGGGGACAGGCCCGGTGCTCATCGCCCTCCATCACCCCCCGGTGGCGGTGGGTTCGGCCTGGATGGACGCCGACGGCCTGCGGGATGCCGCCGCCTTCTGGCGCGTGGTGGATGCAAGCCGGCGCGTTAAGGGTGTGCTGTGGGGCCATATCCACCAGACCTTCGATGCCACCCGGGGGCGAATCCGGCTCATGGCCTCGCCCTCCACCGGTCTGCAGTTCACACCCCACAGCACGGAGTTCGCCCTCGACGCCAGCCCGCCGGGTTACCGCAGCCTGCTGCTCGGGGCCGATGGCGTCATCGATTCCGAGATTCTGAGGCTGCCCGCGGGCCCGCATTCCCTATACTGAAGCACAGGCAGCGGCCCGGGGCCGCGGCGAGCCATTCAACGGGCAAAAATCGGCAGCCTGACCCCGGGGTGTAACGGGCCGGCCGTGCCCGTTCACAATCGGCCGGGATTCACTGCTATGATCGTCCTAATCCAGATCAAGTCGGGTGGGTCGGACAGGCTGCGGCCGGCTCGTGCCGGGGCGCGGCACGTCAGGCAGTCGGGAGAAGGCGTCCGAGCGGCGCCATGGCGACGAAGAACAAGGCCGGGAGGCGCGCCGCGAACCAGCGGGAATCGAATGATTCCTGCGGGACGGGGCACTAGGTAGGAAGACCCGCAACCATGAACGAAGTGCATGCCCACGCGTTGCCCGCCGGAACCCGGATCGAAGGCTTCGAGATCACGGACATCCTCGGCACGGGCAGCTTCGGCATCACCTACAGGGCCACCGACCACACCCTGGAGCGGGTGGTGGCCATCAAGGAGTATCTGCCCAACGGCCTGGCCTACCGCGAATCCGACAGCCGCACCCTGTCTCCGGTCTCCCAGTCCAGCGAGCGCAGCTACGCCTGGGGCCTGCGGCGCTTCCTCGACGAGGCCCGGGTGCTGGCCCGCTTCAACGAGCCCAGCATCATCCGCGTGATCCGTTACCTCGAAGCCAACGGTACCGCCTACTTCGTGATGGACTACCTGGCGGGCGAGTCCCTCTACGAGCGCATCACCCGGCGCCCCATGACGGAGGCCGAGGCACGGGCCCTCATGCATCCCCTGCTGAAGGGCCTGGCCACGGTGCATGAGAACCACTACCTGCACCGGGACATCAAGCCCCACAACATCTACCTGCGGGAGGACGACTTCCCCATCCTCCTGGACTTCGGCTGCGCGCGCCAGCACCTCGGGCAGGCCGCCAGCACCATGACGGTGATGGGCTCCCCCGCCTATGCACCCTTCGAACAGCTCCATGACGGCGACAAGCCCCTGCCCAGCGCCGACTTCTACTCCCTGGGGGCCACGGTGTTTCACTGCGTGTATGGACGCCCGCCGCCGGTCTGTACCAGGCGCGTCAACGCCCTGATGGCCAAAGAGGCCGATCCCCTGGCCGACGGCCTGGCGGAGATCGCGGCGGCCGGAACCTGTAGCGAGGCCTTCCTTAATGTGCTGGACTGGATGCTGAGCCCCTATCCCGCAGACCGGCCCCAGACGGCGAGCGACGTCATGGCCGCCCTGGAGGGCGGCGACCTCGAGGACCTGCGCCGCGGCTCGGACAACAAGCGCAGACAACAACAGGTGTGCATGAACGACATGGACACCATGCCCGCCGGCGCCCCGCCCACCACCTCCGGCACGAAGCCAACCTGGGACGAATCCCTGCTCCAGGACCTGGAGGCCGTGCTGGCGCGCTATATCGGCCCCCGTTCCCTGGAACTGGTACGGGGAGTGGCCGCGGGCCACCGGGACTTCCCGGCCCTGGTGGAGGCCCTCGCCCGCCACATCCCCACGGGCCGGCGCACCGCCTTCCGCGAGCGGGTGCATGAGGTGACGGGGCGGCAAGTCTCGGTGACGCCGCCTGCGGCACCGATCCCCTCCCGCGGCCCCGCATTCGACCCCGGCTTGCTGGCGCGGCTGCAGGAAGAACTGGCGGAACACCTCGGGCCCATTGCCGGGGTGCTGGTGAAGCGTTACGCCCGTTCGGCGCCAGACCGTGATGCCTTGTTGCGGGAACTCGCGGACGAACTCCCCGACCACGCCAGCGCCGAGGCCTTCCTCGCGAGGATGCGAAAATCATGAGTCTGACGGCAAAGTTCAATCTGATCATCGTGACCGCCTTCCTGGTGGGGCTGGTGGCCACGGGCGCCGTCACCTACAAGGTGCTGCAGGACAACGCCCGGCGCCACGTGGTGGAGAGCGCGGGCCTGATGATGAGCGCCGCCGGCGGCGTGAGGAAATATACCGTGGGCGAGATCAGACCCCTGCTGGCAAAGCAGATGGCCCACGAATTCCTGCCCCAGAGCGTACCCGCCTACTCCGCCACCCAGGCCTTCACCCACCTGCGCGCCCTGCACCCCGAGTATGTCTACAAGGAGGCCACCCTCAACCCCACCAATCCGCGGGACCGCGCCACCGACTGGGAGGCCGACATCATCCATCGTTTCCGCAACTTCGCCGACAGCGAAGAGATCATCGGCGAGCGGGACACCCCCACCGGCCGCTCCCTGTATCTGGCACGTCCCATCAGGATCACCGACGAGGGCTGCCTGGTGTGCCACAGCACCCCGGACCGGGCGCCCCCCACCCTGGTGGCCCGTTACGGTGACGACAACGGCTTCGGCTGGCAGATGAACGAGGTGGTGGGGGCCCAGGTGGTATCGGTACCCATGGCGGTACCCATCGCCGACGCGCGGCGCACCTTCCTGGCCTTCATGGCCACCCTCACGGCCATCTTCCTCCTCCTCATGGTGGCCCTCAACATCACCCTGCGGCGGGTGGTGATCACCCCCGTCACCCGCATGGCCCGGGAGGCGGAAAAACTGAGCAAGGGGGACTTCGGCGAGAGCGAGCTGGACGACAGCGGCGGCGACGAGATCGCCACCCTGGCCCGCTCCTTCAACCGCCTGCGGCGCAGCATGGAGAAGGCCCTCAACATGCTGGAGCGCTGAGCCGCCCGCGCCGTGGTATCAAGCATTGGTAAAAGGGCCCGCCATATGCGCGGGCCGGCCTTCAGCTCTCAATCCCGCGGGTGATGGATGCGCCGTTCCGGCCCTGTCCGCGGCGGGGGACGCCGGATTCATCAGCGCCTTTCTTTACCCTTGTCGCCATCCTCGTCGAGATCGAAGATGTCCTCCAGGGTGAGGTCCGTGAGCTGCCTGATGGTGCGCCAGATGAGCACCATGATGGCCATCATCATGGCCATGGACGGCAGGGCGATGACGGGATAGCTGAGCAGGGTCATCCTGCCCAGCTCCTCGTTGAAGGCGCTGCTGCCGGAGGGGCTGGTGACGATCCACTTGGCGAGGATGTAGTTCATCACCGCAGAAAAGAAAAAGGTGCCCGCCAGCATATAGCTGGACCACAGCAGGCGTCGCTCGAACAGGGCCTCGTTGTGGCGCTCGGCCAGCCGTTCCTGGATCTTCGCCGTGTCCACCACCGTCGGGTTATAGAGCATGGCCTTCAGCAGGGGGTAGGGGGTGAGGGTGGAGATGAGCACCGCGATGCCCAGTATGGCCGGGATCGCCGCCTCCTTGATGGCCAGCCATTGGGGATCGAGCTCCATCAGCCCGATACCACCGGTCAACAAGACGCTTATCAGGCCGAGGGCCGCGATGAAGTTGAACTTGCGATAATGCAGCCGCTCGTAGAGCCACCAGCCGATGGGAAAGAGCAGGGCCACCACCAGGGCGCCGCTGGCGCCCAGGGCCTCGTCGCCGCTCAGCTTCATGAGAATGGCCGAAGGGATGACGATGCCCAGCAACAGGTCCACCAGCGGTCGCGGCTTGTGGTCGGGTACGCCGGCGTCGTCGCGGGGGGAACGGTCCGTCATGTTATGCCTCAGGGGGTCGGGGCCGGCACCACGCCATGCCCACCGGTCGGACATTGTAACCCTTCATTGCCCGGTGAAAACCTCGACCTATCCCCCGCCGCCGGGAAGCAAACGGCCCGAATCGCGGCGGCGAACACCCCCCCGCCGGCGGCTACCCCGTGACGGCAGGCGCCTATGGGGCGATATATGCCGTGGTGCGCCTCATCCCCGAGGGGCGGGTGGCGACCTACGGCCAGGTGGCCCGCCTCGCCGGACGTCCGCGGGGTGCCCGCCAGGTGGGCTACGCCCTGGCAGCCCTCGACGACCCCGACGTGCCCTGGCACCGCGTGGTCAATGCCGCGGGGGGCATCAGCCCGCGCCGACGGCCCGGCGCCGATGAATTCCAGCGCATCCTGCTGGAAGACGAGGGGGTGGCCTTCGACGCCGACGGCCGCATAGCCCTGACCCATTTCGGTTGGAAGGCCTGAGCCCCGCGCCGCCAG
>JAABTG010000005.1 GCA_011389995.1 Thiotrichales bacterium
ACAGCACGAGTTCCGGAATCTCCTCGATGCAGGGTGGGCACCAGGTGGCCCAGAAATTCACCACCACCCACTTGCCGCGCTTGTCGGCCAGGGATTGCTGCTCGCCGGCCATGTCGGGAAGGCTGAGTTTTGCAGGTTCCGCCTGGACGGTCGTGGTCATCAGCAACAGGACGGGCAGGAGGGTCTTGAGACACTTGATATGAGGGATGGCCAAGCCATGACTCCTTTGATTGATAAGGGGATAAAGAGGCTGGAAACGCCGGCTCAGCAATATTGACCTGGCAGGCGCCTGCGAGTCCTCGCGACTCCTGGTAAGGGTGACCCATCCGGCCGTCCGGCGCTCGGAATCGTGAAAGATTAAGACGGATAGCGACCTGCAAAGGTTCCTTTACCGTCAAACGGGTGGTGCATCCGGCCGTCGCGCCCCCAGGCGCTGCCGCTTGGCCCGTCAACGACCATGCCGATGGCGTACCATGGCCGGCGAAAAAAGAGCCCCGCAGGGCCCCTTGAACCGAGTGACAGACGGCCGCCGGGGTCAGCGTCCCAGATAGGCCTCATCGGATTCCTCCGTGGTGCCGAGAGACCAGGCTCCCCGCGTCCTCGCATGATTGACGGCGGCGTCCGCCTCGTCCCCGCCATAGCCCCGGGGGATGTCCAGTCCCTGGCCCGGGTAAATGAGATCGGCATCCTCGATACGAGCCGCATTGGCCTTGAATATCAAGGGCCAGTAGTACGGATTGTCGTAAATGACGTCCTGAGCCGATATGCCCCACAGGCTGTCACCGCGCATCACCTCATAAGAATCCACCGCCGGGGCCCCGCTCGTATCCAGGGTGGACATCAGGGTTTTGGCGAGATCATGGGCCCGCCAGCCATTCCCCTGCTCCACGGCGGCCATCGCATCACGGTACTTCGCCTGTTCCGCGGCGGACATGCGGGACTGATAGGCCTCGGCCTCTTCGAGCATGGCCCTGGCCTGTTCGAGGTAATACTGGTCCTGCGCCAGTTCGCCCTGGGCCTTGGCCTCGCCGGCCAGCTTGATGGCCGTCACCTCGTCACCCTGCTTTGCCGCGGCTCTGGCCTCATCCAGCAGTTTGCGCGAGTCACGCCACTGGAAGCCGAGGGCTGCGGCCTCGTCCAGGGCCTTCTCGGCGCCGCCAATGGCCAGGGCGATATTTCGCGCCGCCACGGCCGCCTTCTTGGTGGCAACGGCATCCGCCCTGGCGGCGTCGTAATCGCCGTTGGAGATGGCCCTCTCGGCGCCGGCCAGGAGCTCCCTGGCACCCTTCAAATTCGCCGGCGCGTGGGTCGCCGCCGCGGCGTTTTCCGCCGCCTGCAAGGCCTGACGGGCATCAGCCATCTCCTGGGTGGGTGCACTCGCACACCCGGCGACGACAAGAGCAGCAAGCAGGATCGTCCCAACGGCCTTGAGAGTCGACACAAAGTTCATCCAGAGCACTCCTGTTCCAATGCACCGATTCGGCAAGACCACTAGCTGCGCGGCTATCTCGAGGAAAGCTATTTCCTTAATATAAAGGAAAGCTAACACCGGCCCCATATACTGTCAAGAAAGGCGAATAGTCCTCAACCCATTGATTATAAAGATATAATGACCGCAAAAATCTATCACAATCCGCGCTGCTCCAAGAGCCGCCAGGCATTGCAGCTACTGCGGGATCGGGGATTCGAGGTGGAGATAGTGGACTATCTCAAGACCCCGCCCGATGGGGCGGCCGTGCGCCACCTCCTCCAGATGCTCGCCCTGGCCCCCCGGGACCTCATGCGCAAGCAGGAAAAGGAATACAAGGAACTGGGTCTCCATGACCCTGACCTCGATGCCGAGGTGTTGATCGACGCCCTGGTCGAGCACCCCCGACTCTTGGAACGCCCGATCGTGGTCAAGGACGGCGCGGCAGTGATCGGACGCCCGCCGGAAGACGTACTCAAGCTTTTCTGATCACGTAATCCCGCTCCGCCGGCCCTGCTTCATGCCGGACGGGCGAAGGGCTCATTCCCAGGAGGCAACGGTGACCGAGATTCTGGTTCTCTATTACAGCCGCCACGGCAACGTGGCCCGCATGGCCAACCTGGTGTCCCGTGGGGCGGAGGAGGTCGCCGGCTGCTCCGCGCGGGTGCGCACCGTACCAGGGGTCTCGGCCACCTGTGAGGCCGTTGCGGCGCCGGTCCCCGACGCCGGCCCGCCTTTTGCCTCCCACCGGGACCTGCAGGAGTGCCACGGCCTGGTCATGGGCAGCCCCACCCACTTCGGCAACATGGCAGCGCCGTTGAAGCACTTCATCGATGGTACCAGCAGCCTGTGGATGTCCGGGGCCCTGACGGACAAGCCGGCGGCGGTGTTCACCTCCACCGCCAGCATGCACGGCGGCCAGGAAACCACCCTCATCTCCATGATGCTGCCTCTGCTGCACCACGGCATGATGATTCTGGGCCTGCCTTACGAGAATCCTGAACTTATACGTACTGCGGCCGGTGGCACACCCTACGGCGCCAGCCATGTGGCCGGCGAGGACAACCGCCGTGCCTTGTGCAGGGATGAGGAGCGGCTGTGCGTCGCCCTCGGGCGGCGCGTGGCCACCGCGGCCTCGCGGCTCGGTTCGACATGAAATCATCACCCCCTGGACTGGGGAATCTGACCCGCATCGGCCGCAACATGAGCCTGGGAGCACTGCTGTCGCTGCTGCTGCTCCTGGTTGCCTGGTACGGCTGGATGGCGCCACCGGCCCTCTCCTTTGGCCCGGTGGTACTGGTGCTGTTTCTGCTGCCGCTGGTGTTACCCCTGCCCGGCATGATGCAGGGTCGTCCCCGGGCCTTCATCACCGCGAGCCTGTTGGCCCTCATCTATCTGGCCCACGGCGTGATGGAGGCCTACGGTTCCCCAGCAGAACGCTGGTTCGCCCTCGTGGAGGTGATGCTTAGCCTCTTCCTGTTCGCGGCCGGCCTGACCTTCGCGCGCCTGCGCCGTCGGGAGATCGACAGCCAGCAATGACCAAGGTGCACGGTTGCCCTTGCCACAGGGCCGCGGCCCTATTCTGAGAAACACGGCATGTAGTCACCCTGCTTTCCCTACGCACGCCGAACGCAAAGCGCATCCTCGCCCGGTTGAAATTTCAAAACAGGGAAAACGCCACGTCCTTGTGGCGCGGAAAATGCCGAATAATTAGGCGTCGCCTCAGAAATAATAGCCGAAATTGATGTTGAATCGCTCCTGCCATTGATCATCGGCGTTGGCCCCCAGGCGATCACCGAATACACCGTCTCCACCTACGAACTCATTGCCGTTGGACCAGGCCATATCGGTGTAGATGTACCAACCTCCATGGCCCCACGCCGCCCCGAGGATGAAGAGGTCACTGTCATTGAAACCGCTCTCTTCCTTGACCACAGAGCTGTACTCCGCGTAGGGAATGACGTAGTTGAGCCACGGGATACCGGGGGTCTTGTGGAAGTAGCTGAGGGAGATGGCCGGGATCCAACCCTCGGCTGCCGCTGTGCTCGGGAAATCGTAGGCCCCCATCTGCACCAGTTCGTCCGTACCGAGGGGCTGCGCGGCATCCACATCGAACTTGAAGTAGGTCAACTGACTGGCAAGGGTGAAGTTGCCCCACTTGTTCACCATGTGGACCGACGCGGCATGGTGGTCGCCATCATCCTGGGGGCCTTCACTCCTGAGCTCACCATACTGAAGGGAAAACCCAAGGGCGGTGTCGATGGCCGCGTCGGGAAGGGTGTAGATCCCTCTTACGTTGAACTGATTGCGTTCTTCGTAACCGTCACCCGTTTCATCCACCACATCGTAGGAATAGCGGGCACTGTCCTTGGATCGGCCGGTGAAGGTGCCCTCACTCGCCGCGTAATAGGCGAAATCAAAGGCCCAGTTGTCGACGATTCTGCTGTACTTCACGCCCAGATCCATATCATCCGAGAGCCCCAGATAGTAGTGCTGGTCGAACAGCCAGCTCTGGGAAACGCCATAGGGGCCCGGACCGAAGGGCACCCGGTTCACGCCCACCTGCACCTGACTATCGTCCTCGAAGTTGTAACCGACCCACCCGGTATGAAGGAAGTTATAGCCGTTGTACCAGCGATACTCGAGCTTGCCCACCCAGGGTCCGCTCAAATAATCGAGGTTGACCCTGAAGGTATCCAGGGCGAAGTTGCCTTCATCCTCCCAGGCCCGCGAGGCCCCCCCATTGCCCGGATAATCGCCGATGGCGTAGTTGGCCCTGATGGCTCCGCCGATGGTGAGGTCCCCCACCTTGACCTTGGCGGGCGCAGGGACGATGGCCTCCAGCTTGCGTTCTGTTTCTAATACCTTCTCGTCGGCCGCGGCCCGGGCCTCTTCGGCCACCGCCAGATTCTTCTTCGCCTGCTCGAGTTGACGTTCCAGTTCCAATACCCGGCTCTGGAGTTCATCGGTCGTCTGGTCGGCGGCGACAACAGGCACCGACACGCCCAGCAGAGCCACAATGGCGGCCATGGCCCCCATCACACCAATCATTCCTTTCATGCGTGATTTCATCTCTCGGTTCCCCAGAAAATACCCGGCCCCCGGGCGACTCCCCAACCGCTGTCCCGCGGGGGCCATGCCACGGCCGCGCCGGATTCAGCCGGCGCCGCCACCGCTCGTCAGAGCTCTCCCGTCACCCAGTAATGGATGCGGTCCTCGTTGTTCGCCATGTACTTGGTGACCGCCTCCTCGTAGGAACTCTCCTGGGCGTCATTCATGGCCGCCTCCAGATCTTCGATGGGCAGCTGCATGCGCGACAGGAAGCCTGCGGCCTTGACGTCGTCCTGATAAAAACCCTGACGGGCCACGGCATGGACCCGCTCGAAGGCCCCCAGCACACCCTTGGGGTCCTCCAGATAACGCAGGTCGTATTTGCCGAACATCCAGTGGGGGCTCCAGCCGGTGACCACTATCCACTCGTCGCGGCGGATGGCCCGGTCCAGGGCCGCCGTCATGCCGGCGCCACTGGAGATCTGCAGCTCGTAGTCGAGGCCGTAGTCCTCGATGGCCTGCTTTGACAGCCGGGTCAGGCCGGCACCGGGGTCGATGCCGGTGATGGTCTCGTCCAGGCGGTCCCGCACCGCCGGCTTCTTGAGATCGGTGATGGAACTCACCTCGCTCTCGGGGACGAAGTCGGGCACCACCCAGCCGAGGCGGGCATGGGTATAGAGCAGGCCGAGATTGACTATCTTGTCACCCATTTTGGAAACGTAATCGGCGTGGGTCCCGGGTTGCCAGGACATGAGCATGACGTCGATGTCGCCGTTGGCAAGGCCCTGATACTGGGGAGCGATGTCCGTCTGCAGCAGCTCCACTTCGTAATCCATCTTCTCTTCCAGGATACGCTTGGCCAGCTTGGTGACGAATTCCGCATCGGACCAGGCGGTCCAGCCGATGCGAATGTCCTCGGCGGCCGTCGCCTGTACGCTCATGCCCACGGCGAGCAGGGCTGCCGTCAACCATTTGACTGTCTTGGATATATGCATGGTTTCCTCCTTATCACTCTTTAGTTTGAAGGGTTCATTGCCCCTTCCCAAAAACCGGCCCACCCGGTGGTGCAGGCGGGTCGCTGGCGTGATGCGCCCGAACTGTGCATGCCGGGACCTTCAGCCTTTGCCCAATACCTTTTTCAATCGCATCCGCAACGACACGCCCGGCTTCCTGGTGCCGACGCTCTGGGTGATGCGGTCGAGCAGGATGGCAAGCAACACCACCCCCAGCCCGCCCTCGAAGCCCAGACCGACGTCGAGGCGCTGGATGCCGGTGAGCACGGTGTTGCCCAGGCCACCTGCCCCAATCATGGAGGCGATGACCACCATGGACAGGGCCAGCATGATGGTCTGGTTGACCCCGGCCATGATGGAGGGCATGGCCAGGGGCAGCTGCACCTTCAACAACAGCTGCCGGTCGGTGCAGCCGAAGGCACGGCCGGCCTCCACATGCTCCTCGCTGACCTGACGGATGCCGAGATTGGTGAGGCGTACCGCCGGCGGCATGGCGAACACCAGGGTGGCGATGGCACCGGGCACCTTTCCCAGGCCGAAGAAGATGGCCGCCGGTATGAGGTAGACGAAGGGCGGCATGGTCTGCATGAAGTCGAGTACCGGCCGCACCACCGCCTCCACCATGTCCTTGCGCGCCATGGCGATGCCGATGGGGATGCCGATGACCAGGGCCAGGACGCTGGAACCGATCACCAGCGCCAGGGTGGAGATGGTCTCGTCCCAGATCCCCATGCCGAAGATGAGGGCCATGGAGACGAAGGCGAAGATGCCGAAACGCCAGCTGACCCGCCAGGCGGCGATGAGGATGATGATCAAGGCCAGCAGCACGGGGGGGATGCCCAGCAGGCCATCCTCGAAATTGTCGACGATGAACTTGATGGCGTCCGAGATACCGTCCAGCACGCCGGTGAAGTTATCCTGGATCCAGTCCACCGCGGCGCTCACCCACTCGCCGATGGGGATATGGAAATCGGTGATGGAGAATTCGCTGGCCATGGCTCAACCCGCCTTGTCGAGGGTCTGGAGCAGCACGGTCTTGCTGACGATGCCGAGATAACGCCCGCCCTCCTCCACCACCGGCACCGGATACTCACTGGCCGCCACCAGACTCAGGACCTCGCTCAGATCCATGTCTTCGGGGGCCGTCTCGATACCTTTGAGGAAGGCGTCGTCCCAGCGGGTATCGCCGGGGCTGTCCACCGCCCCGGCGAGGCTGTTGAGACTGACCATGCCACGGTAGCGACCGTCCCCGTCCACCACCACGGCCACGTTGCGGTTACGGTCCTTGAGTTGCGCCAGGGCCGCCCGCACGTTGACGCCGGGGCGCTCGAACACCATGAGACCCTGCTTTTCCGCGATCTCCGATGCCTTGAACACCTTGCTGACGTCCACCCCGTAGAAGAACGAGCGCACGTACTCGTTGGCGGGATTGGTGACGATCTCTTCCGGCGTACCGATCTGGACGATGGCCCCGCCCTCCATGATGGCGATGCGGTCACCGATGCGGATGGCCTCGTCCAGGTCATGGGAGATGAACACCACGGTATGGGCCTCGTGCTGCTGCAGGCGCACGAGTTCGTCCTGCATCTCCGTCCTGATAAGGGGGTCAAGGGCCGAGAAGGCCTCATCCATCAACAATATGGGCGCCTCGGTGGCAAGGGCCCGGGCGAGGCCCACCCGTTGCTTCATGCCTCCCGAAAGCTCATCGGGGCGGCTGTCCGCGAATGGCGCCAACCCCACCGTCTCCAGGGCCTTGAGGGCCCGACGGCGCCGTTCGGCGACGGCGATGCCACTGACCTCGAGGCCGAAGGAGGTGTTCTCCGCCACCGTCTTGTGGGGCATCAGGGCGAAGGATTGAAACACCATGCTCATCTTGTGCCGCCGCATGTCGATGAGTTCGCCCTTGCTCATGCGGGTGATATCCGTGCCATCGAGCAATACCCGTCCCGCCGTGGGCTCGATGAGCCGGTTCAGCATCCTTACCAGGGTGGACTTGCCCGACCCCGACAGGCCCATGACGACGAACACCTCACCATCACGAATAGCGAAACTGGCGTCCTGCACCCCTACCGTGGTGCGGGTGCGGTCGAAGATTTCGTCCTTGGACAGCCCCTCATCCAGCAGCGCGAGGGCCTGCTCCGGTTCCGGCCCGAAGATCTTGTAGAGCCCTTCGATAACCAGCTTGTCAGTCACTCCAGAGACCCACGTTCAGTTTTGCTGCTCGCCATCATAACCCTTCGAGTTCGAATTGTTGTCTATTTACATTATCTTTTCTCATCTGCCTTGGCAATTTCAGGGACATGCGTGCTCGCCGCCGTCATGGTGGGAATCTTTGCCAGCCCTGGGGGCCGTGAAAGGGCGACCAGGATTTTGAAGGAATTACCCCTCCCCGACCGCTCCCGGCCGCCCCCCCGGGGGGCGCCCGACACCGCCCGGAGCGGGCCACCTATCGGCTGGGCGGACCCTAAATCCTTCGGTGTCTGTGGTAGGCCGCCACCGTCCCGAATCACTGCCAACGGCTGGGTCACCGCGTTACAATGACAATCATGAATCCAGCCGAGCCATCCCATCCCGGTGACGAGGCCCTGCAACGTATCCTGAGGGATGTCTTCGGCTTCGAGACCTTCAGGCCCGGGCAACTCGACATCTGTCGGGATGTGGCCGCGGGCCGCGATGCCTTCGTCCTCATGCCCACGGGCGGCGGCAAGTCCCTGTGCTATCAGATCCCGGCCCTTTACCGCCCGGGGGTGGCCATCGTGGTGTCCCCCCTCATCTCCCTCATGAAGGATCAGGTGGACGCCCTGGTGGCCAACGGCGTGGCCGCCGCCTTCTTCAACTCCAGTCTCGAGGCCGAGGATGCACGAGGGGTGCTGGCGGCCCTCCACGGCGGCACCCTGGACCTGCTCTACGTGAGTCCCGAGCGCCTGTTGAACGGTGCCTTCCTCGGCCGTCTGGATGGTCTGGCCATCGCCCTGTTCGCCATCGACGAGGCCCACTGCGTGTCCCAATGGGGCCATGATTTCCGCCCCGAATACCAGGCCCTCGGCAGCCTGCGACAGCATTTTCCGGAGGTCCCGCTGGTGGCCCTGACCGCCACCGCCGACAGTCAGACCCGGGACGACATCGTGCGCGTCCTGCAACTGGAGCAGGCCGGACACCATATCAGCGGCTTCGACCGCCCCAATATCCGTTACACCGTGCGGGAGAAGGAACGCCCCCTGGAACAGATGACGGCCTTCGTGGAAGAACGCCGGGGCCAGGCGGGCATCATCTACGCCCTGTCCCGCAAACGGGTGGAGGAATTGACGGCACACCTGCAACAACGCGGGATTCGGGCCGAGTCCTATCACGCCGGGCTCTCCGGGGCGCATCGACGCAGCGTCCAGGAGGCCTTTCTGAGGGATCAGCTGGAGGTGGTGGTGGCCACCGTGGCCTTCGGCATGGGCATCGACAAACCCAACGTGCGCTTCGTCATGCACTATGACCTGCCGCGGCATATCGAGGGTTTCTACCAGGAAACGGGCCGTGCCGGCCGGGATGGTCTGCCGGCCGACGCCCTGCTGCTGTACGGGCTGCAGGACGTGGTCACGGCCCGCCGCCTCATCGGCAACAACGGCAACCCCGACCAGTTGCGCATCGAGAGCCGCAAGCTGGACGCCATGGTGGCCCTGGCGGAGGCCGACTCCTGCCGGCGCAGGGTGATGCTCAACTATTTCGGCGAGACCGGCATCGAGGACTGCGGCAACTGTGACGTCTGCCTCGACCCCCCGGAGCGGGTCGACGCCACGGAGGACGCCCGCAGGCTGTTGTCATGCGTCTACCGCGTGGGGCAGCGTTTCGGTGCCCGCCACGTGGTGGACGTGCTGCGGGGGGCCGACAACGAGCGGGTGCGCAAATTCGGCCATGACCGCCTGTCCACCTACGGCATCGGCCGCCATCGGGATGCGCGGGAGTGGAGCGGCATGGTGCGACAGCTGATTCACCATGGCTACCTCAGCCAGGACATCGCCGCCTTCAATGCCCTGCGGCTCACCCCCGAGGCCCGCCCGCTGTTGCGGGGGGAACGGCGCATCGAGCTGGCCAAACCCCGCCCCCAGGCGGCAGCGCGGCAACGCCGGGCCCGCCCGGAAGCCGACGTCGGGCCTTACGACTCAACCCTCTTCGAGCGCCTGCGGGAGGTGCGCAAGGCCCTGGCGGAGGGGCAGAATGTGCCTCCATATATCGTCTTCGGCGACAACACGCTGATGCAGATGGCGCGCCTCAAACCCCTCGACGAGGCGGGGCTGCTGGCCATCAGCGGCGTCGGCCAATACAAGCTGGAAAGCTACGGCAGGGCCTTCCTCGACGTCATCGCCGACCATTGTATGGAAGCGGCCCCGCAAGGCCCGGCCACGGAGCGGGACGGGGTCGCGTGACCCAGGACCCGCAGGCCTGACGGTCGCGCCGGACCGCTCCGATGCGGCCGCAAATGCATCAGTCGCCCACGGTGACGCGGGCGAAACGGCGCTTGCCCACCTGGAACACCGCCGTGGTTCCCGCCGTCACCAGCAGTCTGGGATCCGTCAGGCGTTCGCCGTCGATGCGCACGGCCCCCTGCTTCACCATGCGGATGGCGTCCGAGGTGCTGGAGGTCAGACCCGCCTCCTTCAACAGGTTGGCTACCGCCAGGCCATCGGGGCCGGCCGCCAGGGTTACCTCGGCCATGTCCTCGGGCAACACCCCCTGGGTGAAGCGCCGCTCGAAGTCCTCGCGGGCGGCCCTGGCCGCGGCCTCATCATGGAAGCGGGTGATGAGTTCCATGGCCAGTTGCACCTTGAAGGTGCGCGGGTTCTCTTCGCCCGCCTCCGCACGGGCGCGCATCCCCTGGATGTCGGCCAGGGACCAGTCCAGGGACAGCAACTCATAATAGCGCCACATGAGCCGGTCCGAGATGGACATCACCTTGCCGAACATCTCCCGCGGCTCCTCGGCGATGGCGATGTAGTTGTCGAGGGATTTGGACATCTTCTGCACCCCGTCCAGGCCCTCGAGGATGGGCAGGGTGATGGCCACCTGGGGCTCCTGGCCGTAGACCTCCTGGAGGTGGCGGCCCATGAGCAGATTGAACTTCTGGTCCGTGCCTCCCAACTCCACGTCGGCCTCCATGACCACGGAGTCATAGCCTTGCACCAGGGGATACAGGAACTCATGAACGGCGATGGATTGCCCGCTGCGGTAGCGCTTGTTGAAGTCGTCCCGCTCCAGCATGCGGGCGACGTTGTACTGGGCGGCCAGTTGCACCAGATCCGCCGCCGACATCCTGTTCATCCAGGTGGAATTGAACATCACCGTGGTGCGTTCGGCATCCAGGATCTTGAATATCTGCTCCTCGTAGGTACGGGCGTTGGCCATGACCTGGTCCCGGGTGAGGGGCTGGCGGGTGACGTTCTTACCGGTCGGATCGCCGATCATGCCGGTAAAATCACCGATGAGGAACAATACCTCATGACCGAGGTCCTGGAACTGCCTGAGTTTGTTCACCAGCACCGTGTGGCCCAGATGAAGATCGGGCGCCGTGGGGTCGAAACCCGCCTTGATGCGCAGAGGCTTTCCCCGCGCCAGCTTGGTCTTGAGGCCCGCCTCGGGCAATACCTCGTCTGTACCCCGCCGGATGAGCGCCAAGGCCTCGTCTATGGATGTCATGAATGCTGTCGGGTTCGCAAAGAAATGGGGGCCTGAAGCCTACCACAAGGGCCATTTTCGGCCCTAAAAAAAAGCCATGCCCACATTGACGGAGGTCCCTTATGCGGCTATCTTTCGCGAAACAAAATACAAACTGTATCAATGAATTATCATATATACGTTAAGAACGACTACAACGTGATGGGGGAGAAAAGGGGCGGGTCAACAGGCCGTCGCCTGTCCCTGGTATCGGGAGTCATCGCCATCGCCCTCGGCATCAGCGCCTTCGGCTATCTGGGGCCATCGGGCAGCCCGGCCGCAGATGCCGCACCGGCATCTGCGGGGACGGTTGATCCGGTAGTCGGCGAGACCCGGGGCACCGCCGACCGGGTTGCACCGGGCACCATGGTGGCTGCCCTGGACGCGGCCCCCGTTGCGGCCCCGCCCGCCATGCCGGCCACGGCGCCACCCCAAGGTTCGGCCGTCGCGCCGGATATCAGCGCGCTTGACGCCACCGTCACTTCCGGGGACTCCCTGGCCCGCATCTTCCGGCGGCTCGGCATACCGGCCGCGGAATTAATGGCGGTGGTGCAGGAGGATACCGAACGGCGGTTGTCACGACTGAAGCCGGGACAGAACCTTACCCTGGAGGTAACCGAAGACGAGCGCCTGCAGCGACTCACCTGGCGACAGGCCCCAGGCGAGTCGCTGGTGGCCACGCGTACCCCTGACGGCTTCTCTTTCCGCGTGGTGCAGGAAGAAGCCCCCTCCCAGGACGCCCCGAGGGGCAGCTCCACCCCGAGCCCCGGGATCGCCTCGACGGCACCGACGGGCGTGCCGGCCGAGAGGGTGACCGGCATCACCCCCGCGGACGGAATTCCCGCCGTCAGAGCCCTGGGAGCCGAGGTGCAGCCCGGGGATTCCCTGGCCCTCATCTTTCGCCGCCTCGGCGTCCCCCCCGCGGAACTGGCCGGTCTGGTGAGGGACGGCGACATCCGCAAACGCCTGTCACCCATAAAGCCGGGACAGCGGATCACCCTCGAGGTGGACGACACCAGCAGCCTGCAGCGGCTGGTGTGGCAGCAGGACCGCATCACCGCTCTGGTAGCGGAACGCGCGGCGCGGGGGTTCTCCATCCGCGTAGAGGAAATGGAGATGACCACCCGGCGTGTGGCCACCTCGGGAAGCATCAGCAGTTCCCTGTTCGAGGCCGGGGTCGCCGCCGGCCTGTCGGATCGCACCATTATGGAAATGGCCGAGATCCTGGGGTGGGACATCGACTTCGCCCAGGACCTGCGGCAGGGCGACCATTTTACCGTCCTCTACGAGGAACACTTCGACGACCAGGGCGAGAAACTCAAAGACGGCAACATCCTGGCGCTGGAGTTCGTCAACCGCGGGCGCACCGTGAGTGCCCTGCGCTTCACCAAGCCCTCCGGAGACGCCGACTACTACTCCCCCGATGGCCACAGTATGCGCAAGGCGTTCCGGCGCATGCCGGTGCGTTTCGGCCGCGTGAGTTCGCGTTTCACCACGGCCCGTTGGCACCCGGTGCTCCATCGCTTCCGGGCCCACAAGGGGGTGGATTATGCGGCCCCCCGGGGAACCCCCATCCTGGCCACGGGAGACGGCAAGGTGCTGTTCCGCGGCACCAAGGGAGGCTACGGCAAGACCATCGTCATCAAGCACGGCGAGCGCTATACCACCCTCTACGCCCACATGTCGGGATACAGCAAGAATACCCGGCAGGGGAATCGGGTGAAGCAGGGTCAGGTGGTGGGATACGTGGGCAGTAGCGGTCTCGCCACCGGCCCCCATGTCCACTACGAGTTCCGGGTGGCCGGCGTGCACCGGGACCCCCTGAAGGTCGAATTGCCCAAGGCCCTGCCCCTGGAACGGGAGCACATGGACGACTTCCGCGAGAAGACCGCGCCCCTCCTCGCCCACCTGGAGCGGCTACGCCAGACCCGGGTCGCCCTCAACGACGGCGAGTAGGGCCCTCGGCGGGCCGGGATATAGTCCGCCGAGCCACTCCGCCGCCGACCCGCCCCCGATGGCCCGATATATCGGCCTCATCTCCGGCACCAGCATGGATGGTATCGATACCGCCCTGGTGAGCATCGCCGGGGATGGGCGGTTGAGTTTGGACCATGGCCGGACGTGGCCGCTTCCCGAGCCCCTGCAGAGGGAGCTCCACGAGCTGTGCCAAGCGGGCGGGACCGACGAACTGCGGCGCATGATGGGCCTGGACCGGGCTCTCGGCGAGGCCTTGGCGGCGGCGGTGGGGGCCATCCTGCGGGACACCGGTGTGCCGGCCCGGGCCATCACGGCCATCGGCAGCCACGGTCAGACCCTGCGTCACTACCCTGAGCCCGGGGTCCACAGCACCCTGCAGGTGGGCGACCCGACCATTATCGCCGAGCGCACCGGTATCACCACGGTTGCGGACTTCCGCCGCCGCGATATGGCGGCGGGTGGCGAAGGCGCCCCCCTGGCCCCCGCCTTCCACCAGTTCTTCCTCGGCCGCGGTCCCCTGCGCCGCGCCGTGCTCAACCTCGGAGGAATCGCCAATCTCACCCTGCTGGATACGGCGGACGGGCTCATGGGCTTCGACTGCGGGCCGGCCAACACCCTCCTGGACCGCTGGACCCGGCGTCATCTGGGGACATCCCTCGATGAGGGAGGGACATGGGCGGCGACGGGTAAGGTGATCCCGGAGTGCCTGGACGTCCTGCTCGCGGATCCCTACCTCGGCAGGCCTCCCCCCAAGAGCACGGGACGCGAATACTTCAATCTGGAATGGCTGGAGGCGCGCCTCGGAGACGCCTTACACGAGCAGCGGGCCGCGGATATCCAGGCCACCCTGGTGGCCCTCACCGCGCAGTCGGTGGCGCGGGCCCTGGTGCGGTCCGCCAAGGAGGTGGAAGAGGTGCTGGTGTGCGGCGGCGGGGTACACAACCCGGTGCTGATGGCGGCCCTGGAGGGGGCATTGCCGAGCCGCCGGGTGGCCTCCATGGCCGAGGCCGGCCTGGACCCGGACTACGTGGAGGCGGCGGCCTTCGCCTGGCTCGCCCACCGCGCCCTGGCAGGGAAGCCGGGAAACGCGCCCTCCGTCACCGGGGCCCGCCACGCGGTGGTGCTGGGGGCCATCCACCCCGCAGGGGTCTCCGCCCAGCCGCCGGGCGGGGAGTCATCCCCGGGCGGTTGACCGCCATGGCCGGCTGAGCCACCACAACCCGGTCTGCAGCGCTCAACTGTGGAGACTGGGACTGGATGGCCGCGGCAGGACGGGGCCTTTGGGGGGGCGGGACGTCAGATGGCGAAGGAGGACCCGCAACCGCAGGTGGTACTGGCGTTGGGGTTGCGCACGACGAACTGGGCCCCCTGGAGGTCTTCCTTGTAATCGAGCTCCGCCCCTTCCAGATACTGGGCGCTCATGGGATCCACGATAAACTTGACCCCGCCCTTTTCCACCACGCTGTCACCGTCCTGCATGGTCTCATCGAAGCTGAAGCCATACTGGAATCCGGAGCAACCACCGCCCTGGACGTAGACGCGGAGCATGAGGGCGGCATTGCCTTCGTCGTCGATCAGCTGTCTGACCTTGTTGGCCGCGCTGTCGGAGATGCTGAGGGCATCGGAGGTTTCCATGATTGTCGCATTCATTCTATCTGGGCTCCAAAGTGGTCATCGGGCGGAAAATGACACTCCCGGGTGTCGTAATCAAGTATCACTCTTCAGGGGATAACGCGGCATCAGCGTGGCTCAACACCGGCGGTGGCGCCGTATCGCCCTGGGACCGGACCAGGTTGCCGTTGACCTCGGCACCCATGGCCATCTCAATGAGATTGTAATACACGTTCCCTGTGACCTTGGCGTTGGACGCCAGTTCAATGTGTTCGGCGGCATGGACATCCCCCAGAACGCCACCATCGAGGATGATGTTGGGCACCCGCACTTCGCCCTCGATGATGCCGGTCTTGCTCACCGTCAGCACGGCGCCGGTATGGTCATCGGCGAGCACGTTGCCCCGCACGGAGCCATCGATATGCAGACGCACCGCACCGCTGAAACGGATGTCGCCGAGCACCTCGGTATTTTTACCCACCAGGGTATCGGTATCGGCCTTGGGGGCCCTGTGTTTCCTGTTACGTCCAATCACCGCTGCCCTCTCTGTAGGCTGTCCACCACTGCGGACCACTGGTAGCTGTGGTCGACGTGGATGCTGTCCTCGTCGCCGGCCCTGACCGAAACCTCCACCTGCTGTGGTTCGAACCCCGGGGGCAGCAGAATCCTGCCGTCCAACTGCCGGAAGTGTTTGAGCTTGAATTCCTGTCGCGCACCCGCCCCCAGATCCTTGGCTTCGATGGTGTGACGCTGTCCCTCCAGCCTCCCCGTCAACCGCAGATCCATGGCGCCTTCAATCACATTATCACCTTTGCCCATGTGCGTTAACACGACGCGATAGCCGTAGGCGCCCTCGCCTCCCGCCGCCTGGAACCTGAGGCCATGCACGCCCAGGGTCGCCGTCTCCAGGGAGCGCTTGAAGAGCCCCCGATAGAACTGGACTTCATCACGCAATTCCGCGATACGCAGGCCCTGGGCCGCCAGATCCGCCTCCACCATTCGGTAGGCCTCGCCCTTGACCTGAATCTCGCGCCGCAGGATGGCCACCTCCGCCGCCAGCCGGGTGTTCTCCGCCGAGAGCTCATCCACGTGCCGTGCCAGGTCACGTCGTACCAGGGAGGATTCGGCCAGGGCCCCGAGGGTGTCACCCAGTTCCCGCCAGTACAGTGCCGCCGCGGCCACCAGCACCAGGGCCAGCAGGAGCGCGAACCACAACGCAGTGCGCCAGGGCCGGTGGGCCCTGATGGCCAGGGGGTCGAATCTTCCCAAGGCCGTGTCCCTCGTCCCTAAGGCAGCAGGCCGGGGGCCCCGAGACCCGTGGCCTCGGGCAGTCCGTGCATGATGTTCATGTTCTGAATGGCCTGGGAGGCCGCCCCCTTGGCCAGATTGTCGATGACGGACAGCACCACCGCGGTGTCGCCCTGCTGGGGGCGGTGGACGGCTATGCGGCACATGTTGGTCCCCCGCACGCTACGCGTCTCCGGGTGGCCACCGGCCGCCAACACATCCACGAAGGGCTCGTCGCGGTAGCGTTCCTCGAACAGCCTCTGAAGATCCGTATCATGGCTGACCAGCCGGCCGTAGAGGGTGGCATGGATGCCCCGAATCATGGGCACGAGATGGGGCACGAAGGTCAGGCCCACCGCGCCGCCCGCCATGACGGCGAGGCCCTGGCGGATCTCGGGCAGATGACGATGACCGGGGACGCCGTAGGCCTTGAAGGACTCTCCCGTCTCACACAGCAGCAGCGGCACACTGGCATTGCGGCCCCCGCCGCTGGCGCCGGATTTGGCATCGGCCACGAGGGAGGTGTTGTCCACCACGCCCGCCTCCATCAACGGCATCAGGCCGAGGAGGACCGCCGTCGGATAACAACCGGGATTGGCCACCAGCCGGGCCGCGCTGATGGCAGCCCGGTTGGCCTCGGGCAGGCCATAGACGGCCTCCTCCAGCAGTTCGGGAGCCGCGTGTTCCATACCGTACCAGTGATGCCACGCGGAGGCCTCGCGGAGGCGGAAATCCGCCGCCAGATCGATCACGCGGGTCCCCGCCTCCAGCAATGCCCGGGCCATGGTCATGGCGGTGCCGTTGGGGGTGGCGAAGAACACCACGTCACAACTCGCCAGGGCCGCCTCGGCAGGGGGAACGAATACCAGGTCCGTGTGACCCCGCAGATTGGGAAACACCTCCGCCACGGCCTTGCCGGCCTCGCCCCGGGAGGTGATCACCCGCAGCCGCGCCTGCGGATGCTGCACCAGAAATCTCAGCAACTCGGCGCCGGTATACCCGGTGCCACCCACGATGCCCACTTCGATCATGCGCCTTCCCACCCCCGCCTTGGGACATCCCGCCCGGACCAAACCCTGAACACCCACGGGGTCCAGGGATATGCTGAAGAAACGCTGACCCCATTCCTGCCGGATGGAATCGGCGTTTTCCCAGTGGCCGGCAGGAAATGCCGACAGAAAACAAAAAAGCGGCCGAAGCCGCTTCGCAGACACTGATACAACATGTTCGTTATAATCAGGTCATCCCGTATGGCAGCTAAGTTAAGCACTAACGCATAAGCTGTCAACTTGATGATTTGACGAAAAATCGTGCTTCGACCCGCCCTCCCGGGATGGGTCCCTCGCCGTTCTTCCATCCAGGATCTCATGCCGTGTCCTCCAGCCCTTCCCAGTCCCCGCGACCCCGGCGACGCCGGCGCTGGCTCGTTCCCGTCCTCATGCTGGGGCTGGTGCTGGGGCTGGCCACCTGGAACCTGCGCTCCCCGCCGGGCGCGGCGCCCCGGGACGTGGTGTTCCAACTCATCGATGGACGGCGTATCGCCCTCGACGATCTGCGCGGCCGGCCGGTGCTGGTGAGCTTCTGGGCCACCACCTGCCCGGCCTGCCTGCGGGAGATCCCCCATCTCAAGACCCTGTACCGGGAAGCCGCCCCCAAGGGGCTGGTGATGGTGGCGGTGGCCATGCCCTACGACCCTCCCAGCGAGGTCCTGGGCCTGGCGGCCGACCGCGAACTGCCCTATGACATCGCCGTGGATGTCCAGGGCCGGGTACTGCGCGCCTTCGGGCGCGTGCCGGGGACCCCCACCCATTTCCTCATGGACGGCGAAGGCGACATCGTGCACCACCGCGTGGGCCCGCTGGACACCCGGCGCGTCCTGGATCTCGTCACCGACGACACCACCCGCGCCCGGCCAACCGGCTGACAGAGCAGGGCGCGTGAAAGTCCCGTCATGTCTCCGGGATATGGGCCCGATTCCCATGTTAGTATGCCGCGGAATACGACATGATCGGCTGTTTTAGCGACTATTTTTAGCGACTATTTTTAGCGACTAACGGACACTACAGAAACGGGAAACACCATGACGAGAACGGTGCACTGTGTGGTCCTCAAGCGGGAGGCGGAAGGCCTGGACGCCCCGCCCCACCCGGGTGAACTCGGGGAGCGCATCTATGAGAACGTATCCAAGGAAGGCTGGCAGCAATGGCTTGATCGCCTCACCACCATCATCAACGAGAACGGGCTGAACACGGGTGATCCCGGCACCATCGAGATCATCGAGGGCCACATGCTCGGCTTCTTCTTCAATGAAGGGGAGGGTGGCGGCCCGCCATCCGGCTTCCAGGCCCCGGGCGCCAAGAAATAGCCCTGAGAAAACGCCGCCATTGAGGGTTTCCCCCCGAGCCGGTTCGGGCGACGCTGATCCCATCCGGCCGGATTAAGTCCGTATATTTCTGACCGGCTGGCTGCCGAGTACGGGCATGGCCACCACCGTCAACTCCCCATGGGCCGCCCTCAGGGCCTCCTCGGCCGCTGCCGCCGTGGGCGCCCGGGCGAAGATGAATCCGAGATAGCTGGACCCCTCGGGCAAGGGCACCAGTTCGTACCCTTCGCGCACGCTGATCTCCAGTTCTTCGATGTAGGGTACCCGCAGCGCCGCGCTAACCCCTTCGACGCGGCGCAGGATGCCGTGACCGGGAATAGGGATCATGAGTACCCCCGCACCGCCCTCCAGGGCCACCGGCGCCACTTCCCGCCCCAGGGCCGCCCGCAGTACCAGTTCCTCCAGGCTGTGCCCCGTCCCCAGGCTGAGGAGCCGTGCGCACTGGCCACCGATGGTGCGGGCCGCCAGTTCCAGGATCCACGAGTCATTACCCTCGACCCGCAACTCCGCGTGGACGGGCCCCTGCCGCAGCCCGTAGGCCTCGCAGGCGGCGGCCACATGGGCCACCAGGCGTGACTGGCTGGGACCCGGCAATCGCGACGGCGTGATGTAGTAGGTCTCCTCGAAGAACGGCCCCTCCAGGGGGTCGGGCTTGTCGAACAACACCAGGGGCACCAGGCGTCCGTCCACCAGCAGGCCCTCGAAGGCCACCTCGCGCCCGGGCAGGTAGTCCTCCACCAGCACCCAGTCCCCTTCCTCGCCCATCGCACCATGACGCAGGATGGTCTGGATGCGGGCACAGGTCGTGCCCATGTCTGCGGGCCGATCCACCCGGATGACGCCACGACTGCCGGACAGGCCCAGGGGTTTGACCACGCAGGGAAAGGTCAGGCCCTCCAGTTGAGGGGCCAGGGGACGGCGCAGGTGGACCCGGCGAAAGCGTGGTACCGGCAGGCCCGCGCGCTCCAGGGCCTGCCGGGCGAGGTCCTTGCGCCGGGCCGTCTGCACGCTGCGCAGGCTGTTGTGGGTCAGGCCCAGGGCGGCGGCCACCCGCGCCGCCGCCTCCACCGTACTGTCGTCGGTGGCCACTACGATGCGCGGATCATGGGGCGCCGCGGCTGCCGCCAGCCGCGATGGCCAGTCGGCGTCGCCGGGGTCGTAATGAATGCCCGTGAAATCGGCCTGGATGAGGGGGTGGTGCCCCTGGGACGCCACCACCACCCCCAGCCCCAGTTGCCCGGCGGCACGCAGATAGGCGGGGAGGCGATAGCTGGTGGGCGGCGTTACGAGGAGGACGCCGCCCGTATTCGACATGGCTGGGAGATGGGCCCGGGGGCGGGCAGGCCGCCGCCCCCGGGAGCTAGGAAACTATGGAGGGTGATGTGACGGTGAATGCCGTCAGCCGCAGCCACCGCCCGAGGCGCCGCAGGCCTTGCAGGACCCGGTGCCACCGGTGGCCTGGAACACGTTGTTGAACACGAAGCTGGCACCCATGGGGCGGTCCACGAAGTCTATCTCCACGCCCTGCAGATAGTTGACGGCCACCGAGTCCACGTACAGCCTGAAGCCGTCGTCGTCTTCCAGTACGCAGTCGTAGGGGCTGCGCTGATCGGTGAAGGTCATGCCGTAGGTCATGCCGCCACAGCCGCCACCGGACACGAATACGCGTACGGCCTCGACGGCGTCGTCATCCACCTGGCCGAGGAGCCTGCGCATCTGCTCCATGGCGGGTGGCGTCAGTTTGATCTGTTGGTCGGTCAGTCGGTTGTCGAAGGCAGCTGCAGTCGCGCTCATGTCATCACCTCTAAGCCTTAACGTGAAAGATTCCCCCCAGGCACATCAGCCGCCCCACCCGCCGGGACACGGCCGGGGAGAGGGAACGTTCGTGGGCCGCCCCCATGAACGTAATGACCTGTGGAATATGGACGGAAGATGGCACCTTCCCCCGCCACTTTCAACCATCGGCCGGTGCGGGTTTTGTCGGGTCTCATTCCGGCATGATCTCGAAGTCATCCCGCCGTGCCCCGCAGTCCGGGCAGGTCCAGTTCAGGGGCAGATCATCGAATGGCGTGCCGGGGGGAATCCCCTCGTCAGGCAAGCCCTCGGCCTCGTCGTAGACGAAGCCGCATATCACGCACATATATTTCGCCATGGCTCGCTAATGGGGCAGTGAAATGGATTCAACAGGATACCGTCATGGCCCGCTCGCTTAAACGGGCAGTGTTAAACTACCCCCATGATGTCTCAGCCCCGTTCCGACAATCCGGTGGTGGTTACCATGTCCGGCCTGGACCCCACGGGCGGCGCCGGCATCCAGGCGGATATCGAGGCCATTGCCAGCATGGGTTGTCATGCGGCTCCCCTGGTGACCGCCCTCACCGTCCAGGACACCCGGGGGGTACAGGCCTGCTACCCGGTGGACGCACTGCAGTTCATCGAGCAGGCCCGCCATCTGCTCGCAGACCTCGACATGGCCGCCTGCAAGATAGGCCTGCTGCCGAGTACCGCCCTGGTGGAGGCGGTGGCGGGGATCCTCGCGGACCATCCCGACGTACCGGTCGTCCTCGACCCGGTGCTGGCATCCGGGCGGGGCGACGCGCTGGTGGACGACGAGGTGCCCGACGCCATACGGACCCTGCTGCTGCCCCTCACCACCGTGACTACGCCCAACACCGCCGAGGCCCTCATCCTGGCAGTCCATGCCGACAGCGCCGCGGCCGCGGCCCATGAGCTGATGGAACTGGGAACCGAATACGTACTCGTCACCGGGGCCGACGTGCCGGGCGGGCGGGTGGAAAACCGGCTCTTCGGACACCTGCGGGAGATCGACACCTTCCACTGGGAGCGTCTGCCCCGCAGCTACCATGGCTCCGGCTGTACCCTGGCCGGTGCCATTGCCGGCCTCGCCGCCCATGGACGGGAACCCGTCTCCGCCATCCTCCATGCCCAGGAATACACCTGGCAGACCCTGCGCCACGGCTACCCCATCGGCCACGGCCAGCATGTACCCAACCGTCTGTTCTGGGCGGCCGGCGGGCGAGCCGAGTGACCGTGACCCTGCCACGCCGAGGCCTCTACGCCATCACCCGGGACGGACTCGCCGGCGATGCCCTCATCGGGCGCTGCGAGGCCGTACTCGCCGGTGGCGCGGCCATGCTGCAGTATCGCGACAAGGGGTCTTCCCCGCGGCGCCGGCGGGCCGATGCCGAGGAACTGCTCCGCCTGACCCGGAGTTACGGCGTCCCCCTCGTGATCAACGACGACCTGGAACTGGCCGTGACCATCGGTGCCGAGGGGGTGCATCTGGGGCGGGACGACGGGGATCCCGCCGCGGCGCGCCGCCTCCTGGGCCCGCAACGTATCATCGGCGTCTCTTGTTATGATCGCCCCGATAAGGCCGTGGCCGCCCAGGAGGCCGGCGCGGATTACGTCGCCTTCGGACGTTTCTTTGCCTCGTCCTCGAAACCCGGTGCATCCGCTGCCCCCATGGACGTCCTGAGTCGGGCACGCCCGCGCCTGCACGTTCCCGTGGTTGCCATCGGCGGGATCCATGGAGAGAATGGTGCGGCGCTGCTGGCGGCGGGGGCCGACCTGCTGGCGGTCATCGGCGCCCTGTTCGATGCCCCCGATCCCCGGCAAGCGGCGGCGAGCATTCAACGGCTCTTCGAGCAACCACCCCACCCACCCGGCAACTGAACCCGCGGAGAGTTCACCTATGTCCCAGTCCCAGGAATTGTTCGAACAGGCCCGGCGCTACATCCCGGGTGGCGTCAACTCACCGGTGCGGGCCTTCAAGGGTGTGGGCGGGGATCCGGTGTTCATCAAACGGGCCGAGGGGCCCTACCTGGTGGACGAGGACGACAGGCGCTACGTGGACTACGTGGGCTCGTGGGGCCCGATGGTGCTGGGTCATGCCCATCCCGAGGTGGTGCGGGTGGTGCAGGAGGCGGCCGCCCGGGGCCTGAGCTTCGGTGCCCCCACGGTGTCGGAGACCCTCATGGCCGCCAAGGTGTGCGAGCTGGTGCCGTCCATGGCCCAGGTGCGCATGGTCAACTCCGGCAGCGAGGCCACCATGAGCGCCATCCGGCTGGCCCGCGGCTTCACCGGGCGCGACGCCATCGTCAAATTCGAGGGTTGCTACCACGGCCATGCTGATTCCCTGCTGGTAAAGGCGGGCTCGGGGGCCCTGACCATGGGGGTCCCCACTTCGCCCGGCGTGCCCGCGGACCTGGCCCGGCATACCCTCACCGTGCCCTATAACGACCTGGATACCGTCAGCGCCCTCTTTCGGGAGATGGGCGAGGGCATCGCGGCCATCATCGTGGAACCGGTGGCGGGCAACATGAATTGCGTGCTGCCTGAACCCGGCTTCCTGAAGGGCCTGCGCGGGCTGTGTGACGAGCACGGCAGCCTGCTGATATTCGACGAGGTGATGAGCGGTTTCCGGGTCTCCCTGGGGGGCGCCCAGGGCGCCTTCGGGGTCGCCCCGGACCTCACCACCCTGGGTAAGGTCATCGGCGGGGGCATGCCCGTCGGTGCCTTCGGCGGGCGCGCCGATGTCATGTCCCGGCTGTCGCCGGACGGCCCCGTCTACCAGGCGGGCACCCTGTCGGGGAATCCGGTGGCCATGGCCGCCGGCCTGAAGACCCTGGAACTCATCTCCGAGGCGGGCTTCTTCGAGGACCTGTCCATCAAGACCGATCGTCTCACCAGCGGCCTGCGCGCGGCGGCCACGGAGGCCGGCATCCCCTTCACCACCAATCAGGCGGGGGGCATGTTCGGGCTGTTCTTCTCCGGGGAGCCGCGTATCACGCGCTTCGACCAGGTGACCGCCTGTGACATGGACCGCTTCAAGCGCTTCTTCCACGGCATGCTGGACCGCGGCATCTACCTCGCTCCCTCCGCCTTCGAGGCAGGTTTCATCTCCGCGGCCCACAACGACGACACCCTGGACGCGACCCTCACCGCCGCGACCGAGGTCTTCAAGACCCTCTGAGGCGTCGGCCCGCGGCTGCGCGGGCCGGCGTGCATCCTCAATCGGCGTGCCCCTTGGGCACGAAAGACCCCAGATGGGACACATCCATCAGGGTAAGCCGGGACTCGCCGTCCCACTCCATCACCAGGTGTTTGCGGGATATTTCCCGCAGGTTCGCATCCAGGACCACGTCGCAGTCACGGCTGCGGCCCAGGGTGTGGCTGCCGGGAGGAATCTGGTAGACGGCAGCGTTTTCATCCTTCAGGGTCAGGACCTCCGCACTCCGGCTGATGCGAAAGGGGTGACCCGCCAGGACCAGGGTCATCTCCTCATCCGCAGGCAAATGAAGGAGATAGGCCTCCCGCGTCGGCAGACGGCGATAGACGTCGGAGGCCATGGCACCGAGGTCCCGCGCCGGCCTGTCGAAGGCACTGGTCTCGCCCTTGGACACATCGCGCAGGGTGGCCATGAAGGGGGATATGTCCCCGCGGGTGGCGCTCTCCATCATCGCCCGCCGCTCAAGGATGAACTCCAGCAGCCGGCGCCGGAAACGCAGGTACTCGATGTACTTCTCCAGGGCCACCGCCAGAAAGGGCAGGGCATCCCGTTGCCGCAGCTCCTCTTTGGACAGGATGTCCCGCCAGCCATGGTCCCGCGACACGATCCTGAGGTCGAGCTCGGCGAAGGCCCGAAGCCCCTGGTCCGGGTCCCGCCGGACTGCCGTCAATATGGCCTCGAACCGTCCGTCGACATCATCGATGACGGCGAGCTGCTGCTGCAGCTCCAGGGCGGAGCTGTCCACGAATTCGGCGATGCGGTTGGAAGGCACCTTCACCAGGGCGGCGAGGCGGGCACTGAAACGCGCCACCTCCGCACCGGCTTTCTCTTCCTGTCCCTGATTGGTCATGGTCAACCCACACCCTCACCTGCCCAGACATGTCCGCGGATCCGTTAGCGACGGTGTACCCGCCGCTTCGAGGGAGATGCATCGAAAGTGTGCAGTGGTTCCGGTTTTCCTGCAATGCCGCCGCTACGGCCGAGCGCAACGAAAGACCCGGCACCGCACCACGGCATAGGGACAACCTCGCCCCCGCCTCAGCCGCCCCCCGGCGGGCTATTCCACCGTCACCGACTTGGCGAGGTTCCTGGGCTGATCCACGTCGGTGCCCTTCAGCACGGCCACGTGGTAGGCCAGCAACTGCAGGGGTACGGTGTAGACGATGGGCGCGGTGGTGGGGCAGATATCCGACAGGGTGAGATTCTGGTAGTTGTCCAGATCGATGGACACCTTGAGGTCGCTGAACAGGAACAGCTCACCACCCCGCGCCCGCACCTCCTGAAGGTTGGACAGCACCTTGTCCAGCAGGAGGTCGTCCGGCAGGGCGCACACCACGGGCATGTCGGCGTCCACCAGGGCCAGGGGACCGTGTTTGAGCTCGCCGGCGGGGTAGGCCTCGGCGTGGATGTAGGAGATCTCCTTCATCTTCAGGGCCCCTTCCATGGCGATGGGGTAGAAGGTGCCCCGTCCCAGGAACAGGGCATGGCTGCGTTCGGCGAAGGCATCCGCCATGGCCTTGATGGCGTCGGACAGCTCCAGCACCACCTCCACCTGGCGCGGCAGGGCATGGAGTTCCTCCACCAGGAGCCGTTCCTGGTCCTCGGTGAGGCCGCGGCGGCGGGCCAGGGCGAGGGTGAGCAGGCGCAGACACACCAGCTGCGTGGTGAAGGCCTTGGTGGAGGCCACGCCGATCTCGGGGCCGGCACGGGTCATCAGGGCCACGTCCGATTCCCGGGTCAGGGAACTCTCGGGCACGTTGCAGATGGTCATGCTGCCCAGGTAACCCGCCGACTTGGCCACCCGCAGGGCAGCCAGGGTATCCGCCGTCTCACCGGACTGGGAGAGGGTCAGGAACAGGGTGTCGGGGGGCACCACCACCGAGCGGTAACGGTACTCGCTCGCCACCTCCACGGTGCAGGGTATCCCCACCTCCTCGATCCAGTAGCGGGCCACCAGCCCGGCATGGTAGCTGGTGCCGCAGGCGATGATGTGCACGCACTGGACCTTGTTGAGGAGCTGGGTGGCCTCGTAGCCGAAGCTCTCCTCCAGCAGACGGCCCTTGAATATCCTGCCCTCCAGGGTCTCGGCGATGACAGCGGGCTGCTCCGCTATCTCCTTCTCCATGAAATGGCGGTAGGGGCCCTTGTCCATGGTGCCGGCCACCTGCATCGACACCTTGGGCTCCCGCTGCGCGGGCTCACCGTGCTCGTCATAGACCGTCACCCCGTCGCGGCGTACCTCGGCCAGGTCCCCCTCCTCCAGGAACACGAAGCGCTGGGTCACGGGCAGCAGGGCGAGTACGTCCGAGGCGATGAAGTTCTCCCCCTCCCCGATGCCGATGACCAGGGGGCTGCCGGCCCGGGCCACCACCAGCCGGTCGCGGTCGTCGGGGGCCACCACCGCCAGGGCATAGGCCCCCACCAACTGCCGGATGGCGGAACGCACCGCCGACAACAGGTCGGTATTCCCCTTGAGTTCGCGGGCCAGGAGATGGGCGATGACCTCGGTATCGGTATCGGAGCTGAAACTATAACCCTCGGCGGACAGCATGGTGCGCAACGCCCAGTGGTTCTCGATGATGCCGTTATGCACCACCGCCACCCGTTCGCCACTCATGTGGGGATGGGCGTTGCGCTCGGCGGGCATGCCATGGGTGGCCCAGCGGGTATGGGCGATGCCGAGGTCACCGCTGAAACCGCCCTGATCCAGCAAACCCCGCAGGGCCGCCACCTTGCCCACCGAGCGCATGCGCTGCAGGCCGTGGGGCCCCTGAACGGCGAGGCCCGCGGAATCATAGCCGCGATACTCCAGCCGCTGCAGACCATCCATCAACGTGGAGACGACGTCCCGATTGGCGATTGCGCCCACTATTCCACACATGAATCAGTACCCTCGAAGGCTATGGCGGGTCCAGGACTGTCCTCTGCCCGGGCCACCAGGGGGCCGGGTCGCCCCGCGGGGAAAGGACAGGGTCTCGCTTCAACTAGCGGCAGGCGCGGCTACTTCTTTTGCGGCCGTTGCCAGCCCGCCCGGATGGTCTGGGGAACCCGGCTGAGGGCCAGTTCGCCGGGGGGTACGTCCCGGGTGACGGTGGTGCCGGCGCCGATGGTGGCCCCGGCGCCCACCGTGACCGGCGCCACGAGCTGGGTGTCCGAGCCCACGAACGCCTCATCGCCGATGACCGTACGGTGCTTGTTGGCACCGTCGTAGTTGCAGGTGATGGTGCCGGCACCGATGTTCACCCCGCGGCCCACGTCGGCATCCCCCACGTAACTCAGGTGATTGACCTTGGAGCCCTCGCCCACCACGGACTTCTTGATCTCGACGAAGTTGCCCACGTGGACGTGATCCGCCAGCCGCGTCTCCGGGCGGATGCGCGCATAGGGGCCGATGCGCGCCCCTGCCCCCACGGTGGCCGTATCCACCATGGAGAAGGGCAGAACCTCGGTATCGGCGCCGATCTCCACGTCCCTCAGGACCACGTTGGCACCCACCACCACGCCGTCCCCCAACACCACCCGGCCCTCACAGATCACGTTGACGTCGATGGTCACGTCCCGCCCCACCTCCAGGGTGCCCCGCACATCGAAGCGGGACGGATCCATCAGGGTCACCCCCTGGTGAAGCAGCTCTTCCGCCCGCGCCCGCTGGTAGGTGCGTTCCAGGGCCGCGAGCTGGGCGCGGTTATTGACCCCTTCCACCTCGTGGCTGTGGCCGGGATGGACCGTATGCACCACCATGCCATCCGCCACCGCCATGGCGATGATGTCCGTCAGGTAATACTCGCCCTGGGCATTGGCGTTGTCGAGGCGGGCCAGCCAGCCGCGCAGGGCCCCCGCGGGCGCCGCCATGATCCCCGTGTTGATCTCCTTCAGGGCCAGTTCTTCGGGGTCCGCATCCTTCTGTTCCACGATACGCGTGACCGCATCATGGGCATCCCGCACCACCCGGCCGTAGCCCGTGGGATCGTCCAGCCGGACGGTCACCAGGCCCATGCTGCGGGAACCCACGAGGTCCACCAGCCGCCGCAGGGTATCGGTGCGGGTCAGAGGCACGTCACCGTAGAGCACCAGCACCGTGGCGGCGTCATCCACCTCGGGCATGGCCTCGGCCACGGCGTGCCCGGTGCCCAGTTGTTCGGCCTGGAGCACCCAGCGCACGGGGGCCCCCGCCATGCCTTCCAGCACCTGGGCGCCGCCATGGCCGTAGACCACGGCGATGTGGTCCGCCGCCAGATCAAGGGCGCGGTCGATGACATGACCCAGCAGGGGCTTGCCGGCGAGGGGATGGAGTACCTTGGGCAGGGCGGAGTGCATGCGCTTTCCCTGACCTGCCGCCAGGATGATGACGCTGAGGCGGGGCATGGCCGGACTCCCTGGAGGGATCAGTGCAACTGCGGCCTGGTACCCGCCGTACCCTCGGCGGGCGCACCCATGGCCGTTTCCTGGGGGGTGGCGTCGCGGACATCCACCACGGTGACGAGAAAGGTGATTTGCTTGCCGGCGAGAGGATGGTTGCCATCCACCGTCAGCTGGCCGTCGGCGATGCGGGAGACCCTGAATTTCCTGGCCTCGCCGCGATCATTGTGCATCTCCACCTCGGCCCCCACGAAGCGGAATTCGGGCGGCACGTTCTCCAACTCATCGGTAAAGGTAAGTTCCGCACGGTGGGAGCCGAACGCCTCGTCGGGGGTCAGGGTGACCTCCAGCTGGTCGCCTTCCTGGTGTCCGTCCAGGGCGCGCTCCACCTGGGCGAAGATGTCACCCCGCCCGCCGTGCAGGTAGGTCACGGGCAGGTCCGGCTTCTCCAGCACCCGGCCGGCCTCGTCGTGTATCTGATAGGTGAAGGACACCACCTTGCGCTGGCTGACCCGCGCGCCCGCCATCACCGATTGGCTTTCTTGCGCAGGCGCTGGATCATCTGCAGCTGGGCCATGGCCTCCGCCAGTTCGGCCTGGGCCTTGGCGTAGTCGATATCGGCGCCGCGGTCCGCCAGGGCGGCCTCGGCGCTCTCCTTGGCCTCCAGGGCCTTGGCCTCGTCCAGGTCGTGGGCCCGCAGGCTGGTATCCGACAGCACCGTCACCACGTGGGGCTGCACTTCCAGGATGCCGCCGGAGACGTAGAACACCTCCTCCTCGCCCCCCGGCAGCCGCACCCTCACCTCCCCCGGCTTGAGGGGGCTCAGCAGGGGCGAGTGGCGGGGGGCGATGCCCACCTCACCCATCACCGCGGGGGCGAACACCATCTCCGCGGTGCCGGAGAAGATGGCAGACTCGGCGCTGACGATATCGACATGTAGGGTCATGGCCATGGTGGACTGGATGCTCCGTTGGGGGTTTGCGGAAAGACCTCGGGCGCGGGGCTCAACCCTGCATGCTCTTGGCCTTCTCCACCGCCTCGTCGATGGAGCCCACCATATAGAAGGCCTGTTCGGGCAGGTTGTCGTACTCACCCTCGACGATGGCCTTGAAGCTGGCCACGGAATCCTTGAGGGACACATACTTGCCCGGAGAGCCGGTGAACACCTCCGCCACGAAGAAGGGCTGGGACAGGAAGCGCTGGATCTTGCGGGCCCGCGACACCATCAGCTTGTCCTCGTCGGACAGTTCGTCCATGCCGAGGATGGCGATGATGTCCTTGAGCTCCTTGTAGCGCTGCAACGTACCCTGGACCTTGCGGGCCACGTCGTAGTGCTCGTTGCCCACGACGAGGGGATCGAGCTGCCGGCTGGTGGAGTCCAGGGGATCCACGGCGGGATAGATACCCAGCTCCGCGATCTGCCGGGACAGCACCAGGGTGGCATCCAGGTGGGCGAAGGTGGTGGCGGGTGACGGGTCGGTGAGGTCGTCCGCGGGCACGTAGACCGCCTGGAAGGAGGTGATGGAGCCGGTCTTGGTGGAGGTGATGCGTTCCTGCAGCACACCCATCTCCTCGGCCAGGGTGGGCTGGTAGCCCACCGCGGAGGGCATGCGCCCGAGCAGCGCCGACACCTCGGTACCCGCGAGGGTGTAGCGGTAGATGTTGTCCACGAACAGCAGCACGTCGCGGCCTTCCTCGCGGAAGAACTCCGCCATGGTGAGGCCGGTCAGGGCCACCCGCAGGCGGTTGCCCGGCGGCTCGTTCATCTGACCGTAGACCAGGGCCACCTTGTCCAGTACGTCGGCATCCTTCATCTCGTGGTAGAAATCGTTGCCCTCACGGGTACGCTCGCCCACGCCGGCGAACACCGAAAAGCCGCTGTGAGCCACGGCGATGTTGCGGATGAGCTCCATCAGGGTGACGGTCTTGCCCACGCCGGCGCCGCCGAACAGGCCGATCTTGCCGCCCTTGGCGATGGGCATGATGAGATCGATGACCTTGATGCCGGTCTCCAGGATCTCCACCGTGCTGGCCTGGTCCGCGAACTCCGGCGGCTGGCGGTGGATGGGCCATAGCTCTTCGGCCCCCACCTCGCCCAGCTCGTCGATGGGCTCACCCAGCACGTTCATGACGCGACCCAGGGTCTTCTGGCCCACCGGCACGGAAATGGGCCGGCCGAGGTTGTCGACGTCGATGCCGCGCTTCAGGCCATCGGTGGATCCCATGGCGATGGTGCGCACCACGCCGTCGCCCAGCTGCTGCTGCACCTCGAGGGTGAGCATGTCGCCTCCCACCATCAGGGCGTCATAGACCTTGGGCACGGCTTCGCGCGGGAACTCCACGTCTACAACGGCGCCAATGATTTCAACTATCTTTCCCGAACTCATTTCGCGTTATCCTCAGGTTTTCTTCTGTGGATGCGCTCGGCGCGCACCAAAGGGTGTTTCAGTTGGGTCCCCGGCCGGCCTAGACGGCGGCGGCCCCGCTAACGATCTCGGAGATCTCCTGGGTGATGGCGGCCTGTCGGGCCTTGTTGTAGACCATCTGCAGATCATCGATGAGGTCCCCGGCGTTGTCCGAGGCGGCCTTCATGGCCACCATGCGCGCCGCCTGTTCACAGGCGATGTTCTCCACCACGGACTGATAGAGCAGGGATTCGATGTAGCGCATGAGGAGGTTCCCCATCACGTCCTGGGCATCGGGCTCGTAGAGGTAATCCCAGTGATGCCGGAGTTCCTCGTCTTCCGACGGCGGCAGGGGCAGGAGCTGCTCGATCTGGGGCTTCTGGGTCATGGAATTGACGAATTCGTTGAACACCAGGAACACCCGGTCCACCGTGCCCTCCTGGTAGGCGTCCATCATCACCTTCGCCGTGCCGATGAGGTCCTCGAGATGGGGCCTGTCTCCGAGCTGGCTGGTCTCCCCGACGATGTTGCCCCCCACGCGCTTGAAGAAACTGATGGCCTTCGAGCCGATGGTGCAGAAGTCCATGCCGATGTCCTGCTCGCGCCACTGTTTCATGTCGGCGAGGGTGGCACGGAACAGGTTCACGTTGAGCCCGCCACACAGGCCGCGGTCGGTGGACACCACGATGTAACCCACCCGCTTGATCTCCCGTTCCTCCAGGAAGGAGTGACGGTATTCGCTGCTGGCGTGGGCAACGTGGGCGATGACATTCCGGATCTTGTCCGCATAGGGCCGCGCCGACTTCATGCGGTCCTGGGCCTTGCGCATCTTGCTCGCGGCCACCATCTCCATGGCGCGGGTGATCTTCTGAGTACTCTGGATACTCTTAATCTTGGTGCGAATCTCTTTTGCGCCAGCCATTGGTCTCTAAAAGCCTCGTGGTCGTTGCGGTGTCCGGTGGTCCGTCGGGGGCGTGCCTCCCCGGGCCGGCTCCCGCCCATCTCCGCAGGCGGGACAGGTCCTCATGAGCCGGCTGCTACCAGGCGTGATTGGCCTTGAAGTCATCCAGGGCCTTGGCGAGGGCGGCCTCGATGTCGTCGTTCCAGTCGCCCGATTCGTCCAGCTGCGCCATCAGGTCCTTGTGCTCGCTCTGCATATGCCGCTGCAGGGCGGCCTCGAAATCGCCGATCTTGCTGATCTCCACGTCGTCGAGATAACCCTTGTCCACCGCAAACAGGCTCACCGCCATGCTGCCCACACTCATGGGCGCGTACTGGGACTGCTTCATGAGCTCCGTGACCCGCTGGCCGCGCTCCAGCTGCTTGCGGGTGGCCTCGTCCAGGTCCGAGGCGAACTGGGAAAAGGCCGCCAGCTCACGATACTGGGCCAGGGCCAGACGCACACCACCACCCAGCTTCTTGACGACCTTGGTCTGGGCGGCGCCGCCCACCCGGGACACCGACAGACCGGCGTTGATGGCGGGCCGGATGTTGGCGTTGAAGAGGTCACTCTCCAGGAAGATCTGGCCATCGGTGATGGAGATGACATTGGTGGGCACGAAGGCCGAGACGTCTCCCGCCTGGGTCTCGATGATGGGCAGGGCGGTGAGGGACCCCGTCTGGCCCTTGACCTTGCCGCCGGTCTCCTTCTCCACGTAATCCTCGTTGACCCGGGCCGCGCGCTCCAGCAGGCGGGAGTGGAGATAGAACACGTCACCGGGGTAGGCCTCACGGCCCGGCGGGCGCCGCAGCAGCAGGGATACCTGACGGTAGGCCCAGGCCTGCTTGGTGAGGTCGTCATAGATGATGAGGGCGTCCTGGCCGATGTCGCGGAAGTACTCTCCCATGGTGCAGCCGGCGTAGGGGGCGATGAACTGCAGGGCCGCCGATTCGGCCGCCGCCGCCGCCACCACGATGGTGTGGTCCATGGCGCCGTGCTCCTCGAGCTTGCGCACCACACCGGCGATGGATGAGTTCTTCTGGCCGATGGCCACATAGATGCACTTAACCCCCGTGTCCTTCTGGTTGATGATGGCATCGATGGCGATGGCGGTCTTGCCGGTCTGGCGGTCACCGATGATGAGCTCGCGCTGGCCGCGGCCCACGGGCACCATGGCATCGATGGCCTTGAGGCCGGTCTGCAACGGCTGGGATACGGACTTACGGGAGATGACGCCGGGCGCCACCTTCTCGATGGGGGCGAACTGGGAACTCTCCACCTCGCCCTTGCCGTCGATGGGACGCCCCAGGGCATCCACCACGCGGCCCAGCAGACCCTCACCGATGGGCACCTCCAGGATGCGGCCGGTGCACTTGACCGTATCGCCCTCGGTGATGTGCCCGTATTCGCCCATGATGACAGCGCCCACCGAGTCCCGCTCCAGGTTGAGAGCGAGGCCGAAGGTGTCGCCGGGGAATTCGATCATCTCCCCCTGCATGACATCGGCGAGCCCGTGTATGCGGGCGATGCCATCGGTGAGGCTGACCACCGTACCCTCGGTGCGTGCTTCGGTACCCAGATCGAAGTCTTCTATCTTCTTCTTGATCAGGTCGCTGATTTCGGTTGCGCTGAGTTGCATTCTCGAACCCCTAATTAGTCTTCATTCAAAGCCGGCCGGCGGAGGCTAGGCGATGTCGCCCGCGAGGCTGTTCAACCGCCCCCGCAACGATGCGTCAATGACCATGTCACCCGCCCTGATGATGATGCCCCCGATGAGCGTGCGGTCGGTCTGTGTCTCGAGTTCCACCTCACAGCCCAGGCGCTTTGCCATGGCCTCCTTGATGAGGGTCTGGAACTTGGCGTTCACTGCATAGGCCGAGATCACCCGCACCCGTTCGGTGCGCTGGGCCCGTGCCCGCTCCAATTCGTAGAGACGCACGATCTCGTCCATCAGAACGAGGCGCCCGTTCTCGGCCAGCACCCGCACCAGGTTGCGGCCGTCCTCGGTGAGGCGCCCGCCGGCCACGTCCAGCACCAGTTCCGCCAGACGTTCGTGTTCGATGCGGGGGTCGGCCAGCAGCCCCTTCATGGTGGGGTCGGCGGTGACGGAGGCCAGGAAGGCCAGCTGCTCCGACCAGCTGTCGAGCCCGTCCGCGGCGGTGGCGATCTTGAACACCGCGTTGGCGTAAGGTCTGGCGAGGGTGCTTCTCTCTTCCATAATCGAATCGCCTTAGAGCTCGGCCGCCAGCTTTTCGAGCATGGCGTTGTGTTTGGCGGCGTCCACTTCCTGTTTGAGGATCTGTTCCGCGCCGGCCACGGCCAGGACCGCCACCTGCTTACGCAACTCCTCCCGCACGCGGTTGCCCTCCTGCTCGATCTCGATCTTCGCGGCGGACTTCAGTTTGTCCCCCTCGACCCGCGCCTGGTCCTTGGCCTCCTCGACGATCTCCCCCGCCCGCTTCTGGGCGTTGTTGATGATCTCGTTGGCCTGGTCCTTGGCATCATGAAGGACCTCTTTCGCCCGCTTCTCCGACAGCTCCTTCTCGTGGAGCCCCCTTTCGGCGGCGGCAAGCCCGTCGGCGATACGCTTCTTTCTGTCTTCGAGGGCCTTCAGCATGGGCTCCCACAGGACGCCCTTGATGAACCACACCAGTACCGCGAAAGTGAGCATTTGCCCGAATAACGTGGCAGTTACGTTCACTGTCTAACCCCTTGATTGCGCGTGACTTGATTCCACTCGGAACGAAACCTCGTCCGCTTCCGTCAACCGCCGATGGCGCTCTGGGCGGCTCCGATGAAGGGATTGGCGAAGACGAACCACATGGAGATGCCGAGGACGATCATGGGGAACGCCTCCATGAGGCCCCCGGTGAACAGCATCTGGCCCAGCAGCTGGGGACGCATCTCCGGCTGGCGGGCGATACCCTCCAGATACTTGGAACATATGAGGCCCCAACCGAGGGCGGATCCCAGCCCGGCAGCCGCGAGGATGACGCCCACACCGAGGGCGGTAAGAGAATAAATGAAGGCAATATCAGCAGGACTCATGGAAGAACTCCTTAATCGAACGAACTGGAAAGATGAAAACGGTTGACCGGCACCACTCTAATGCTCCTCGTGTTCCTCATGAGCCAGGGCCAGATAGACGATGGTCAGCAACATGAAGATGAACGCCTGAAGCGTGATCACGAGGATATGGAAGATCGCCCATCCACCACCCGGGATGAACTGGATCCAGAATGGCATGAGGGCGATGAGCATGAAGATGAGCTCACCCGCGAACATGTTGCCGAAGAGACGCAGGCCCAGGCTGATGGGTTTGGCGAGTTCCTCGATGAGGGTCATGACCACGTTGACGGGTGCCAGCCACGGCCCGAAGGGATGGGTCAGGAACACCTTGCCGTAACCGAATAGCCCCTTGACCTTGATGTTGTAGTAAAGGATGAGGATGAAGACGGAGATGGCCAGACCGAAGGTGGTGTCCAGATTCGTGGTCGGCACCACCTTCATGTATACGTGGTGGGGATCGGCACCGAACACGTGGTGGCCCACCAGGGAAGACAGCCAGGGAATGAGATCCACCGGTATCAGGTCCATGGTGTTCATGAGGAACACCCAGATGAAGATGGTGATGGCCAACGGCCCGATGAGTGGGTTGTAGCCCGGAAAGATGTCCTTCACCTGCTGATTGACGAACTCCACCACCATCTCCGCCACGTTCTGCAGGCCGGTGGGCTTGTCGGGGTCCAGGTTCCTGCCGAGGCGCCAGGCCACGTAGGCGAACAGGCCGGCCAGTAACGCGGCCCACAGGAAGGCATCTATGAAGAAAACACCGAAATCGACGATGCTGGCGGGTTTGTGGGTCTCGGGATCACAGCCGAGACACCAGTTGGTCAAGTGGTGCTGGATGTACTCGACCGGGTTGTCGGTCGCAGCGCCGGAATTTCCGCTCACCCCAATTTCTCCGCTTCGCGATGCGCCCGCGCAGAAATGCGCGAGCCGTTAATCAAATGCCCGAACTGGGCGATGATGAAGCCCCCCAACAGCGGCCCCGGTGCCAGTTGCAGCATGCCCATGCCCAGACCGAACATCACCAGCACCAGGACAAACCTCACCACGGCGCCGATGTAAAGAAAGGGGGTTTCCGACCCCGGGGCAGTCCGTGCCGCCTGCGCCGCTTTCCTGACGCTGAAACCGAGTATCCATGCCGAAATCAAGGCCGTGGCACCGCCGTAGGCCGCAGCCTCGGCTTCCGCGAGACCGGAGATGAAGACCAGGGCAACCGTCAACAGGGTGACCAGTACGAACTGTGCCGCCAGCAACGCCCGGACGTCCGCGGGCTGCAAAGCGATGGAGCGGTTGGACCTCACTGCGAAATCTCCTCGGTGGCCACGAACCGATTTTTTTTAGTTGTTATTGCTCCATTCGCTACGTTGAAAGCGCGCGCAGTATACGCAATGGATATCGCGAGGGCAACGACCGACGAAGGAACTCGGATAATCACTGGATGTGTCCCAGGATCCCGTCCAGTTCGTCCAAGCTGTTGAATTCTATGACCAGCTTGCCCTTGCCCTTGGGGGAGTGGCGGATGTTCACCGCGGCGCCGAGGCGCTGGGCCAGATCGTCCTGGAGGCGCGTGACGTCGGGATTCGGCGGCACCGGCAGGGGTTTGCGGGTGGGCTCCTGGATGCGTTTCACCAGCCGCTCGGTCTCGCGCACCGACAGTCCCTTTTCCACCACCTCGCGGGCCGCCTGGGCCTGAAGTTCGGACGCCAGGGAGAGCATGGCGCGGGCATGGCCCATCTCCAGGTCGCCATTCTCCAGCATCCCCCGCACCCGGGGCTCCAGCTCCAGCAGCCTCAGCAGATTGGTGACCGCGGTGCGTGAGCGCCCCACCGCATCGGCGGTCTGCTGATGGGTGAGGCCGAATTCCTCCAGCAGGCGCTTGAGGGCCTGGGCCTCTTCCACGGGATTGAGGTTCTCACGCTGGATGTTCTCGATGAGGGCGATGGCGATGGCCGCCTGATCGGGCACGTCCCTGACCACCACGGGTACCGCATCGAGGCCGGCCATCTGGGCCGCACGCCAGCGCCTCTCGCCGGCGATGATCTCGTAGCGACCACCCTCCACCGGGCGCACCACGATGGGCTGCACCACCCCCTGGGCCTTGATGGAGGAGGCGAGGTCCTGCAGGGCCGCGGCATCCATCTCCCCGCGGGGCTGGTAACGCCCCTTCTGCAGCAGGTCCACCGGCAGATCCGTGAGACGGCTCTCCGCACGCGCTGTCTGAGGAGCCGCCGCATCACCCCCCTCGGATGCCTCCGAGCCCCCGCCGAGCAACGCATCGAGACCGCGCCCCAACCCCCTCTTCTTGGCTACCATTTAGTGTCCTGTCCCGTAAGCATGTTCCCGCAGAAAATGTTCAAGAAGTCGCGCCGCGGGCGTTGCGTCAGGCACGGCCAGAGGAGGCGTCGGGGCCACGCCATGGCGACGACGAAAGGCGTGCCGCGAAGACGCGGGAATCGAATGGTTCTTGCGGCACAGGGCACTGGCTTTCCAACCCGTTACGTGATTTCAGCTGGCGGCCGCCAGGGGTGCCATGCCATCGCGGCGCAGGATCTCGCCGGCCAGGGCCAGATAGGCCAGGGCCCCCTTGGATGTCTTGTCATACAGCAGTACCGGCAGGCCATGGCTGGGTGCCTCGGCCAGGCGGATGTTACGCGGAATGATGGTACGGTAGACGCGCTCGCCGAAGTGCTGGACCAGCTGCGCCGACACCTGATTGGCGAGGTTGTTGCGCGGGTCGAACATGGTCCGCAGCAGGCCTTCCACCCGCAGGTTGCCATTCAATACCTTGCGGATCTTCTCGATGGTGTCCAGCAGCGCCGACAACCCTTCGAGGGCGTAGTATTCGCATTGCATGGGGATCATCACCGAATCCGAGGCCACCAGGGCGTTGACCGTCAGCATGTTCAGGGACGGCGGACAGTCGATGAGCACGTAGTCGTAACCGGACTTCAACTGCTCCACCGCCTGGCGCAGCTTGAGCTCCCGGCCCAGTTCATCCAGCAGCCCCACCTCGGCCCCCGTGAGGTCGCCGTTGCTGGGGATGAGGTCGTACCCCGGTTCTTCGGCCCGCACCACCACGTCGCGGGGCGCGGTGTCATCCATCAGCAGGTCGTAGGCGGACATGGGGAGGGCGGCCTTGTTCACGCCGCTGCCCATGGTGGCGTTGCCCTGGGGGTCCATGTCCACCAGCAACACCCGGCGCCGCGCGGCTGCCAGGGAGGCGGCGAGATTGACGCTGGTGGTGGTCTTGCCCACACCGCCTTTCTGGTTCGCAATGGAGATGACCTTGGTCATACGCGGCTTATGTCTTCGGGGTCGGTGGCTCGTGATGGCCGGGCAGTCGCGGAGACTGACCGACACAGGCCGAGGACTTTATCACACTCGCCCCGAAGCTCCACCTTCACCCCCGGCCACCGACCCCCGGCTCGACTACCACGATGTGGCGCGCCCCGACCACGCCGGGCACCGCCACCGCATGCACCGTTCCCTGCCATCCGTCCGCCCGCCGCCCCGCCATGGCCACCAGGCGCCCACCGCGGGCCACCAGCCCCAGGCAGGCGGCGAGGAAGCGTTGCTGGTCCCGGAAGGCGCGGCTCGCCACCGTGTCGAAGCCCGCCGGCGGCCGGAAATCCTCCACCCGCCGCTGAACCACCGTGACGTTGCGGAGCCCCAACTCCGCGGCGGCCTGGCGACAGAACCGCGTCTTCTTCGCGCTGGCGTCGAGGAGGGTCACGGCCAGCCCCGGGCGGGCAACGGCCACCACCATGCCCGGCAGGCCCGCGCCCGTGCCCACGTCCAGCAGGGTATCGCCGTAAACGTAGGGGACGAGGGTGAGGGAATCCAGGATATGCCGGCTCACCATGGCCTCGAGCTCGCGCACCGCGGTGAGGTTGAAGGCCCGGTTCCAGCGCGCCAGCAGGGCCACGTAGGCCAACAACTCCTCGCGCACGGCCCCCGACAGGGACAGGCCCAGACGCTCCAGTCCCCAATCCAGCCGTGCCGGGGCGTCCACGACTCAGGCGCTCTGTCGATGGTCGGCCGCGGAGCCCTTCTTCAGGTGGATGAGCAGGATGGAGATGGCGGCCGGCGTCACGCCGGGGATGCGCGATGCCTGGCCCAGGGTGGCGGGCCGCTGGGCCGCGAGCTTCTGGCGCACCTCCGAGGACAGGCCATGGACCGCGCCATAGTCCAGGGTGGCCGGCAGGGCCAACTCCTCGAAGTGGCGGTGCCGCGCCACCTCCGCCTGCTGGCGATGGATATAGCCGTGGTAGGCGGCGTCGATCTCCACCTGCTCGATGACCTCGGCGTCCTCCACCCGGGGCGGGCCCTGCTCCAGGCC
>JAABTG010000006.1 GCA_011389995.1 Thiotrichales bacterium
CGAGCAGCCCCTGGGCCGCCGCCTCCTCGTAGCCGGTGGTGCCGTTGATCTGCCCCGCGAAGTAGAGGCCGGGTATGAACCGGGTCTCCAGCCACGGCCGCAGGTCGCGGGGGTCGAAGAAGTCGTACTCGATGGCATAGCCCGGCCGGGTGATGTGGGCCCCCTCGAAGCCCCCGATGGAGCGCACCATGGCGAGCTGGATGTCGAAGGGCAGGCTGGTGGAGATGCCGTTGGGGTAGACCTCGTGGGCGTCCAGGCCTTCGGGCTCCACGAATATCTGGTGGGAGTCCTTGTCGGCGAAGCGCATCACCTTGTCCTCCACCGACGGGCAGTAGCGCGGCCCCGTGCCCTCGATGACCCCGCTGTACATGGGCGAACGGTCCAGGCCGCCGCGGATGATGTCGTGGGTGCGGGCGTTGGTGCGGGTGATGTGGCACAGCACCTGCCGCGGATGCTCCGCGGCGCTGCCCATGAAGGAGAACACCGGCACCGGCCGGTCCCCGGGCTGTTCCTCGAGGCGGGAGAAGTCGATGGAGCGGGCGTCGATACGCGGCGGCGTGCCCGTCTTCAGGCGCTCCACCCTGAAGGGCAGCTCGCGCAGGCGCCGGGCCAGGGCCATGGAGGGCGGGTCGCCGGCCCGCCCTCCCAGGTGGCTCTCGAGGCCGATATGGATGCGGCCCCCGAGGAAGGTACCCACCGTGAGGATGACGCAGGGGGCGTCGAAGCGCAGCCCCATCTGGGTCACCACCCCCCGCAGGGTGTCGCCCTCCACCACCAGGTCGTCGACGCCCTGCTGGAACAGGGTGAGGTTGGGGGCCGCGGCGAGGGCGTTGCGCACCACCGCCTTGTAAAGGGCGCGGTCCATCTGCGCCCGGGTGGCGCGTACCGCCGGCCCCTTGCGGGCATTGAGGCGCCGAAACTGGATGCCGGCGCGATCCGCGGCGTGGCCCATGAGCCCCCCCAGGGCATCGATCTCCTTCACCAGATGGCCCTTGCCGATACCCCCGATGGCGGGGTTGCAGGAGAGCTGACCCAGGGTCTCTATATTATGGGTGAGCAGCAGGGTGCGCACCCCCATGCGCGCCGCCGCCAGGGCGGCCTCCGTACCGGCATGGCCGCCGCCCACCACGATGACATCGAAGGATTCGGGATAACGCATGGGTGGCCTCAGTCGGGCCACACCCGGCGGCCCCGGCAGAAGGGATCACCGGCCGGCCCCGGGGCGACCGCCGCCGGCTTCGCCGCGGCCTGGGGCGCCTCCACGGGCGGGGCGGGGCGCGTCGGGGCCGACTTGCGGGCCGGAGCCGCCTTGCGGACA
>JAABTG010000007.1 GCA_011389995.1 Thiotrichales bacterium
GGGGACGGGGGCCGGCGCGGGGGCCGGCGGGGCGGACTCCGCCGGGGCACCGGCCCCGGTGCGGGCCTTGCGGATGGAGTCCACCAGGCGCTGGCGGGTCTTGTCGGTATCGGTCATGAATTGATTACCTCGCTGATGAGTTCGTCCACTTCGGCCGCGGCGGCGGCGCCCCGGCGTCCCGCATCGTAGACGGTCCTTCCCTCCAGGGCGGTGTTCCGATAGACGGCGCGGCGGCGGATGGCCGTGGCCGCCACCGGCAGTTCCAGCTCCGCCAGGGCCTCGCGCATGAGCCTAGACAGGGTGGTACGGGGCTCCAGCTGATTGATGACCAGGGTCGCCACGAGGCCCGGGTTCACCACTCGGGCCTCGGTCACCGCCCGTTCGATGTGCACCGTGGCCCACAGGTCCACCGGCGAGGGCTGCACCGGGATGAGAACGAGGTCCACGGCGCGCAGGGCCGCGTCGGTAGCCGCGGCATGGACCGAGGGCGGGCAGTCTATGACCAGGTTGGCGTAGCGCCGGCGCAGCTCCGCCACCTGGTCCCCCAGCCCACCGTCCTGCGGTGCAAACACCGGCGGTGCCCGGTCGTCCCTGATAAAGGCGCGCCATTGCAGGGCGGAGCCCTGGGGATCGGCATCCACCACGGCGGTGGCACCCCGGCGCGCCAGCGCCGCGGCCAGGTTCATGGCGAGGGTGGTCTTCCCCGCGCCCCCCTTGTTGCCGACCAGGGCGAAGACAGGCATGGGCGGTTTCCGCATTAAGGACGAGAGGGCGCAGTGTATCCCATGACATCGCTGCCGTGTCCACGGCGACGGCCGTCACGGTGCGCTGATTCGATTCCTCAGAGGGACTCCAGGCGCCGGCGCAGGAACTCCGGCTGGGCCAGGGCCCCGCGGTGGATGTCGGCGTTGTAGTACCGGGTCTCGAAGCCGCGGTCGCGGGCGTCGGCCTCCCGGAACGCGCGGGGATCGCCGGACCTGGCGGACAGGGTGGCGGTCCACCAGCCCGACGGATAGCTGCATTGAGGGAAATGGAGGGCCACGGAGGCCGCGAATCCGGCCTCGCGCACCCTGCGATGCAAGGGCAGGATGATGGCCTCGGTGTGATAGAGGGGGGATTCGCTCTGCTGCACCACCACACCCCGCTCCGTCAGCACCCGCAGGCAGTCACGGTAGAAGGGCTCCCGGAACAAGCCCTCTGCCGGACCGATGGGGTCGGTGCTGTCCACCATGATGACGTCGATGCTGCCGGCGGGCGCATCCTTCACCCACTGGATGCCGTCGGCGAACAGCAGCTCGGCCCGGGGGTCGTCATTGGACTCACACAGTTCCGGGAAATACTTCTCGGCCAGGCGGGTGACCCGTTCGTCGATGTCCACCTGGGTCACGTGCTCCACCCCGGGGTGGCGCAACACCTCCCGCAGGGTGCCGCAGTCACCGCCGCCGATGATCACCACCCGCCGCGGGTCGGGATGGGTGAACAGTGCCGGGTGGGCCATCATCTCGTGGTAGATGAAGTTGTCCCGGCCCGTCAGCATGACGAAGCCGTCGATGGTCATGAGGTGGCCGAAGCGTGCCGTCTCGTAGATGGCGATACGCTGATACGGACTCTGCTCCTCGTGGACCTTGCTGCCGAGCTTGAGGGAAAAGGCACTGCCGCCCTCCTCGCACACCTCGCTGAACCATTCACCGCTGTCTATGACCACCGTTTTCTCCCATGCCTCACCCAATGGCCTTCACCGGCGTTCGTCTGCAGGCGCCCTCGCGGGCCTGCGCGCCGCCGGGGCCCGCCCGACGCCGATGAAGGGGGAGGAATGATAGACCCGCCACCTTTGGGAGGCCAGAATCGCCAGACCGGGAAAACCGGCCGCAAGGCACCGGCATACCCCCGTTGTCTATACTGCCGCCACCATCATGCGAAGGAGACCGGATTGGAAACACCTGCTGACGACGCCTGGGGGCCACGCCAGGCCGCGGAGCTCTACAACATTCCCCACTGGAGCGACGGCTATTTCGACGTCGCCGACGACGGCCAGCTGCGGGCCCTGCCGGCGGGCCCCCGGGGCAGTGGCGGGGTGGGGCTGGACGATCTCGCCACGCAACTGCGGGCCATGGGCCTCGCTCCCCCGGTGCTGGTGCGCTTCACGGACATCCTGCACCACCGCCTGGATGCCCTGGCCGGGGCCTTCGGCCGCGCCATGGCGGACCGGGGTTACCATGGCGCCTATACGGCGGTGTATCCCATCAAGGTCAACCAGCAGGCCCGGGTGGTCAGCGAGGTGCTGCACCATGGCCGCGGCAGGGTGGGCCTGGAGGCCGGCAGCAAGCCGGAGCTGATGGCGGTGCTCGGCCTGGCTTCGGACGACAACCCCACCATCATCTGTAACGGCTACAAGGACCGCGAGTACATCCGCCTGGCCCTCATCGGCCGGCGCCTGGGTCACGATACCTGCGTGGTCATCGAGAAGCCGTCGGAGCTGCCCATCGTCATCGCGGCGGCCCGGGATCTCGGCATCGAGCCCGCCCTCGGGATACGCCTGCGGCTGGCCTCCATCGGCAAGGGCAAATGGCAGAACTCGGGCGGCGAGCGCTCCAAGTTCGGTCTCACCGCCCGCGAGGTGCTGGAGGCCATCGCCACCCTGAGGGAGGCGGGCCTGCTGCACCGCCTGCGTCTGATGCATTTCCACCTCGGCTCCCAGGTGGCCAACATCCGCGACATCCAGACCGGCCTGCGGGAGGCGGCACGCTACTATGCGGAGCTGCGCCGGCTGGAGGTGCCCATCGAGCGGGTGGACGTGGGCGGGGGCCTGGGCGTGGACTACGAGGGCACGGCCCGGCGCAGCTTCTGTTCCATGAACTACTCCATACAGGAATACGCCAACAACGTGGTGCAGGCCCTGGGGGAGATGTGCGAGACCCACCAGCTGCCCCACCCGGACATCATCACCGAGGCGGGCCGGGCCATGACCGCCCACCATGCCATGCTCATTACCGAGGTCACCGACACCGCGGTGCTGTCGGACCCCGGCGAGGTGGCCCCGGCGGCGGCCGACGAGCCGTTCATCCTCGATGCCCTGCGGCGCGGCCTGGAGGGACTGTCCCGGCGCAACGCCGTGGAGACCTTCCATGACAGCGTGCACTGGCTGCGGGAGGCCCAGGACGGCTTCTCCCACGGGGCCATCTCCCTGGCCGACCGGGCCGCCGCGGAGCATCTGTACACCATCGCCTGCCTGCGTATCCGCGGGCTGCTGGACGCCTCGTCCCGGGGTCACCGGGAGGTGCTGGACAACCTCAACGAGTCCCTGTCGGACAAGTACATCTGCAACTTCTCCCTGTTCCAGTCCCTGCCCGACGCCTGGGCCATCGACCAGATCTTCCCGGTGGTACCCCTGCACCGCCTGGACGAAAGACCCAGCCGTCACGGCGTCATCCATGACCTCACCTGCGACTCCGACGGCCAGCTCGACCAGTACGTGGGTCCCGACGGTGTGGAATCCAATCTGCCCCTGCATCCGGTGACCCCCGGGCGACCCTACCTGCTGGGGATCTTCATGGTGGGGGCCTACCAGGAGATCCTGGGGGATATGCACAACCTGTTCGGCGACACCCATTCGGTGAACGTGACCCTCACGGGGGATGGCGGTTACCGCCTCAGCGAGCCGCTCCACGGGGAGACCGTGAGCAGCGTGCTCAACTATGTCCACTTCTCCGCCGCGGACCTGCTGGACAACTACCGGCACCAGGCGGCCAAGGCGAGGCTGCCCACAGCCGAGGCCGAGGGTTACCTCGCCGAGCTTGCCCACGGCCTCGAAGGCTATACCTATCTGGAGGAATGATATGACGGCAGGCCTCGCAACCGGCGTCATCGGCCTGGGGGCCATGGGCAGCGCCATGGCCGCCAATCTGGCCGCGGCGGGACACCTGGCGGCGGTGTGGAACCGCACCACCACCACCGCCGAAACCGTGGCCGCGGCCCTGGAGGTGGACTTGGCCCGGGACCCGGCCGAACTGGCGGCCGGCGTCGAGCTGGTGATCACCTGCGTGTCCCGGGACGCGGACCTCCAGGCAGTGGTGGACGCCATGGCGCCGGGGCTCGGCGAGGGCAAGGTGGTGGTGGACACCTCCACCGTGGCCGCCGCCACGGCGCGACGCATCTATGGCCAACTGGCTCCCCTGGGGGCGGACTTCCTCGATGCCCCGGTGTCGGGGGGCGTGGAAGGCGCCCGCGCCGGCACCCTGGCCATGATGGTGGGAGGTGACCGCCAGGTACTGTTGGGGGTAGCCCCCACCCTGTCGGCCATCGCCCGGCGCGTGGTCTACATGGGACCCACCGGCAGCGGTCAGGCCACCAAGGCGGTGAACCAGATCATGGCCGCCGGCATCAACCAGGCGGTGTGCGAAGCCCTGGCCTTCGGTGAGGCCATGGGTCTGCCCATGGAACGCGTCATCGACGTGGTAAGCCGGGGCGCCGCCGGCAACTGGTTCCTGGAGCACCGGGGCAAGACCATGGTGGCCGGCAGCTACCCACCGGGCTTTCGCCTCGACCTCCACCACAAGGACCTGCAGATCTGCCAGGCCATGGCCG
>JAABTG010000008.1 GCA_011389995.1 Thiotrichales bacterium
AACCGGCGGCGTACAGGGCCATCACCGTATGGGATGAACGCAGGCCGATGTGGCAGTAGGTGATGATGCGCTGATTGGGGCTGATGCCATGGTCCTCCAGCACGGCAACAATCTCCTCCGTGGACTTCAACTTCTCCAGGTCGTCGAGAAACGCCGACCAGTGGATATGGGTGGAGCCGGCGATGCGTCCCGTCTCTTCGGTTCCCGCGTGCACCACATGGCCCACGTATTCCTCGCGGTCGCGCACGTCGATGACCGCCGCACACTCGTCGTCCAGGGCCCGGAAGGTATCCCGCAGATCCGCCACCAGGGGCTGGCGGGGTTCGGGCACCGGATAGACGGTCTCGCGATGGAAGGGCCACAGGATGGTGGTGGGGAAGGCGTAGCGATGCCAGGCCATGATGCCGCCGTCCAGTACCCGCACCCTGCGATGGCCGTAATTGTAGAGGGTCCACCATACCCGGGCGGCCTTGTACGGGGCGTCGCTGTAGAGCACCACGGTGTCGTCCGGCGTGATGCCGGCCCTGGCCAGGACCGCGGCCACCTGCCCGGGGGGGGCGAGCATCTGGGGCACGCCATCCACGGTGGCCATCACGTTCTCCACCGGCAGGTGACGGGCGCCCTCGATGTGCCCGAGGGCGTACCACCACAGGTTGCGGGTATCCACCACCACGAAGGGCTCTCCGTCCTTGAGGCCGTGATAGAGCTCCGGCGCACTGATCATGACCTCGGGCCGGCCTGCGGGGGCGATGCGGTCCGGGCCGCAATTAGCGCCCCCGGGCACCGCCGCCACCGGCAACGCCAGGGCAAGCATCAGGCCCCACAGGGCAATCAAAAGGGCGCCCCGGCCGGGACGCATGGCGCGATCTTCAGCATTCATTATCTGTCTACCCCTGGACAAACCGGCCCCTCGGCGGGGGCCTCGGGGCATCGACAAGTTATGTGGTTAAGGAGGCCGGCGCGACCCCTCCAGGGTCCCATCGGCCGCGCCGCTCCCGGCGCATTCCCGGACCGCAAAACGCCCCCGATTGTTGTCATCACGGGTGGGGGTTCGTCCTGTCGGTCGTGGTTGATTACAGCACAAATTCGAAGCCACCCCCAGCCCCGGAAGGTCATCGTAAAGGCAGCCGGGACACGGCCTCATCCATGTGAGAGTCGTTGATCATTTCCGAAGGTGCTAGGATTTTGCCAGTAATTAACAATCACTTTCTTTATTCAATAATTCAATTGAATAAACAATTAATATACTGGCGTTATGTCAACGGAAAACTTCAAGGCCGAATTGTTCAACCAGTTTGCCCGGGTGGCCAAGGCCCTGGGGAATGGGCGGCGCCTGGAACTGCTGGAGTTTCTGGCCCAGGGCGAACGCAGCGTCGATGCCCTGGCCCGGGTCTCCGGCCTGAGCATCGCCAATACCTCCCAGCATCTGCAGCACTTGCGTCATGCCGGGCTGGTGACCTTCCGCAAGGATGGGGTGAGCGTTTACTACCGTATTAGCGGCGACGATGTCCTGGAATTACTGGACAAGGTGCGTGACGTGGCCGAGCGCCACGTGGCCGAGGTGGAACGCATGGTCAGCGCCTATCTCACCCTCAAGGACAGCCTGGAACCCATCCCCGCCGCGGAGTTGCTGGAAAGGGCCCGCGCCGGCCTGGTGACCGTACTGGACGTGCGCCCACCGGAGGAGTTTGCCTCCGGCCACGTGCCCGGGGCCACCAACGTGCCACTGGGCCAGCTGGAGGAGAGCCTGAAACGACTGCCGCCGGACCAGGATATCGTCGCCTATTGCCGGGGGCCCTATTGCGTGCTGGCCTTCGATGCCGTGGCGCGGCTGCGGGAAAGCGGCTTCAAGGCCTATCGCCTGGAGGACGGCTTCCCGGAGTGGCGGCTGGCCGGCCTGCCCGTGGAGCACTAGTCCCCATCGTTTTGCCCCCCGCCAGCTCCCGTCCATGACCCTCGTTCGCGTCCTCAAACGCGTCGGCCGGATGCACGGCCTGCCCCTGTTCCTGCTGGCCCAGGCCAGCCTGCCCACGTCTGCCCTGCCGCCCATGGCCGATGCCCATGTGCACTATAAATGGACCCAGACGGACCACACCTCGCCCGCCGAGGCGGTGGCGATCCTCAGGCAGGCCGGTGTCCATCTCGCCGTGGTGTTCGGCACCCCGCCCGAGTTGGCCCTGCGCCTCAAGGCCTTGGCACCCGACCGGGTGATCCCCGTGTTCGGGCCCTACGATGGCCGGCGGGACTGGGTGGCCTGGCAGTTCGATCCCGGTCTGGTGGAGGAGGCCCGGCAGGCCCTGGCCTCGGGTATCTATCACGGCATCGGGGAGATGCATCTGGTCGGTGGCTTCAGCTCCAGGCTGACGGAGAATCCGGTGGTGGAAGGACTGATGAAGCTGGGCGCCGCCTTCGATGCGCCCCTCATCATCCACAGTGAGTATGCGAGCCCCGCACCCTTCATCCGCCTGTGCACGCGCCACCCCGACACCCCCGTGGTGCTGGCCCACGCCGGCACCGTGATAACGCCGGCCGAGGTGCGACGGATCCTGGAGGCCTGCCCCCGGGTCCATGGGGAACTGGCGGCCCGGGACCCGTGGCGCTACGTCAACAACCCCATCGCCGACGCCGAAAGCGGGGCCCTCCTGCCGGCCTGGGAGGCCCTGGTGCTGGATTACCCGGAGCGCTTCATGGTGGGGTCCGACAATGTATGGCCGGTGGATCGAATGGATGGCTGGGACCAGCCGGACACGGGCTGGGATGAACTGCCCCGCTTCCTGGCCTTCCACCGCCGCTGGCTCGCCAGGCTGCCCGCGGCGGTGGCCGCCAAGGTGGGTTACGGGAATGTGGAACGTCTGTTCGGGCGGCCCCGTTGAAGGCCTCCGCAGCGGTTACGGGGCTCGCCGGAGCCTCAACCCCATGGCGGTTCCTGGCCGCCCTTGGCGGTATCCTGGGCGCGGCCCCGGCTACCGCCGCAGGGGCCGACGCCACCACGCCATGGCTGCCGGCCATCGTGGCGGCGGCGTTGCTGGCCCATGCCGCGCTGCTGCTGCGGCTGGCGACCGCCCGCGGTATCGGCACCTGCTACCGCATCAGTTACGTCAGCATCTACCTCCTCGCCACCGTCGCCGCCTGGCTGCTCGCCGTGGTGAGCCGCGACTTGACGGCCGCCGTCCTGCCGTCCCTGGTCATGCTGCTGTTACCGGTGGGGGTCGGGCTGCTGCTGATGGCGCGAGGGCCCCATCGCCACGCCAGCTGCGCCATGCCCGGCCCGGGGACGCACCCCGGGTCCGGGCCGCCCTGAGGCGGGTCGGTCCTCAGGCCCGGATGGTGGCCGGCTGACCCACGATGGGCAGGGCCCCCTGGGCTTCCACCAGGTCCCGGGGCAGCCTGTAGAACCACATCTGCCAGATGGAGACCGCCCACTGGATGGCGAAGGACAGGGCCATCAGGGCACCGCTGCCCATCACTACCCAGGCGAATGCCGGATGGACCTTGGTCAGGTACCACGAGGCCACGTCGAGAATGATGCCCACGAAAGGCACGGCGATGACCACGCACTTGAACCACAGGGGCCGCAGGAAGGCATGGCTGAAGATGAGGCTGGTGAGAAAAAAGATAAAGGTGAGACCGAAGAGGTGGATATGGGACACCCGCACCAGGGTGAAGATATCCATGCCGGTATCCCGCTCCACCAGCTTGGCCACGTCCTGGTAGCTGGCCAGGGTGGGGATATGGGGGTTGGAGCCCTCGTGGCAGGTCAGGCAGCGCGCCTCGATGATGGGCTCCACCTCGGAGCGGTAACCCGCCTCGCCCGTCTCGCTGCGTACCCAGGCGATGATGGTGTTGCGCTCCTCCCCGGACAGCATGTTCTGCATGGGGCCTTTGAGCGCCGCCTCCAGCCGGGTGTCTCCGGGGCTGCCGCTGTAGGCGATGATGAGGTCCGTGACGGACAGACCCGGATCGCCGTCCCGCCCCGCATGGGATGAGAACACATGGAGCATGGCGAAGAGATACCCGAGCCCCAGTACCAGCAGGGTCAGGGTAAAGGTAAGACGCTGGCTGAGGGGCAGCCAGAGGAAGTGTTGTGAGTTCGAGCTGTTCATCAGTTGTTCCTGGCGCCCTGGTCGATCCAGGTCTCGATGGTAGCCACCTGCTGCTCGCTCAGCTTCTGCTTGCCGTGGGGCATCTGGATGGTGGGGTGGGTCTTGCCGGCCACGGCGAGATAGAGGGTGCTGGAGATGGCCGATCCGGGCTGCACCACGGGGCCCAGCCGGGTCCCTTCCATGATGGCGCCGTGGTCCGCCAGCACCAGGCCCGACTTCTCGGCCCCCTTCCCCCCCGACTGATGGCAGTCGCTGCAGTTCTGTTCGAGGATGGGCTTGACCTCCTGGCTGAAGCTCACAGAGGAGGTGGTGGGCTCTGAGCCGCAGCCCACTAGGCCGACCGCCATGGTCAGGGAAAGCAAGGGTAAGGTCTTGTTATTCATGATAGATCTCCGCGACAAAGAGAGTGATGGGTAAGGATAATGCCGCGCAGTTTAATATTAGAATATAAGAATATTCTTTGATTTAAGTCAAAGAAATTCACGGCCCCTTTCCTGTCGGGTACGGCCTCTTCGACGCCCGGCGGCCGGGCGATGGGAAATCCATCCCCAGCCAGGGAGACCCATGCCCATCACCCAGGCTCGGGGCGGTTAGCGGGCGACTCCGGCTACGACTATACTTGCGCCCCTTTAAGGATGTGCAGATTGTCGGCCATCCTTGGCCAAAATCAGCGCGAAAGGCGAAAACGCGGTTTTCGCCTTCCCACATTTTCAATGACTTACACCATCTGAAATGGTGGGCCATCCCGGCCCGCGCGGGATACCCTGACCTTTTCAGCGTGGCCTTAACCTGAGGAGGGGACTTCGTGCCCACAGCAACCGAGCCCGCCACCGGCAACCCGGAGGTCACCACCTTCCAGGGCCTGATCCTCGCCCTGCAGAACTACTGGGCGGCCCGCGGCTGCGTGCTGCAGCAACCCTACGACATGGAGGTGGGGGCCGGCACCTTCCATCCCGCCACCTTCCTGCGCGCCGTCGGTCCCGAGCAATGGAGCGCGGCCTACGTGCAACCCTCCCGGCGCCCCACCGACGGCCGCTACGGCGACAACCCCAATCGCCTCCAGCATTACTATCAGTTCCAGGTGGTCATCAAGCCCTCCCCGGACGACTTCCAGGACATGTACCTGGAGAGCCTGCGCCATCTCGGCATCGACCCCCTGGTGCATGACATCCGCTTCGTGGAGGACAACTGGGAGTCCCCCACCCTGGGGGCCTGGGGCCTGGGCTGGGAGGTATGGCTGAACGGCATGGAGATCACCCAGTTCACCTATTTCCAGCAGGTGGGGGGCCTCGAATGCCGGCCTGTCATGGGGGAGATCACCTACGGTCTGGAGCGCATCGCCATGTACCTGCAGGGGGTGGAGAGCGTTTTCGACCTGACGTGGGCCGACGGGCCCCTGGGCCGCATCACCTACCGCGACGTGTTCCACCAGAACGAGGTGGAGCAGTCCACCTACAACTTCGAGCATGCCGACACGACAGAGTTGTTCCATCGTTTCGATGCCTGCGAGGCCGAGAGCCGGAAGCTCATCGACCTGGGATTGCCCCTGCCGGGCTACGAGCAGGTCCTCAAGGCCTCTCACACCTTCAATCTGCTGGACGCCCGCCACGCCATCTCCGTCACCGAGCGCCAGCGTTACATCCTGCGGGTGCGCACCCTGGCCCGCGCCGTGGCCGAGGCCTACTACGCCGCCCGCGAGGCCCGCGGCTTTCCCCTGACGCGGGCGGGCCTGGCGCGGGCGGAGGTGGCGCCATGACCGGTCGCGACCCCATGGTGCTGGAGATCGGCACCGAGGAGTTGCCCCCCACCGCCCTCAAGGGGCTGGGAGAGGCCCTGGCCCGGGAGTTCGCCGCCGGCCTGGACAGGGCCGGCCTGGCCCACGGCGCGGTGGCCATGTTCGCCACCCCGCGCCGCCTGGCGGTGCTGGTGGAGGACCTGGAGCGGCGCCAGCCGGACCGCGAGAGCGAGCGCCGCGGCCCCGCCGTGAAGGCCGCCTTCGACGGTGACGGCATGCCCACCAAGGCCGCCCAGGGTTTCGCCCGTTCCTGCGGGGTGCGGGTGGAGGACCTGGCCCGGGTGGCCACGGACAAGGGCGAGTGGCTGGCCTACACCGTCCACGAAAGCGGTCAGGACGCCGCCGAGCTGCTGCCCGCCATCGCCGCCACCGCCCTCGACCACCTGCCCATACCCAAGCGCATGCGTTGGGGGGACCGGTCCGCCGAGTTCGTGCGTCCCGTGCACTGGGTGCTGTTCCTCCACGGTACCGAGGTGGTGCCCTGCCGGCTGCTGGACACCCCGGCCGGCAACGCCACCCGCGGCCACCGCTTCCACCATCCGGCGGCCATCACCGTGGACCACCCCCACCGCTACCGCGAGCTCCTCAGGGACCCGGGGCGGGTCATGGCCGACTTCGACGAGCGCCGTGACGCCATCCGCCACCAGGTGACCCAGGCGGCCGGCGCCCTGGGGGGCAGGGCCGAGGTGGACGAGGCCCTGCTGGATGAGGTGACCGCCCTGGTGGAGTGGCCGGTGGCCATCACCGGCGGCTTCGAGACGCGCTTCCTCGAGGTACCCCACGAGGCCCTCATCCTCACCATGAAGAAGAACCAGAAGTACTTTCATCTGGTGGACGGCGACGGGCGCCTGCTGCCCCACTTCATCACCATCGCCAACGTCGACAGCCCCCGCCCCGAGGTCATCAAGGAGGGCAACGAGCGGGTCATCCGCCCGCGCCTCACGGACGCCATGTTCTTCTGGGAGCAGGACGGCAAGAAGACCCTGGCGGCGCGGGTGGAGTCCCTGAAGTCGGTGGTGTTCCAGCAGCAGCTGGGGTCCATCCACGCCAAGTCCCTGCGGGTGGCGGAGCTGGCGGCGGCCATCGCCGGCGCCATCGGCGGCGACGCCCAACTGGCCCGTCGCGCCGGCATGCTGTCCCGCTGCGACCTCATGACGGAGATGGTCTACGAGTTCCCGGAGATGCAGGGCATCATGGGGCGCTACCAGGCCCTGCGGGACGGCGAGCCCGCCGAGCTGGCGACGGCCATGGACGAGTTCTACATGCCCCGCTTCTCCGGCGACCGCCTGCCCGGCACCGTCACCGGCCGCGCCGTCTCCCTGGCCGAGCGCCTGGACACCCTGGTGGGGATCTTCGGCATCGGCCAGCGCCCCACCGGCGACCGCGACCCCTTCGCCCTGCGCCGCGCCGCCCTGGGCGCCCTGCGCATCCTGCGGGAGGAGGGCCTGCCTTTGGATCTGCGCGGCCTGCTGGAGCAGGCGCGGGAAGGCCTGGGCGACAACGTCACCGAGGCCGATACCGTGGATGCCGTTCACGCCTTCATGGTGGAGCGTCTCAAGGGCTTGTACCTGGAGGCCGGCGTCGGCGCGGACGTGTTCGAGGCCGTGGCCGCCGTGGCCCCCGCCCGGGTGGCCGACTTCGATGCCCGCATCGACGCCGTCAGCCGTTTCCGGACCCTGCCCGAGGCCGAGGCCCTGGCCGCTGCCAACAAGCGCATCCACAATATCCTGCGCAAGGCCGAAGGCACGCCCCCCGGCCATGTGGACGTGGGCCTGCTCCGGGATGCCGCCGAGCGCGCCCTGGCCGCCGCCACCGAGGACGCCGCCACCACCGTGGCCCCCCTCCTCGAGGCCGGCGACTACGCCACGGCGCTGGCCCGCCTCGCCGCCCTGCGGGACACCGTGGACACCTTCTTCGACGAGGTGATGGTGATGGCCGACGACCCGGCGGTGCGCAACAACCGCCTCGCCCTCCTCAACCGCCTGGGGGGCCTGTTCCTGGCCACCGCCGACATCTCCCGGCTCCAGAACTGATCCCCCGCCCCACCAGGTCCGTCTGCCGCGGGCACCAGGACGACAGCAGCCGAGGTACAAAGCCATGAAAGACCAGGTATCCGAAACCGACCCTGATTCCTACGACGCCATGCTGGCGGCCGTCCAGGCCTTTCACCACAAGCACGACTTCCGCAACACCGGCGGCGAGGAGCTGGCCTACCGCGTGGCCCTCATGGCCGAAGAGTTAGGGGAGATCTCCGCCTGCGTCACCAAGGGCAAGGACACCCACGAGCTGGCCGAGGAGGTGGCGGACCTGATGATCCTGGTAATGGGCACCGCCATCGCCGCCGACTTCGACCTCAAGGCCGCCTTCTGGCACAAGATGGAAAAGCTGATGGCCCGGGAGTCCAGGATGGTCAACGGCCGCATCCGGGTGTCGGAGTTCCGGGATACCTAGGCCTCGTCGGGGGACATGGCGCGCGGTAGGAGCGGCCTCGGCCGCGAACGGTGAAAGACCGGAACCGCGAAAGACGCGAAATACACGAAAGGTGACCCATTCGCCAGGCACTCCCTAACGGACATGGCGCGAGGCCACCCCGAAGGATGAAAGGTGCGCCATGCCCGTCCCTCACCCCGGCCCTCTCCCAGGGGGGACCCCTCCCTTTACCTGGGCCCTGGCCGGCGCACCGTAAACCGGCCCGGGAACGCCCTGCACCACTTGGTGGCAAGGCCCCGCTCCCTCCTCTCCCGTTGCCGCAATCTGGTGCATGACCGCGCCGGCATCCGGACCCCCGGCCCGCCATATGACGCCCTCGTGACCGTCCGGCATCCATTGGCACGGCGTATGCAGCACGGATGGGGCTTGCCACCCGTTGTCTGCAGGAGAGACCCATGCTCGCCGGATATCCCATGCCCGAGACCAACCGGGCCATGCCCTACCACGAGTTCTATCTGGACGACTTCCAGCCCCGGGACCACTACCGGCCCCTGTGGGAGCACATCCGCCGGGCCGGCCAGAACCTGCTGGCGGAGAAGGCGCGGGACGCCCACCTCGCGCTGCACACCGAGGGGGTCACCTTCACCGTCTACGACGATTCCGATGAGGGCATCGAGCGGGTGTGGCCCTTCGACCTGCTGCCCCGCATCATCCCGGCCCGCGAGTGGGACCTGCTGGAGGCCGGCCTGCGCCAGCGTATCCGGGCGCTCAACCTGTTCCTCAAGGACCTCTACCACGGCCAGCGCATCATCAAGGACGGGGTGATCCCGGCGGAGCTCATCTACAAGGGCAAGGACTTCCAGCGCCAGGTGCTGGACGTGGACCCGCCCCACGACATCTACACCCACATCAGCGGCGTGGACCTCATCCGTGACCTGGAGGGCCGCTACCTGGTGCTGGAAGACAACCTGCGCACCCCCTCAGGGGTGTCCTACATGATCGAGAACCGCATCATCGAGCGCCGCATCCTGCCCGAGTTCTTCGCCCGCTACCGGGTGCGGCGGGTGGAGCACTACCCCGACCTGCTGCTCAAGGCCCTGCGCCACCTGTCACCCCGGGGCGCCGACGCCGCGGAGGTGGTGGTGCTCACCCCCGGCATCTACAACTCCGCCTACTTCGAGCACACCTTCCTGGCCAAGGAGATGGGGGTGGAGCTGGCGGAAGGCCGCGACCTGGTGGTGCGCAACAACGTGGTGCACCTCAAGACCACCCGCGGCCTCAAGCGGGTGGACGTGGTGTACCGGCGGGTGGACGACGAGTTCCTGGACCCCCTGTGTTTCCGCGCCGACTCGGTCCTGGGGGTGGCGGGCATCATGAACGCCTGGCGCGCCGGCAACGTGGCCCTGGTGAATGCCCCGGGCTCAGGCATCGCCGACGACAAGGCGGTCTATGCCTACGTGCCGGAGATCATCCGCTACTACCTGGGGGAGACCCCCATCCTCGCCAACGTGCCCACCTACCAGATGACCGACCCCCACGACCGCGACCTGGTGCTGTCCCAGCTCGAAGGCATGGTGGTGAAGGCGGTGGCCGAGTCCGGCGGCTACGGCATGCTCATGGGCCCCGCCTCCACCCCGGAGCAGCGCCGGGACTTCACCCGCCGGATCCAGGAAAACCCGCGCAACTACATCGCCCAGCCGGTGGTGCCCCTGTCCCGCCACGTGTGTTACCTGGACGGCGAGCTGGAGTCCCGCCACCTGGACCTGCGCCCCTTCATCATCTACGGCGAGGACATCGACGTGGTGCCCGGCGGCCTCACCCGCGTGGCCATGACCAAGGGCTCCCTGGTGGTGAACTCATCCCAGGGCGGCGGCAGCAAGGACACCTGGGTGCTGGCGGACTGAGGGGCCATCATGCTGAGCCGCATCGCCGAGTCCATCTACTGGATGTCCCGCTTCCTGGAGCGCACCGACAACACGGCGCGCCTCCTCGACATCAACCTCAACCACCTGCTGGAGGCCAACGACGCCGGGGCGGAGGAGCTGCAATGGGCGCCCCTGCTCCACATCGTGGCCGGCAACGAGGTGTACCAGCGCATCTTCCCCGACGGCACCGTCACCGGGGCCCGCATGATCCGCTACATGGTGCAGGAGAAGGGCAATTCCGGCTCCATCTACGCCGCCCTCAAGGGTGCCCGGGAGAACGCCCGGGTGGCCCGGGACCGCATCTCCAAGGAGATGTGGGAGGCCCTGAACGAGTTCTGGCTGCAGGTGGACGGTCACGTCACTCACCGCCTGTCGCCGGAGCGGGAATCGGCCTTCTTCAAGCACGTGCGGGCCGAGGTGGCGCGTTTCCACGGCCTCACCGTAAGCACCATGCTGCGGGGCGACGCCTTCAGCTTCTACCTCCTGGGCACCTTCCTTGAGCGGGCCGACATGACGGCGCGGATCCTGGACGTCAAGTACCACCGCCTGCTCCCGGACCTCGACCTGGTGGGCTCGCCCCTGGACTACTACCAGTGGGGCGCCCTGCTGAAGTCCCTGTCCGGCTTCGAGGCCTACCGGCGCCACTACCACGGCGGGATCCGCCCCCTGGACGTGGTGGACCTGGTGGTGTTCTCCCGTCACTTCCCCCGCTCCCTGCACTTCGCGGTGGACCGCATGACCCAGGCCATCCAGGAGATCGGCACCTCCCAGACCGACTGCGCGGTGTGCCGCACCCTGGAGCGGCTGTCCGCCCTGCTGGCGGCCCGGGAGGCCGAGGAGGTGGTGCGGGAAGGCCTGCACGAGTTCCTCACCGAGTTCCTGGACCAGTTGTCCACCCTCCACGCCTCGTTGCAGAACGAGTATTTCGAGGCCCACCTGGGGATGGAGCAATGCGCTACCTGATCGAGCACCAGACCCGGGCCGACTTTCCCGCCGCGGTCCGCGAGCACCTGTGCGAGCTGCGCCTGGAACCGGTCACCGACCGCCACCAGCGCCTCCTCACGGCCCACATCGACACCGCGCCCGAGGCGGACATCCAGCGCTATCGGGATGCCTTCGGCAACGAGGTCCATCACTTCAGCATCACCGCACCCCACGACCACCTCACCACCCGCCTGTCGGCGGAGGTGGAGTGCCTGCGGGACAACCCCTTCGACTTCCCCGGCCTCCCCCCCGCACGCGAGGCGGAGTGGATAGCCCATGCCCTGCGGGACGTGCCGCGGCTGTGGGACTACGTGCTCCACCGCAGCCCCATGACCCCCGAGGCGGGCGCCCTGGACCTGGCCGGCTGCCCGGGCCATGACGCCGCCACCCCCTTGGTGCAGTCGGTGCAGGAGGTCATGGCGTGGATGGGCGACGAATTCCGCTACGACCCGGCGGCCACGGAGGTCCACTCCCCGGTGGCCACCATGGTGGAACGCCACGCCGGGGTGTGCCAGGACTTCGCCCATCTACTTATTACTGTCGTGCGCGGCTGGGGCGTCCCGGCCCGCTATGTCATGGGCTACCATTATCCCGGCGAAGACGAGCCCGCCACCGCCACCCACGGCTGGGTGGAGGTACTGGTGCCGGGGGCCGACTGGCTGGGCTTCGACCCCACCCACGGGCTGCTGGCGGACCACCATTACATCAAGGTGGCGGTGGGCCGCGACGTGCGGGACGCCACCCCCCAGCGCGGCAGCTTCAAGGGCAAAGAGGGCAGCGCCCCCCCACAGATCCTGGTCAACATCACGCCCCAGTAGGCCCGGAACCCTCATCCCAGCCATGGACATACGCCAGGACGAGATCCTCCGTCTGGAGCTGCCCTATCGCGAACGCCTGACCCTGCGGCGCGCGGTCTACCGCGGCGGCGACGGCCCGCGGGTGGCGGTGGTGGCGGGGATCCATGGCGACGAACTGGAGGGCCTGTACGTGGCCCACCGGGTGGCCCGCTGGCTGGAGGCCCACCCCGGGGCCCTGCAGGGCCAGGTGGAGCTGTTGCCGGCGGTCAACCCGCTGGGCCTCGACACCCTGGAGCGCGGCCTGCCCACCCATGACGTGGACCTCAACCGCAACTTCCCGGGCCACGCCGACGGCCTGCTGCCCCAGCGCCTCGCCCATGCGGTGATGGAGGCCCTGGCGGGCGCCGCCCTGGTGGTGGATATCCATGCCAGCAATATCTACCTGCGGGAGATCCCTCAGATCCGCATCAACCAGTGCTTCGCCCCCGCCCTGCTGCCCCTGGCCCGCTCCATGAACATGGACGTCATCTGGCTCCACGAGGCCGCCACCGTGCTGGAGGCCACCCTCGCCCACAGCCTCAACCTGCGCGGTGTGCCCTGCCTGGTGGCCGAACTGGGGGTGGGCATGCGGGTCACGCCGTCCCATGCGGAGCAGATGCTGGCAGGCCTGCTGGCCACCTGGCAGGCCCTCGGCGTCATCGCCGCCGACGCCCCCATCCCGCCCTGCGACCGCCACCCGCTGGTGGCTACGGATGCCAATGTGCGCTATCTCAATGCGCCCATCTCGGGGCTGTTCGTGCCCACGGTGGAGCACTGGACCGAGGTCCGAGAGAGCACCCCCCTGGGCCACATCGTCAGCCCCTTCGGCGGCGGCGTGCTGGCGGAGGTCACTGCCCCGGCGGCCGGCGTGTTGTTCACCCTGCGGGAGTATCCCCTGGTCTACGAGGGGTCCCTGATGGCCCGCATCGTCGCCACCGGCGACCCTACCGGGGAAGAGGCCCCACCATGACCGAACACAACCTCGTCTCCATGACCGCCCCCCTGCGGGACGATTTCGACATCCCCTGCCACGACATCGGGCCCGCGGAAAAACTGCCCTGGGTGGTGCTGGTGGGGGGTGTGCATGGCAATGAACTGAACGGTATCTTCGTCCTGTCACGGCTGGCCAACCTGTTGCGCCGGGCGGCGGCCGGCCAGCACCCCGACTTTCGTGTCCGCCGCCGGGTGATGGTGGTGCCGGCCGTCAACGTGCTGGGGGTCAACACCGGCAGCCGCATCTGGCCCTTCGACAAGACCGACATCAACCGCTCCTTCCCCGGCCATCCGGCCGGCGAGACCACCCAGCGCATCGCCTACGCCCTCCTGGCCGGCACCCTGTCGGCCCGCCACCGCATCGATATCCACTGCTCCAACGACCAATTCGAGGAACTGCCCCAGGTGCGGCTCTACGAGCCCCACGACGACGAGCGGGCCGGTGCCTACCTGTTCGGACTGCCCGCCATCGTGGAACGCCCCATGAGCGGCGTATTCACCAGCACCCTGGGCCACGCCTGGCGCCACCACGGAGGGGAGAACTACGTCATCCAGGCCGGCCAGGCCGGCAGCCTCCAGCTCCCCCATTGCGAGCGCCTGTTCCAGGCCCTGCTCAACTTCCTGCTCCACAAGGGGGCCCTCACCGGCACCCGCTTCACCGAACCGGAGGAGGACGTGCACTACTTCGGCGTGGACCAGAGCGTACCCGTCATCTCCCGCGGGGCCGGGCTGTTCGTCAGCCACCTGGAGGTGGGCCGCTGGGTGCGCCGGGGGGAGGTGCTGGGCAACCTCCACGACGCCTTCGACGGCGACATCATCAGCGACATCACGAGCCCGGCGTCCGGCCTGCTGTCGGGGATGCGGCGCCAGCCCCTGTTGTGCGAGGGCGACCTGGTGGCACGGGTGCAGAGCCTCGGCGCAGAGGGCGCGGCCATGAACACCTACCTCCACGGCCAGGGCCAGTAGCCCCCCGGTCCCGCCGCCGTCTCGGCAAAGGTCCCTTGTTCCCGGCCCGCACGATCCTGCCGCCGTCTCAGAGAAGGTCCCTTCTCCCCCGGGGAGAAGGACAGGATGAGGGGATACCGGGCCGGGGCGGAGCCTCCAGCCTGGCTTCGCATCCCCTCACCCCGGCCCTCTATTCCGGGCATCCCTGCCCTCCACCCCTGCGGGGCCGCGCTCCGCGCGTTCCCATCCGCTCCCGGCGGATGGGGCCCAAAGGGAGAGGGGGAGTAGTTTGAAAGAGGGAGAAGTAGTTTGAAGGAGATCCTTAATGCCCCGGCCCGCACGATCCTGCCGCCGTCCCAGATGAGGTCCCTTCTCCCTCGGGGAGAAGGACAGGATGAGGGGATACCAGGCCGTGGCAGAGCTTTGAGCCTGGCTTCGCGTCCCCTCACCCCGGCCCTCTCCCTCGGGGAGAGGGAGAGTAATCCTAAGGGCCCTGTATTCCGGGCATCCCTGCCCTCCACCCCTGCGGGGCCGCGCTCCGCGCGTTCCCATCCGCTCCCGGCGGATGGGACCCAAAGGGAGAGGGGGAGCAGTTTGAAGGGTGTCTATTCCGGGAGAAGCGGAGAAACCGTGCCTGGGGCACGCCTTTCTCGATTACAGCAGATGACGCCGCTTGCGCGGTACGTGCATCCTGAGGAATTCCATCTGGTCGGCGAGGATGCGCCGGTTGGCGAGGATCAGGTATTCCGCATGACTCGGCACGTAGGGCACGGCGAGCAATGGCATGCGCGCCTGCTCCGGGGTCTGATTGCCCTTGCGGGTGTTGCAGGCGCGACAGGCCGTCACCACGTTCTTCCAGCTGTCGCCGCCCCCCAGGGAACGGGGCTTGACGTGATCCCGTGTGAGCAGGGAGATGGGGAAGCGGTCACCGCAATACATGCAGTGCTGATGGTCGCGCTGAAACAGGGCCCGGTTGGTGAGGCCCGGGGCGGTGATACGCCGGCGCCGGGAGTCGGCACCCCGCACCGCCACGATGGTATGCATGGCGAGTTCGGAGCGCAGGCCGGTGAGGCGATTGGTGCCGCCGCGGATGACCACCGCGGGCTTGCCGAGGACCCACACGATCTCTTCGCGGGCGTACAGACGCACGGCATCCTGCCACGGCAGCCAGCCCATGGGGTGGCCGCCGTTATCCAGCGCCAGTATCAACGGTTTGGACGTCTGCTCCATAGCCACCTCGACAGTCACCCCCTCACCCCCCGCGGGGGGCCCTGCGGCGCCAACGGACCGCAACGGACCGCTCCCCACGCGTCTTCGCGACCTCGGCGAGGGAGACCACCGCGCCAGTGGCGCGGCACTGTTAACGAGACACCGTGCCCTGACCTGCGCGGCAGGAACCATGGGGCCCGGGACCGACTCACCGCCCATGGTGACGCCGGGTAGCGTCGGACGGTTCCGCTAATCCTAAGCGCTAACGATTCGAATGGCCAATATAGCGAGGGACGTGTTTCACTGCCGTTACGCGACGGCCTCGGCATGGGCCATAATGTCGCCTGTTAAATGTGGAAAAGACTCCAGCCCCCAATGAAACTCGTCATCCTGGACAGAGACGGCGTCATCAACCATGACTCGGCGGATTATATCAAGGGCCCCGGGGAGTGGCGGCCCCTGCCCCACAGCCTGGACGCCATCGCCTGTCTCAACCGCTCCGGCTACCGTGTGGTGGTGGCCACCAATCAGTCCGGCATCGGCCGGGGCCTGTTCAGCGTCCAGGACCTCCATCGCATCCACGCCCGCATGCTCGAGGAATTGAAGGTCCATGGCGGCTACATCGAGGCCATCTTCTTCTGTCCCCACACGCCGGACGACCAATGCGACTGCCGCAAGCCCAAGCCCGGCCTGCTGCTCGACCTGGCCGCCCGCCTCAAGGCCCCCCTGGGCGGGGCCTACGCCATCGGCGACAGCCAGCGTGACCTGGACGCCGCGCGCGCCGCGGGGGCCCGCCCCCTGCTGGTGCGGACCGGCAACGGGCGCCAGACGGAGCAGGGCTTGACGGCGGCCAGCGACGTGCCGGTGTTCGACGATCTGGCCGGGGCGGTGGCGCATATTGTCAGAAAGACACCACCTGCCGCCCCATGAGGCGGCCCCTTAGCGCCCGCGTGGCGGTGGGGTCGACGGTGTTCTTCGCCGGCCAGGCCGTATCCACCGTGCTCATCGCCACGGTGACCCTGCTCCTCGCCCCCGCACCGTTTCGACAACGCCAGCGCTGGGCGACGCTGTGGAACCGCTTCAACCTGTGGTGGCTGAGGTTCTGTTGCGGTATCGACTGGGAGGTGGAGGGGCTGGAAAACATCCCCGATACGCCGGCCATCGTCATGGCCAAGCACCAGTCCGCCTGGGAGACCCTGGCCCTGGTCCTGTGGTTCATGCCCCAGTGTTATGTGCTGAAGCGGGAACTGCTGCGCATTCCCTTCTTCGGCTGGGCCCTGTTCCTCATGCGCCCCATCGCCATCGACCGCTCCAGGGGCCGCAAAGCGGGGCAGCAGCTACTGGAACAGGGCCGCCGCCGCCTGGCCGAAGGCATCTGGGTGATCATCTTCCCCGAGGGCACCCGGTTGGCTCCCGGCGAGCGCGGGCGCTACCACGTGGGGGGGGCCAAACTGGCCTTCGCCACCGGCAGCCCCGTGGTGCCGGTGGCCCACAACGCCGGCCATTGCTGGCCGCGCCGGAGCTTCTTCAAGTATCCGGGCACCATACGCGTGGTGATCGGCCCGCCGGTGGTCCCTGACGGCCTCAGCAGCACGCAGATCAACCGTCGCGTGGAGGCCTGGATAGAGGGCACAATGGAACGCCTGGAGGCGGCGGAATGATGGCCGGGTGGCGGTCGGCGCCGGCGCCGGCGCGTCCTGTTCATATTGAAAAGATTGACGGAATCAATTAATGTTCGGAATGATTTTGGCATTCCAACCTTCTAAATCTCAACGGTAAATTGAAGGTTTCAGGATGCCTGTTCCGGGTCGACGGTTAGGCATCCCAGTCCAGCATGTTCCCCCCGGAACAACGGGACGACGGCGCACTGTTCATAACTCTTTGGGCCACCAATCGAAAAGCCGTCTCCCTGCGCGGCCCGCATTGCGCCACGGTCGGATGGGCGCACCCCCAGAGCCTCAATCTGCATAAAGGAGATAAACAGCATATGGCGGATCTTTTCAGTGCTGAGTGGATGCAGGGTTTTCAAGAAGCCTGGAACAACGAACCCGAACTCGCCGGAGCCCTCGCGGAGATCGGCTTCAACTCCACCATCGGCTATGGCTTCGAGGGCGAAGCCGAGCCCCGGGGTTTCATCGAGGTGGAAAACGGCCGGGTCACCCGTGCCGGCGCCTACAATGGCGAGTCCCTGAACTGGGACCTGCGCGCCGGCCCGGAAACCTGGAACAAATGGAAGGAAAAGGGGGTCAGTATGATGTCCCTCGGCTCCGCCTACATGACCGGCAAACTCAAGTTCGCGGTCGGCGACTACAAGGCGATGGCCAAGGATCCCCGGATGGCGGGCCCCTTCGTCAAGAGCTTCTCCGTGATGGGCAGGGTCTGACAGCACCATCCCTCAACCAACGTTCGCCCAAATCCTGGACATCCGACGAGCCGCCATGGTACGCCTCTCCCCACATCTAATCGCGCTCACCGCTGCCCTGCTCGGCGCGGCCTTCACCGTCGCCGCCCAGGACTACGGTCGTGGCGGAGGCTACAACCAGGGCTACGGTGGAGGCGCCCCCCCCGCCGGTTACCCCCGCCAGGGTGGCGCCATCCAGGGCACGCCCACCATGGTGGTTCAGGAGACCTCGAAGGAGGCCACCGTGACCCTGGGGGGTACCGTGGTGCCCTACAAGGACGTCACTCTGGCGGCCCAGATACCCGGTCGGGTCATCAACATCGGGGGTGCCGAAGGCGACTACTTCGAGGAGGGAGAGGTGCTGGTGGAGCTGGACGACGCCGAGCTGCGCGCCCAGCGACAGTCCGCACTGGCGGCCCTGCGGGACGCCGAGTCCGCCATACGTAACGCCCAGACCCAGTATTCCCGGGAGCTCATCGCCCCCCAGGCGAGGTCGCCATCCAGCATGCCCGGTATGGGTATGCCCACCCTCTTCGATCAGTTCTTCACCCGGCCCCTGGGGGGCATGATGGGCCAGGGCTCCCCCGGCCTGGAGCGCCACGCCGATCTCTATGGCCAGAGGACTCAGCTGGAACAGGCCTACAACGCCTACGAGCGGGCCGAATCCCAGTTGCGTCAGATCGAGACCAAGTTTCGCGACGCCAAGTCCATCGCCCCCTTCGATGGCGTCATCGTCAACAAGATGGTGGAGGTGGGGGATACGGTGCAGCCGGGCCATCCCCTGGTGAAGTTCGCCGATGTGCGCTCCCTGCAGATCCAGGTGGAGGTGCCGGCGCGCCTCATGCCCGTGCGCGAGGGCCAGGTGCTGGAGGCCCGCCTGGACGTCAGCGACAAGCCCGTCAAGGTGAGGGTGGCCCGGGTCTTTCCCATGGCGGACCCCCAGCGCCACACCGTCACCGTCAAATTCGACATCCAGCCGGGCACCCCGGCGGCCCCGGGCATGTACGCCGAGGTGATGATCCCCGACAACAATGCCCTGGTGCGCAACGTCATCGCCATTCCCACTTCGGCCCTCATCCAGCGTGGCAGCCTGCCCATGGTCCAGGTGGCGACCCCCGAAGGTGGACGGGAGCTGCGGGTGGTCCGTCTGGGGGAGTACATCGATTCCCAGACGGTCTCCGTGCTGTCAGGCCTTCGTCCCGGTGAGGTCATCTACATCCAGGGCCAGGCTCCGCTGGACATGGGTCCGGCCGGGGGACGTCGCCCCTACTGATCCCTTTGCAAAGGATGGGCGGGAAATAGATTAGGGTGGCCGCCTCACGGTCCAGCCAACGAGCGTCGGGGCGCCGCGGCCCCCCCGACGTGCGTTATTGGAGGCGCGGCCAGGAGTAGACTTCGCCGGCCCCGCCGGCCGCTGGGACGACAGTTCGCATGGCAGACCACGACAAGACGACAACCGAAGAACAGAACGACGAACACCTGGGGCTGGCGGGAAATCTGACCCGGGCGTTCATCAACTCGCCCCTGTCGCCGCTGCTCTTCGTGGCCATGCTGTTCCTCGGCCTCATCGGCCTGGCGGTGACGCCGCGCCAGGAAGACCCCCAGATATCCGTGCCCATGGTGGACATCTTCGTCCAGTACCCGGGCGCCGATGCCTCCCAGGTGGCCAGCCTGGCGACCCAGCCCCTCGAACGCATCATGAGCGAGATCCCCGGGGTGGAGCACGTCTATTCCGCCTCCCAGCGCGGCCAGGCCATCGTCACCGTTCAGTTCTTCGTGGGCGAGGAGCTGGGGCCGTCCATCGTCAAGGTCCACGACAAGATCCAGTCCAACATGGACAAGATCCCGCCGGGGGTGCGGCCGCCCCTGGTGAAACCCAAGGGCATCGATGACGTACCCGTGGTGACCCTGACCCTGTGGTCGCCCGACCCCCAACTCGGGGACGCGGCCCTGCGCAAGCTGGCCCTGGACATCCTGCAGGAGGTCAAGGAGCTTCCCGACACCGGCCAGGGCTTCGTGGTGGGCGGCAGCCGCGAGCGGGTCAAGGTGAACGTCTATCCCCAGCGCCTGTCGGGCTTCGGCATCAGCCTCGACCAGGTGGCCCAGACCATCCGCACCGCCAATGCCGAGCAGCAGGCGGGCACCGTCGAGGCCCGCAACACCTTCTTCAACGTCTATACGGGTTCGTTCCTGCGCAGCGCCGAGGACGTGTCGCGGCTGGTGGTGGGCACCCGCAATGAGGTGCCGGTGTACGTTCGTGACGTGGCCCAGGTCAGCTTCGGCCCGGCGGAGACCACCAAGTTGGTGGAGTACTACACCGCCCCGGCCGGCGACCATGACGTGAAGGCCGAGGGGGTGCCGGCCGTGACCCTCGCGGTAGCCAAGAAGGAGGGCTCCAACGGCGTCCAGGTGGCCGCTTCCATCATCGACAAGGTGGAGTCCCTGAAGGGGGTCCTGATCCCCAGCAACGTCAACGTCAGCGTCACCCGCAACTACGGCGAGACGGCCGATGACAAGGTCAACGAGCTGATCATGAAGCTCTTCAAGGCCACCGGTTTCGTCTTCCTGCTGGTGTTGTTCGCCTTCGTGGCCCTGCGCCCGGCCCTGGTGGTGCTCCTGGTGATCCCCGTGGTCATCCTGTTCACGGTGTTCGCGGCCTTTCTCATGGGCTACACCATCGACCGCGTCTCCCTGTTCGCCCTCATCTTCTCCATCGGCATCCTGGTGGACGATGCCATCGTGGTGGTGGAGAACATCTACCGGCGCTGGCTCGAGTCCGACAGCACCAGCGCCGAGGTGGCGGTGGACGCGGTGCGGGAGGTGGGCAACCCCACCATCATCGCCACCTTCACCGTGGTGGCCGCCCTGCTGCCCATGGGCTTCGTGCGCGGCATGATGGGCCCTTACATGGAGCCCATCCCGGCGCTGGGCTCCGTGGCCATGATCGTCTCCCTGCTGGCGGCCTTCATGTTCACCCCCTGGTGGGCCCTGCGCCTGAAGCCCAGCAAGGAATATCTCCATCGCCAGGAAAAGCGGGAGCATGCCATGGCCTCCCGCCTCGACGGGCTGTTCCGGCGTGTCCTCATCCCCCTCATCGACCATCGCGGCAAGCGCCTGCTGTTCCGCCTCGCCCTGTGGGGGGCGCTGTTCCTGGCCATGTTCATGTTCTACACCACCGCGGTCACGGTGAAGATGCTGCCCCTGGACAACAAGCCCGAGTTCAGCCTCGTCATCAACATGCCCGAGGGCACGGCCCTGCCGGTGACCGCCAATCTGACCCGCCAGATCGCCGACGCCATCCGCACCGAGATCCCCGAAGTGACGGCCCTGCAGACCTACGTCGGCACCGCCCGGCCCTTCGACTTCAACGGCATGGTGCGCCACTACTACCTGCGGGACCGGCCGTGGCAGGCCGAGATCCAGGTACAGCTCACCCACAAGACCAAACGCGACCTCTCCAGCCACGAGCTGGCGGTGATGACCCGGGAGCTCATCACCGGCCCCGACTCCGAGCTGCGGACCACCATCCGCAACACCGGCGCCCGTATCGCGGTGGTGGAGATGCCGCCCGGGCCGCCGGTGCTGCAGACGGTGGTGGCGGAGATCCATGGCCCCTCGGGCGAGGCCCGGCGCGCCATGGCCGCCGCCATGGCGGAGATGTTCGAGAAGGCCGAGAACCTGGACGACGTCTACAGCTACGTGGAAGAACCCTCCAGCTACTGGCGCTTCGAGGTGGACAGGGAAAAGGCCGTGCGGCGCGGCATCTCCGTGGACACCATCAACCGCAACGTCACCATGGCCATGGGCGGCCACAAGGTGGGGGACATCAAGCAGGCCAACGTGCTGGAGCCCACCAACATCGTCATCCAGGTGCCCCTCTACAAGCGCTCCGAGATCAGCATCCTGGGGGACCTGCCCATCCCCACCGCCGGTGGCCAGACCATCCCCCTGGCGGAGCTGGGCCGCTTCGTTCAGGTCCCCACCCAACCCACCATCTACCACAAGGATCTGCGGCCCGTCGAATACGTTACGGCCGAGAGTGTGGGGCGCCTGGCGGCACCCATCTACGGCATGTTCCAGGTGGAAGAGATGATCCGCGAGGATCGGGACTACGAGTGGCTGCGGGACGCCATGAACGGCGAGGACCAGAGCTACTACGGCTACTTCACGGGGCCGCCACCCACCGACGCCAGACTGGGCTTCCAGTGGGCCGGCGAATGGACCGTGACCTACGAGACCTTCCGGGATATGGGCATCGCCTTCGCCGCCGCCCTGGTGCTGATCTACATCCTGGTGGTGTGGGAGTTCGGCAACTTCCGGGTCCCCCTGCTCATCATGGCGCCCATCCCCCTCACCCTGCTGGGCATCATTCCGGGCCACATGCTGTTCGGGGCGGAATTCACCGCCACCTCCATGATCGGCTGGATCGCCCTGGCCGGGATCATCGTGCGCAACTCCATCCTGCTGGTGGACTTCGCCATCCACGCCATCCGCGACGGCACGGAGGTCAAGGAGGCGGTGATCCAGGCCTGCACCACCCGGACCCGGCCCATCATGATCACGGCCCTGGCTCTGGTGGCGGGCTCCAGCGTGATCCTGGGTGATCCCATCTTCAAGGGTATGGCCATCTCCCTGGCCTTCGGCGTGATGGTTTCCACCATCCTCACGCTCATTGTCATTCCCCTGGGCTGCATCGCCGCCTCGGAATCCCTCATCTCCCTGGCGTTCCCCCCGGGCCACGGTGGCCCGGGCGGCAATGCCCCGGTACCCCCACCGGGCGGTGGCCCGAGTCCCCAGCCCCCGGGTACACCGGTGTCGACGGTGCGTGCCCAGCCCAAAACCTCGATGAAGGAGCGGGTGGCCAATGTCAGCTACATGGCCCTGTTCATGCTCAAGGGGGCGGCCCTCGCCCTGGTGGGTCTGCTCAAGCGCCTGATGCCCGGGCGCGGCAATGGCAGCGGAGACACCGCAACCCCGCCGGGTACCCCGGAGGTCAGCATCCAGGGCACGGAACCGGCGTCGGCGCCGTCCGCCCCGGCGTCCCACGAGCAGGCGCCGTTCGACAGCGGGGATGCGGAGCCGGTCCCCCCTGCGGCGCCCGTTCCCGCGCCGGTGCCTCCGCCGGAGCAGGCGGGTTCGACAGCCACGCCGGCCGACGGGTCGGGGCCCGAGTCAACGGACGCCGGGGCTACGGAGACCGCCCGGCCACCGGAATCGGAACCCCCGCCGGCGGCCCCGCAACAGGACGAAGCCGCTCCCCCGCCGCCGGTCCCGATGGCAGCACCCCAGGGTGCCCCCGGGCCGGCCCGGAAGCCCGCTCCGCCGAAGGTCCCCGGCAAGAAGCGCATCTCCCTGAAGAAGCCCGCCACGCCTGCGCCCCCGGCGGTGGCGAGCAAGCCCGCCGCCCCACGCAAGGAAGGGGGAGCCAAGGCGCCTCCCCAACGGGATGGTCGCGCTTCCGCGGAGGACGCCTCGGGCCAGCGCAAGAAGCGTCGGGGTATTCGCCTCAAGCGGGACATGCCGGGGTTGGGAAGCGGCTCGTCAGGGTTCGACGACTGAGCCCCTGCCCTCGCACATTCGACCGTGTCTACCCATGGCGCGCCGCAACCAAGGGGGGGGAGTGAAAACGGCCATCGTCGCCTTGGGCCTGCTCATCAGTCCATTGGCTCCCGCCGGCGAATGGTGGCAGGAGGATGGAGGCCGCTCCTGGGGGAGAGACGGGGGTGACAGCTCCTGGGGCGAAGCCCGGGAAGATGCGTGGTGGCTCGACGAAGGAAGTACCCCGCCTCGCGACAAATACGGCGCCCCCCGGGGCGATGACGGGTCGGGGAGGCAACCCTGGGGGCGGCGCGGCGCGCCACCGCAGCAGGAACAGTCACGCAGGACCTACAATCCATGGTCCTCCGACTGGTCGGATCGCCCATGGGGCGGTATCGGCAGCCGCGGCGAGCGGGAAAGGGAGACCAACAGGAGGAAAGGCGAGAGGCGAAACGCCGAAGGCGGATCGAGGGTTGGCGGCCCGCCGGGGTACCCCGGTTACCGCCCTGCCCCCCCTTACGCGCCCGGTTATGTCCCCGGATACGCCGATCCGCGGGGCGGCATGCCGTCTCTGCCCCCCCTGCCGGCGCCATACCCGTACTGAGTGTGGTCGCTGCGGCTGGCGGATGATTGTTGGCAGGCGGAACACTAAAATGGCATCGAGCAGGACGGAGCCACCACGCCAGGCCGGCGCATACCCACCGCCGGCACGACGGCGGTGCCGTCCGCTGCTGTCTGACCCAGCCCTAAAGGTAGGAAAATATGAAAATGCGTTATGGTTTGCTTGGAATCATTAGCCTCTGGTTGGCCGCCCCGGTCACCGCGGTACTGGCGGTGGAGTTTTCAGCCACCATGACCCAGAAGGCACCCAATCAGGAGGAAATGACCTCCAGGCTCTACGTCAAGGATGACGCCATGCGCGAAGAGACATCCATCAAGGGCCAGGAACGCATCAGGATCCACGACAAATCCAAGAACATCATGTGGCTGTTGAATCCGGCCGAGAAACAGTATGTCGAGTTCACGGGCCAACCCGCCTCGGGTGCCGGCAGTACCCAGGAACCGCCCCTGCCCGACGAGCCGGGCAGCCCCTGTCAGCAGGCCTCCAGCGGCCTGCAATGCACCCGCCTCGGCGTGGAGACCATCAATGGACGGGAGGCGGAGAAGTGGCGCTTCGTCACCACCGGCAAGGGCCGGGGACAGCAGGCCACCCAGTGGACGGAGTGGTTCGACAAGGAGCTGCGCATCCCTATTCGCGGTGAAGGCCCCAGCGGCGTGGTGAGGGAACTCAGCGACATCAAGGTCGCCCCCCAGCCGGCGGAACTGTTCACCATCCCCCCGGGCTACGAGAAGATAGAGATGCCTCAGCGCGGCCCTCAGGGCCGACGCTGAGGGAAGGTTCACCGCCGGCGTCCGCCGCCGGTACGGGGCGGCAGTGCCCTGACACCACAACTCACGAGTACGGGGTAAGTAGATGATTACGGTCGTCGGCAACCTGAAGGGGGGCTCGGGCAAGAGCACGGTGGCATTCAATCTGGCCGTGTGGCTTGCCCATGCCCGGGTGGAGGTGGTGGCCTTCGACCTCGATCCCCAGGCCACCTTGAGCGATGTCGGCGAAGTGCGGCGCGAGGAGAACATCCGCCCGGAGGTGGCCATCTACCGCGCGGAGAACGACCCCGGCACGGTCCTCAAGGGGCACCAGGGAGAGGTCCTGGTGGATGTGGGCGCCTCCAATCTGTGGGCCATGCGCCAGGCCATCAACATGGCCGACCGCATCGTCATTCCGGTGGGGCCCAGCCAGGCCGACGTGTGGTCCACCCAGCGCTTCCTCAGCATCATCGCCGAGGCCCTCAATCCCGACGCCCGGCCGGAGATCCTCACCTTCATCAACCGTGCCGACACCCACTATTCCGTGCGTGAGTCGGATGAGGCAGAGGAGGCCCTCGGCTCGCTGCCGGGCGCCACGGTGTTGAAGACCCGTCTCGGCCAGCGCACCATGTTCCGCCGCTCCTTCAGCGAAGGCCTCGCAGTATTCGAACTGGAACGCCAGGGCAAGGCCGCCTTCGAATTCATCCGCTTGGCCAAGCGTCTCTACCCCGAGGCGGCCACCGCCAGGACCGCACCCGGGCGAGGCCACCAGGAATAGTCCGGGGCCGTACCCGGCCCCCCGGCCCCCCGGCCCCCCGGCCCCAACCTCAGACGTTACCCCATGACCCTCCAGATCAAAGACGCAGCCTACCCCCTCGCACGCCCCCGCCGCATGCGCCGCGACGGATTTTCGCGCCGCCTCATGCGCGAGCACCGCCTGACCACCGACGACCTCATCTATCCGGTATTCGTGCTGGAAGGGACCAACCGTCGCGAGGCGGTGACTTCCATGCCCGGCGTGGAGCGCCTGTCCATCGACCTGTTGATGGCGGAGGCCGCCGCCGTGGTGGAACTGGGGATCCCGGCCATGGCCCTGTTCCCGGTCACTCCCACCGAGAAGAAGACCGAGGATGCCCGCGAGGCCTTCAACCCGGAGGGTCTGGCGCAACGGGCGGTGCGCGCGTTGAAGGCGCGTTTTCCAGAGCTCGGCATCATCACCGATGTGGCCCTCGACCCCTTCACCACCCACGGCCAGGACGGTCTCATCGATGACAGCGGCTACGTCCTCAACGACGAGACGGTGGCGGTGCTGGTGGAGCAGGCGGTGTCCCACGCCGCCGCCGGAGCCGACATCGTCGCCCCGTCGGACATGATGGACGGCCGCGTGGGGGCCATACGCCACGCCCTGGAGGACGCCGGCCATATCCACACCCGCATCCTCGCCTACGCCGCCAAATACGCCTCCGCCTACTACGGCCCGTTCCGCGACGCCGTGGGCTCGGCAGGCAGTCTCGGGGCCGGCAACAAGTACAGCTACCAGATGGACCCCGCCAACGCGGACGAAGCCCTGCGCGAGGTGGCCCTGGACCTCCGGGAGGGTGCCGATATGGTGATGGTGAAGCCCGGCCTGCCCTATCTGGACGTGGTGCGGCGGGTCAAGGACACCTTCGGCGTGCCCACCTTCGTCTACCAGGTGAGCGGCGAGTACGCCATGCTCCACGCCGCTGCCGCCAACGGCTGGCTGGATCTCGAGGCCGTGGCCATGGAGGCCCTCGTCGGCATGAAACGCGCCGGCGCCGACGGCATTCTCACCTACTTCGCCAAGGACGCCGCCCGCTGGCTGCGGGAGCCGTGACCCCCCCGGCCACCATCGTCCCGGCCGCGGCCTGAGACCGGGCCGGTAACGGCTTCGCGGTTCAGCGGAATTCCAGCTTGAACTTGACGGCCTTGAGGTAATCCGCCTCCTGGGCCAGGTTGGCCGCAGTGAGGGGATGCTCCACCAGCCAGCCGGTGGGGAATATGACCGCCAGGCTGTTGGCGCCGGACAGCAGCCTGAACTCCGGAAAGGCATGCTTGCTGCGGGCGTGGTTCATGAGAACCGCCAGACGCAGCAGGATACAAAGGCGCTTGGCCGTATCCGCCCTGACGCCGGCCAGTTCCTGCAATTCGCCCTTGGGAAACTTGCGCCGATGGCCGCGAATGAGGGCGGCCAGGAAGGCCTGCTCCTGCCGGGAGAAGCCCGGCATGTCGGCGTGGCGCACGATATAGGCCCCATGCTTGTGGTACTGGTTGTGGGCCACCGCCATGCCCATCTCGTGGAGCAGTGCCGCCCAGCGCAGGGCGTTGGCGTCCTCGTCACCCTGGAGCTCCCACTGCGCCCTCACCTGCCGCAGGCAATAGTCGGCGGTGTCCGCCACTCGGCGCGCGAACTTCGCCGACAGATCGAAGCGTTTGACCATCTGACGAATGGTGCGCTCCCGCACATCCTCGTGACGGATCCGCCCCAGCAGGTCATAGAGCAGGCCCTCCCTGAGGGCCCCGTCGGAGGCCTCCATCTCGTCGATGCCCAGGGCCTCGAAGGTGGCACTGAGGATGGCCACGCCCCCCGGAAACACCGGCGCCCGCTCCTTGCCCAGTCCTTCCATGCCGAGGGCCTCGATGGTCCCTGCCTTGATGAGGGCGCGGCGCAGCTTGGCGAGGCCCTTGGGGGTGATGCCGTCGTCGCTCCAGCCGTTGGCCTCCAACACCGAGCGCACCGCCTTGATGGTGCCCGAGGCGCCGATGGCGTGGTCCCAGCCGATGCGTCGGAAGCGACCCTCGATGCTCTCCAGTTCAAGACGCGCGGCGATCTCCGCCTTGACCATGGCGGCCTCGGTAATCCGGCCATCGGGGAAATAGTCGCGGGTATAGGAGACACAGCCCATGTAGCGGCTCTCGCGATGGCGGGTCTCGAAGCGCTCGCCGATGATGAACTCCGTGCTGCCGCCGCCGATGTCCATTACCAGGCGGGTGCCGCTGTCGTCAGCCTGGCTGTGGGCGACGCCCAGGTAAATCAGCCTGGCCTCCTCACGACCGGCGATGATGTCGATGGGATGGCCGAGGGCCCTGCGGGCGCGGTGCATGAATTCCGCGCCGTTCCGTGCGGTACGCAGGGTATTCGTGCCCACCGCCCTCACCGCACCCCGGGGCAACTCCTGGACACGCTGGCCGAACCGCTCCAGGCAGGACACGGCGCGGGTCACGGCCCCGTCATCGAGAAAGCCCCGGGCATCGAGCCCGGCGGCGAGCTGGACCTGTTCCCGCAACCGGTCCACCACCCGCACGTGGCCGTCCTGCACCTCGGCGATGATCATGTGGAAACTGTTGGAGCCGAGATCGACGGCGGCGATGGTGGAAGAGCGCAGGGCGCCAACGTCAAGGGAGGGGGACTCACCGGCCATGGGGCAGACATCCAATAGGAAAAAAGCGCGGCAAGGTTAACCCCAAAGCCGGCACTTAGGAAGCGTCTGGCGGAAGGATGGCGTACCCCTTAAGGGCGGCTAAATACCCCCCGGCGAGTGGCGAGGGGCCAACCGCTTACACCCCTCACCGCCCGCCCGCGTTCAGGGGCCGAGGCGCACGCCAGAAGGACCCAAAGGCCCGCCGCGGCACGCCTTGCCACCCGCTCCCGGCGGATGGGGCCTGAGGAGGAGAGGGGGGACCCGGCGTGCCTGGGGCACGTCTAACGTTGACCGACATCCCGATAGTGGGGGTCCACCCAGCAACGGGGCAGGGCCTCGCCCGACAGGAATACCAGTTCCCCCTTGTCGAAGGGACCGGGGTCGGGTAAATCCTCGCCGGTGTTGTAGCGACCGGTGACCCGGGTCTGGAACGGGTCGAAGAGCTCTTCCGGTTGAAGAACCTCCACCATGTGGTCTGTACTCTTTTCCTTCAGGAACATTTCCGCCTCCGTATCACACCTGGGCCGGGGCCGCCCTGCCCGGCACCGGTGCCATTACCGGGAACCACCGGCGCCTCCTGCGCCGGTCCCTGTTTAAAGTATGGTTGGGAGCAAGGCGGAAAGACAACATGAGAAGTCGGAAGCTGGATAAAAAGCATTGTCTCTCACGGAGGCACAGAGGCACGGAGAAAGACAGATAGCTGGGCCCGAATGGCGGCTTTGGCTTCGTGGTGAGAGCCCGCTGCCGAGGCCCCTGCGACCGAAGGTTGCCCGCGATACAAGACAACATCAGCAAGTCCCATAAGCTCCGTGCCTGTGTGCCTCCGTTAGAGACTATAGCGCTTCCCATGCGGTCCATGGCCGGGGTGCGTCTCCCACCTCGCCATCAAAGCTCGTCCAGATGCAATTCCTTAAGCTTGCGGGTGAGGGTGTTGCGACCCCATCCCAGCAGCCGGGCGGCGGCCTGGCGGTGGCCATGGGTGTGGCGCAACGCCACCTTGAGCAGGGTGCGTTCGAAGCGTGGCACCGCCTCCTCCCGCAGGGCGCTGTCACCGAGGGAGATGTGACGCTCACACCAGCGGGTGAGGTTCTCCTCCCAGTCCTCCTCGCGCTCCGTCTCCGCCTCCTGTCCCCGCAGTTCGGGCGGCAGGTCACCAGGCACGACCACCTCTGCCGAGGCCATCACGGTGAGCCAGCGGCAGGTGTTCTCGAGCTGGCGTACGTTGCCCGGCCAGTCGAGGCAGGACAGATAGGATTCCGTCTCGGCGGACAGCCGTTTGGATTCCACCCCCAGCTCCTCCGCCGCGCTGTCCAGGAACCGTGCCGCCAGCCCAGGGATGTCCTCCCGCCGCTCCTTCAAGGGCGGGACATGGATGCGGATGACGTTGAGACGATGATAGAGGTCCTCACGGAACACCCCGTCCTTCACCCGCTGCTCCAGGTTCTGGTGGGTGGCGGCGATGACCCGCACGTCCACCCGGATGGGGGTGGTCCCCCCCACCCGGTAGAACTCACCGTCCGCCAGCACCCGCAGCAGCCGCGTCTGCAGCTCCGCCGGCATGTCACCGATCTCGTCCAGGAACAGGGTGCCTTCGTGGGCCTGCTCGAAGCGGCCGCGACGCTGGACGGCGGCCCCGGTGAAGGCGCCCCGCTCGTGGCCGAACAGCTCCGACTCCAGCAAGTCACGGGGGATGGCGGCGGTATTCAGGGCGATGAAGGGGTGCTCCTTGCGCGGGCTGTGGCGGTGCAGGGCGTGGGCCACCAGCTCCTTGCCGGTGCCCGACTGGCCGGTGATGAGCACCGTCACCGAGGAGCGGGCGAGGCGGCCGATGGCGCGAAACACCTCCTGCATGGCAGGGGCCGAACCGATGATCTCCAGCCCCTCGAGGGCGGCATCGGCGGCACCGCCGGCCTCATCCGTGGCGGAGTTGCGGCGGGAGGCGGCGCGGCGCACCAGCTCCACGGCGTCGTCCACGTCGAAGGGCTTGGGCAGGTACTCGAAGGCCCCCCCTTCGTAGGCCGACACCGCGCTGTCCAGATCCGAGTAGGCGGTCATGATGATCACCGGCAGCTCGGGGAAGCGCGCGGTGACCCGGGCCAGCAACTCCAGGCCGTCCAGGTCCGGCATGCGGATGTCCGAGATGACCACATCGGGCCGCTCCCGGGCCATGCGCTCCAACACCCCGCTGCCGCTCTCGAAGCTGGTCACCTGCATGCCTTCGTGGCGCAGGGCCCGCTCCAGCACCCAGCGGATGGAGCGGTCGTCGTCGATGACCCAAACGCGTTCCGGGGTATTCATTGGTCGTTCTCCAGGGGCAACCAGGCCGTTACGACGGTGTTGCCGGGGGCACTCTCGCAATCGATATAGCCGCCGTGTTGATGTATCAGATTCTGGGCGATGGACAGGCCGAGACCGCTGCCCCCCGCTCTGCCCGAAACCATGGGATAGAAGATCTTGTCCATCATCTCTTGGGAAATGCCGGGTCCGTCGTCGATGACCTGTATGCGCACGGCCAGGCGATGGCGCCGCCCGCCGATGGTTACCTGGCGTTCCACGCGGGTACGCACGAGGATGGAACCCGCCTCACCGCTGCCGTGAATGGCCTGGGCAGAGTTGCGCAGGATGTTCAGCAAGGCCTGAATCAGCAGGTCCGGGTCCGCCTCCACCTCGGGGATGCTGGGGTCGTAGTCACAGTGGATGCTGATGCTGTCGGGTACCTCGGCCCGCACCAGGGTGCATATGCGATCCGTGGCCTGGTGCACGTTGAAAGGGCGCTTATGGGGCACGGTGCGGGGACCCAGCATGCGATCCAGCAGGGCCTGGAGACGGTCGGCCTCGCCGATGATGACCTGAGTGAATTCGAGCAGCTCGGGGTTGTCCAGCTCCCGCTCCAGCAATTGGGCCGCCCCCCGCAACCCACCCAGGGGATTGCGGATCTCGTGGGCCAGGCCACGCACCATGGCATAGGTGGTCTCATGCTGGGCCAGGGTCTGCTCACCCCGGGCGATGGCATGGTGACGATCCACCTCTATCAGTTCCACCAGCAGTGCGTCCCCGCCATCATGGAGTTGGGTGGGCGTCACCACGCAGTCCACGCTGATGGTGTCGCCGTTGGGGCGACGGCACTGCAGTCCGCGCTCTGAAAAGGGGCGCCGGGAGGACAGGGCCCAGTCCAGGGAGCCCTCCCACTTGGCGGAATCCGGGAAGATGTCCTTGGGCCCCATGTCCTTGATCTTCTTCTCGCTGGTCTGCAACAGGCTCTCGGCAGCCGGGTTGGCCAACTGCAGCCGCAGCCGCGAATCGAACAGCAGCACGGCCGTGGTTTGTGTCTCCAGTATGGGAAGCAGAAATTTCTTGTTCACTGTAACCAGTCCATAGCAAGAAACGGACCATGGCTGCCCCAAGCCGGATCGTCGCCTCTGGCGGGGCAGGGGGCGCCACTGCGGGTCACGCGCGATGGCTATGGGCGGCCTGTTGCCCCATTATGGTGCATAGGCTGGGCAAAGGGCAGGGGATGCGGCAACGGGAGGGCGGGGAACGGCAGCCGTGACGCCGCCGGTGGGCACTTCGGGGATCCCGCAGCCGGCGGCCACCGAGCCGTGCCGGCGCCGACCGGCAGGACGCAATGGCCGCTAAGGATGGAGGCCTACGGGCCGCCTCCCAGGGCGGCCCGCAACACGTGGAAGGTAACGGGTCCGGCGCTGATGACGGCCTCGCCGGCGGCGTCCACCACCTCGGCCGTGATGGTATGGGTGCCCCGCTCCATGCCGGGCAGCTGAAAGCTCAGAGGGGCATTGCCCCCCAGGGGCTCGCCGTCGAGGGTGACGGCTATGCTGTGGCCCGCCCGCAGCGGCGGCTCCAGGGTCATGCGCACGTCGACGACGCCGTTGTTGGCCCGTACCCCCTCATCCTGTTGGGGGGCGACGAAGGAGAAACTCTGGTAGCCGCCCTCGTCGGTGGGGCCGGAATCCTCCTGGGGGACAGTCGCGCGGGGAAGTTCGAGCCGCGGCATGGTCTGCACCGGGGGTATCTCCACCTCCTGCGCGCCGGGCCGGGGCTCATCCGAGAAGACGGTGGCCCCATCGGGCCCGACCCAACGGTAGACCTTGGACTCGGCCGTCGCGGCCAGCGCCGGCAACAACAGGAACATCAGGAGAATCGCCTTCATACGGCCGAGCATAGCCTAAGCCCGGGGGACCGACAATCGAGGACCGCGGGCCACGGAGAGACTCCGGACACCCCGGCCGCAAACGAAGACGCCCCCGGCTGGCGGGGGCGTCGGTGGAACCTCGCGGTGCGGCCGGGGCCGGGACGCTACAGGCTGTAGTACATGTCGAACTCCACCGGATGGGTGGTCATGCGCAGCTGCATGATATCGGCCTCCTTGAGGGCGATGTAGCCGTCGATGAGGTCATCGGTGAAGACGCCGCCGGCGGTGAGGAACTCGCGGTCCGCGTCCAGGGCGAGGAGGGCACATTCCAGGGAGAAGCACACCTGGGGAATGGCCTGCTCCTCTTCGGGGGGCAGATCGTAGAGGTCCTTGTCCATGGCGTCCCCCGGATGGATCTTGTTCTGGATGCCGTCCAGACCCGCCATCATCATGGCCGCGAAGGACAGGTAGGGGTTGCCGGTGGAGTCGGGGAAGCGTACCTCGATGCGCCGGGCCTTGGGACTCGACACATAGGGGATACGCACCGAGGCGGAGCGGTTGCGGGCCGAGTAGGCCAGCATCACCGGGGCCTCGAAGCCCGGCACCAGGCGCTTGTAGCTGTTGGTGGAGGCGTTGGTGAAGGCATTGAGGGCACGGGCATGCTTGATGATGCCGCCGATGTAATACAGGGCCGTCTCCGACAGGCCGCCATACTGGTCGCCGGCGAAGATGTTCTCGCCGTCCTTCGCCAGGGACTGATGCACGTGCATGCCGTTGCCGTTGTCCCCCACCAGGGGCTTGGGCATGAAGGTGGCGGTCTTGCCGTAGCTGTGGGCCACGTTCTGCACCACGTACTTGAGGATCTGGTTCTGGTCGGCACGACGCACCAGGGTGTCGAAGCGGGTGCCGATCTCGCACTGCCCGGCGGTGGCCACCTCATGGTGATGCACCTCCACGCCGACGCCCATCTCCTCGAGGGCGAGGCACATGGCGCCGCGCAGGTCGTGGAGGGAATCCACCGGAGGCACGGGGAAGTAGCCACCCTTCACCGACGGCCGGTGGCCCATGTTGCCGTCCTCGAACACCCGCTCGGAGTTCCAGCCGGCCTCCTCGGAATCCACCTTGTAGAAGGCGCCGCTCATGTCGGCGCCCCAGCGCACGTCGTCGAGGACGAAGAACTCGGGTTCGGGGCCGAAGTAGGCGGTATCGGCGATGCCCGTGGACTTCATATAGGCCTCGGCCCGCTTGGCCAGGGAGCGCGGGCAACGGTCATAGCCCTGCATGGTGGACGGCTCGATGACGTCGCAACGGACGTTGAGGGTCGGCTCGTCGGTGAAGGGGTCGAGGACCGCCGAATCCGGGTCGGGCATGAGGATCATGTCGGACTCGTTGATGCCCTTCCAGCCGGCGATGGACGAACCGTCGAACATCTTGCCGTCCTCGAACATGTCGTCGTCCACCACGACATTGGCGGGCATGGTGACATGCTGCTCCTTACCTTTGGTATCGGTGAAGCGCAGGTCGACGAACTGAACATCTTTGTCCTTCATTAGCTTGATGACATCATCTGCAGACATCGCAATCTCTCCAGTGGGGTTGGGGGATGGGAAAATCGTACGGCCGGAAAATGCATTATGTGTGCCATTCCCCTCGACGCGTCAAATCAGTGCCTTTGTATCATGAAGGCCACCCGAACTGCTTTATTTTGGTGCGCTCGGTGCCGCATCGCCTACTTTTGGTGCATCCAGGTACATCAGACGTACCCTGCCCACGGCGGGATCCTCCCGGGCCGCCTCGACCAATGGTGCGGTCAGACGCCGTCGTTCCCCGGCCGTGGCCAGTTCTTCCAGGTCCAGGTAAATATCCAGCTGGATGCGTCCATTCAGGTAATGGAGGCCGATGCGGCGCACGTGGCGGGCACCCTCCATGCCACGCCAGCGTTGGCGCAGGCGGGCCAGCAGTTCCCGCCGCAGGGGCAGATGGCGGTTTATGGGGATCTGCTCGTCGTCCTCCGGATCGATATGGACCATCACCTCGGTGATGTCGTCGAAGTCGCGGATGAGCCTTCCCCTCACCGTCTCGCTGATCTGGTGGCCCTCGGAGACGCTGAGGAAAGGGTCCTCCAGCAGGATGTGCACGTCCACCAGGGCCTCCCCCGCCATGCGCCGGCTCTTCAGCAGGTGCAGGTCCCGCACGCCGTCCACTTGCAGGATCCTCTGGCGTATGGCCTCCACCAACTCCGGTTCGAGGGCGGTATCCACCAACTCCTGAACGCCGCTTTGGGCGAGATCCCAACCCACCTTGGCCACCATCAGGGCCACCACCACCGCGGCCACGCCATCCAGGTAAGGCATGCCCGCCATGGTGCCGCCCACCCCGGCCAGCACCACCACCGAGGAAATCGCATCACTGCGATGATGCCAGGCATTGGCCTTGAGGAGGTCCGAACGGTGCTGGCGCGCCGCCCACATGGTGTACTGATAGAGGGCCTCCTTGGCGACGATGGAGGCGAAGGCCACCACCAGTACCACGGGCAGGGGCTGCAGCAACTCGGACGGAGCCATCAGCCGCTCTACCGCCTCCCAGGCGAGGCCGGCGGCCACCATCATGAGGATTACGCCGAGGGCCACCGTGGCGGCCGTCTCGAAGCGGCCGTGGCCATAGGGATGCTCGGCATCGGCCTCCTGGGAGGCGTGCCTGGCGGCGGCGATCACCAGCACATCGGACAGCAGATCGGACAGGGAATGGATGCCGTCCGCCACCAGGGCCTGGGAATGGCCGATGACACCGTACACCAGCTTGGCCACCGCCAATAGCAGGTTGACCACCGCTCCCACCAGGGTGACCTTGCGGGTGACGCCGTAGCGCACGTCCCGCGCCGCGGGAACGTGATCATGGGCCATGGTTCGGCGCCTCGGGCAACGTACCCACTTCCACCACCAGGGTCACTTCGCTGCCATCGTCCCGGGACTCCACCACGCGGTGTCCATTGATGCGACACCAGGCAGGGATGTCATGGAGCACCCCATGGTCGGTGGCCACCACCTCGAGCCGCTCCCCGAGGGCCATGACGGCGACCCGGTCCTGGGTGCGGATCACCGGCAGGGGACAGAACAGACCGCGGGCATCCAGGCGCTCCATCATGGGCTTCCCCCGGGCGAATACGGCTTCAAACGTACCATTCCCGCGGCACGTCACCGGCGTCCAGAGGAGGCACCTCGAGGGTGCGCCGCCCACCGTCCCGATCCGTCACCTGCACCGTCACCATGGCGGCACTGCGACCCTGGCTGAAACGTCCGGTGATGCGTGCCGCCAGGCGGATGTCCTGTTCGCCGGGCTCGCCGTCCACCAGCACCAGGGGCCCGGGGTGGCTGACCGGTTCCATGTGGACGAAGCGTTTGCGATAACCGCGCAGGAAATTGTTCTCCCCCTCTTCCCGGGCCACGATGAGCTTGAAGGCGGGCCGCGGCCGCAAGTGGCGGCCCACTTTGAGGAGCATGATGTCATCGAGGTCGTAATTCCGCGCCCGGCGGCTGGCCCACAGGTCCTTTAGCTTGACCGCATAGTGCTCATCCGTGAGGAAGCAGCAGCCGCCGGCGGGCTGGGCATAGTCATCGATACCCCGTTGGCGGGCCAGGTCCATCTGAGGCTTGCGGCTGCGGCCGGTGAAATTGAACAGGGCCTGGCGGTCCACCCAGCCCTCCAGCTCCGGTCGGGTGGGTTCCAGGTTGCGGGCGCACAGGGGCCGCAACAGCCGATCGTCGGCCCCCGACTCCCGCGCCACCACCGGCATGGTGTCCTTGCGCTGGGATTTGGGCCGCTGGCCGATGACCTCGCCGGTGATGATGAAATCGAAGCCATGCTCCTCCATCCATTCCAGGGCCTTGTTCACCATGAAGATCTTGCAGTCCAGGCACGGGTTCAGATGGGCCCCGTAGCCATGGGCGGGGTTGAGGACCACGTCCTTGTATTCCTCCACGATATCCACGATGTGGAGCCGCATCCCCAGTTGCTCCGCCACCCACAGGGCATTGTTGCGCTTCGGTCTGGCGCGGTCCTTCCTGCGGATGGCATGGGTGTGGCCCTCGACGCAGAAGCCGGTGAAGAAGTTGATCCCCTCCACATGTACACCCTGATCCATGATCACCCTGGCGGCGAGCATGGAATCGAGGCCACCGGAGATGAGGGCGACGGCCTTACGCTGGGACATGATGGGTAAACGCCTGCCTCGTGGTCATCCGTTATTGTAGCGCGACCACCCGCCACGCTTCAGGGTCTTTCTTGAAGGCCATTTTCAACTACGAAAGACGCGGAATACGCGAAAGGAAAAAACGACGGGTTGTCAGAGAACGGGGAATGCCCGGCGCATAAGAACCAGCCTTCCAAAGACTCGAGGAACCCCAGCGTCATGGTTCGGACGCAGGGACTTGGGAATTGCTGCAATCCTCAATGACCGCGGCCAGAGGCGGGCGCGGGTCCGGGCAGCTTCGCCCCGGCCCTGCGTAAACGTTCGCGCGTTTTCGCGTCTTTCGTAGTTCCAATTTTTTGGGCGCGGGCGGGTCCGTTCAGTCGGGCGACAGGGTGGTCTCGCCGGCGTAGAGGTCGATGACGGCCTCGCGGGGACGCACCAGGTGGGTGCGGGTACCGTCCACCATCACCTCGGGCGGGCGCGGGCGGCTGTTGTAATTGGAGCCCATGGTGAAGCCATAGGCGCCGGCGCCCCGCACCGCCAGCAGATCACCGGGGGCCAGGGCCAGGGCCCGTCCCTTGCCCAGGAAATCACCGGTCTCGCACACCGGCCCCACCACATCGTAGACGCGCCCCGGGGAGGACCGCGGCACCACCGCTTCGATGGCCTGCCAGGCCCCGTACAGGCTGGGACGGGCCAGGTCGTTCATGGCCGCGTCCACCACCGCGAAGTGGTGGTCGCCATGACTCTTGAGGTATTCCACCCGCGTGAGCAGGACGCCTGCGTTGCCCACGATGGAACGCCCGGGCTCCATCAGCAGGCGCAGCCGGCGGCCCGCCAGCCGGGGCCGCAGGGCGGCCACCAGCTCCACCGGGGTCGGCGGGTGCTCGTCGTGGTAGCTGATGCCGAGGCCGCCGCCCACGTCCAGATGTTGGACGGCGATGCCGGCCTCCGCCAGCCTGTCCACCAGGTCCAGCACCCGCCCCAGGGCATCCACGAAGGGGGCCGTGGAGACCAGCTGGGAGCCGATATGGCAATCCACCCCCACGGGCCGAATGCCGGGCATGGCGGCGGCCTCGAGATAGAGCGCCAGGGCCTCCTCCATGGGCACGCCGAATTTGCTCTCCCGCAGGCCGGTGGCGATATAGGGATGGGTGCCGGGATCCACGTCGGGATTCACCCGCACGGATACCGGCGCGCGCACACCCATCTCCCTCGCCACGCCATCGAGACGCACCAGTTCCGCCCGCGATTCCACGTTGAAACAGCCGATGCCGGCCGCGAGGCCCTGGCCCATCTCCGCGGCTGTCTTGCCCACGCCGGAGAACACCACCCGGGAGGCCTCCGCGCCGGCGGCCAGCACCCGCGACAACTCGCCGCCGGAAACGATGTCGAAGCCCGACCCCCGGCGCGCCAGGAGGTCCAGCACGGCGAGGTTGGAATTGGCCTTAACCGCGTAGCACACCAGGTGGTCCATCCCCGCCATGGCCTCGTCATAGGCCTGCCAGTGGCGTTCGATGGTGGCCCTGGAGTAGACGTAACACGGCGTGCCGTAGCGCGCGGCCAGGTCCACCAGGTCCACGTCCTCGGCGTGGAGCACGCCGTCTCGGGGCTTGAAATGATCCATTGTCTTGTCAGGTATGGCTGTG